>DATEHP010000125.1:0-49531 GCA_035279505.1 Candidatus Sulfotelmatobacter sp. | reverse complement strand
ATTCCTGAAGGGGGAGATTGAGAACATTCCATTGCCGGATAATTCAGTCGACGTCATCATTTCGAACTGCGTCATCAATCTCTCTGCCGACAAAAGTAAAGTCCTCCGCGAAGCCTTCCGCGTACTCAAGCCCGGAGGCCGCTTCGCGGTCTCGGATGTCATTACGCGCGGCGAAATGCTGCCGGAGATTCGCCAAAGTGTGCTCGCCTGGGTGGGATGCATTGCCGGCGCGCTCGAGGAGAACGAATACCGCGCGAAGCTGGCGGCTGCCGGATTCGAGCAGATCGACATCGAGCCCACACGGATTTACACCGCCGATGATGCCCGGGAATATCTATCGGGCCAAGTGATGCCGATCGAAATCGATCCGGCGCTGATTGACGGAAAGTTCTTTAGCGGTTTCATCCGGGCGGTAAAACCGGCGACTGCCGGTTCTTGTTGTGCTCCGACCTGCTGCGGATGAGGGCGCCCTTGATGCCGAAACATCATAACGTTTTGTTTGTGTGCACGGGAAACTCTGCGCGTTCCATCATGGCCGAAGCCATTCTCAACCAGAAAGGCCGCCCAAACTTCACGGCGTATAGCGCCGGCAGCCACCCTGCGGGACGCGTGCATCAGGCGGCACTCAAGCAGTTGGCGTCGGCGCATCTTCCTACGGAAGGCTTGCGCAGCAAGAGTTGGGACGAGTTCGAGCAACCGGGTGCGCCACAACTCGATTTTGTGTTCACCGTTTGTGACAATGCCGCGAAAGAAGTTTGTCCCGTATGGCCAGGTCACCCCATGACCGCGCATTGGGGGATTCCGGACCCGGCTGAAGTTCGGGGAACTCCTGAGGCAGTGGAGAGGGCCTTTCGCGAAGCCTACTTTTTACTGGACCGGAGGACAAGTCTTTTCCTGAGCCTTCCACTTGCCACCCTGGACGCCATGGCGCTCAGAAAAGAACTGAACAATATCGGACGCCAAACACTTGCGTCTGTGCCCAAAAAATGATGGTGCCAATCTGAGGCTCATAGTGCCATGGACCGCAATGTATCGTCGCGCCTAGGCTTTCTCGACCGCTACCTGACGGGCTGGATCTTCTGCGAGCGCTGTCTATGATAGAGGTCAGATGGTCTAACCACTCGCTTTTACCTCTGGCGCCGCGGCTACCTCACAGGTTCTGATTTCAATAGAGTGTTTCTTGAAAGGAAACGGCTCGAGGTTCGTCGTGGCGGGCTACCAGGGCGCATGACTCTACACGAAACTCCTTACTTTTCCAAGCCCCCTTCACCATATACAATCCAACAAGTTCAATCCCCTTGGGGGAATCGAGTTGCGTCTGGTCGGAATCTAAACTCATAGGAACCAATCACCCGGATGGCGACGACAAAAACCGACCCCAAGCTGGCCCTGGCCAACGGAACCAGGAAATCAAAGGTTCAAGGCGGACTCTCGCGCGAGCAACTGATTCAGGCTTACCGCCTGATGTACACCTCCCGCCGCATCGATGACCGGGAGATCCTGCTCAAACGCCAGCAGAAGATCTATTTTCAGATGTCAGGCGCCGGGCATGAAGCCATCGGCGTCGCTGCCGGACTGGCGCTGCGGCCCGGCTACGACTGGTTCTACCCCTATTATCGCGACCGTGCCCTGTGCCTGGCTTTGGGTGTTCAACCCTACCAGATGTTTCTCCAGGGTGTCGGTGCCGCCGACGATCCCAGTTCCGGCGGGCGCCAGATGCCGTCGCACTGGAGCTATCCGTCGCTGCACATCGTGACGCAATCGTCCCCCACCGGATCCCAGATCTTGCAAGCGGTTGGTTGCGCTGAAGTCGGACGCTATTTCGCGCGTCATCCGAAGGCCGCCGAACCTCCGCCTCCAAACACCACGGACTACCGGCGCTTTAAGAACGTCAGCTTTCGAAATGACGAAGTCACCTACGTTTCGCTTGGGGACGGCACGTCGAGCGAAGGCGAGTTCTGGGAGGCGATGAATGCCGCGGCCCTCGGCAAGCTCCCGATTATCTTCTGCGTCCAGGACAACGGCTACGCGATTTCGGTTCCGGTCGAAGTGCAGACCGCGGGCGGCAGCATTTCGCGCTTGGTCTCCGGATTTCCCAACTTCCACTTCGAAGAAGTCGACGGCACCGATCCAGTTGCCAGTTATGCCGCGTTCCAGCGTGCCGCCCGATACTGCCGCGACGGTCTCGGGCCAGCCTTTGTTCACGCTCACGTAATTCGGCCCTATTCACACTCTCTGTCCGATGACGAGCGCCTTTACCGCCCTGAATCAGAGCGGGAGCGAGACGCACAACGCGATCCGGTAACGCGCACCCAGATGTACGTTTTGCGCGAAGGCATTCTCGACGACAAAGGCATCAATCAACTGGAGAAAGAAGTTGAGGCAGAGCTGCAGACTGCCGTCGATCACGCGCTCGAAGCGCTTCCGCCGCCACCCGAGTCGGTGATGAATTTCATCTACTCTCCGGATCTTGATGTAACGTCGTCGACGTTTGACACGACTTCAGCCACCGAATCTCCGTCCGACGGCAAAAAGGCGACGGTGAAGACGATGGCTGATTTAATCAACGCCACGCTACGCGATGAGATGAAGCGCGACGAGCGCATCGTGATCTTCGGCGAAGACGTAGCCGATTGCAGCCGAGAAGAGTACCTCCGGCAAAAGTTGGTCAAGGGCAAAGGCGGAGTCTTCAAGCTCACTTTCGGCCTGCAATGCGAATTCGGCAATGACCGCGTTTTCAATTCGCCGCTGGCCGAGGCCGCGATCGTGGGCCGCGCGACCGGCATGGCCACCCGCGGACTGAAGCCGGTGGTCGAAATACAGTTCTTTGACTACATCTGGCCGGCGATGATGCAGATTCGAGACGAGCTCACGACCATCCGCTGGCGCTCAAACAACGGATTCTCGTGCCCGGTCGTGATCCGTGTTGCCATCGGCGGATATCTGACCGGCGGCGCTATCTATCACTCGCAGTGCGGCGAGAGCATGTTTACGCATATCCCGGGCTTGCGCGTGGTGTTTCCGTCGAATGCGCTCGATGCTGCCGGGCTTCTCCGCACCGCGATTCGCTGCGACGATCCCGTTCTCTTCCTCGAGCACAAGCGCCTATATCGCGAATCGTATGGGCGTGCCGCGTATCCCGGCCCGGAGTACATGATTCCGTTCGGCAAAGCGAAGATCGTGCACCCCGGCACGGATCTGACAGTCATCACATACGGCGCTGTGGTACCGCGTGCGTTGCAAGCGGCGCAAAAGTTGGAACGCGAGCAGGGAGTAAGCGTCGAGCTAATCGATCTGCGCAGCCTCAACCCGTTCGATTGGGACACAATCGCTACCTCAGTCGCGAAAACGAATCGCGCTCTGGTCGCCTACGAGGACACGCTGAGTTGGGGATACGGGGCCGAAATCGCCGCCCGTATCGCCGATCAGCTCTTCGATCAACTCGATGCCCCGGTCCGCCGCGTCGCCGCGAAGGATGTGTTCGTTGCGTACCAGCCGATCCTGGAAGACACCATTCTGCCTCAGCCGAATGATCTCTATCTGGCGATGAAAGAACTGGCGGAGTACTAGGAGCGGTTTCTCCGGCCTGACAAACTTTGGCCACGGATCAGCACAGATTTCCACGGATCAAAGGAAAGGGTTTGTTTTATCCATGGTAATCCGCGTACATCCGCGGCTTATTTCTTATGCGCCGGGTCGGCGGTTTCTCCCGGATGCTCGTCGTTGTATGCCTTCCACGCTCCGTCAATCACGTACGCATGAATCGCGTCGGCCTGCTTGGCGCTCATCCGCAGATGCGGGAACGCAAACTTGGGCGGATTCGCAAATCCCGGCATACCCTTGTCCCAGTGGGTGCCTGCGAGCACGATGCTGTACCACTGCGCGTGGATATCTGGCGGAGCGTAGCGCAGATCCGGAATAGCCCCGTTCAGCACCCAGGCGCTGCTCCCGTCCAGATGCGGCGAGTGGCAGCCATCGCAGTAGAAAGTCTTATACAGCTTCTCGCCTTCGTTGATCGTCGCTGCATCAGCGGTTTGCACCGGGGGCTTCGGCACCGGCGGGACTACGTCAGGCGGGGTCGGGAAGGGAACGTTCCCTCCCAATTTGAACGCCAGAATCCGCGACGGACCGCGTTTCGAACGGGGAGTCCCCATCGTCCAGGAGGGAGCGAACAGCCGCGATCCTGATCCCCATCCCGCCGGTAGCAGCACGTACTGCTCGCCATTGACAGAATAAGTTACCGGGATCGACTCGATCGCCGACCCGGTATCGAGTGACCAGACTTTCTTGCCCGTGTCGGCTGTATACGCGGCGAACTCTCCGTTGCCCTGGCCTTGAAACACAAGATTCCCGGCAGTCGACAGCACACCACCATTGGTGGCAATTTCCTCTTCCACCGACCAGCGCTCCGACTGGTTGACCGGATCCCACGCGATTAGTTTTCCTTCGGTCTGTCCCATCCACTCTCCGGTTTCCACATCGGCGTGAGAGTTCGGCTTGCGATCAGTAGCCGGAATGTAGACGAGTCCAGTCCCTGGGTCGTAGCTCATCGGCCACCAGTTGTGAACCGTCCACTGCTTGCCGCCGCCCTGTGACGCAGGAACCTCGACCGCTTTCCCGGTCGTGAGGTCAATCGATGTGGCCCAGTTCACCTTCACAATCGGTTTGGCGGAGAGCAGTTTTCCGGTCCAGGCATCGAGCACGTAGTAGAAGCCATGTTTTGGCACGGTCATGGCCACGTGATGCTTCTCGCCGTTAATCGGGAGATCGGCCATGACGATGTGATTATTTTCCGTCTGCAATCCCGGCGAACTGGTCTGGTAATGCCACACATATTCGCCGGTGGATGCCTTGACGGCCACAATGCATCCGGCAAAGAGCTTGTCCCCTTGGGCGCGGATCGCGGAAAGCTCTCCAAAATCGGCGCCTGCTCCTGCGGTTCCAAAGATCACGAAGTCGGTTACGGGATCATAGGTAATCGCAGTCCACACGTCACCTCCGCCCATCTTCCAGGCATCACCGCCCGGCCACGTCTTGGCCGCGATTTCCTTCAGGGCCTTCGATTCGAACGGCTTTTTGGGATCGCCGGGAACCGTCCAGAAGCGCCACAATTCTTTCCCGGTATTCGCGTCGTAGGCGGCGATCGCGCCGCGCACTCCGTCATCGGAGCCGTTGTAGCCCATGAACACCATGCCCTTGGCCACATGGGGCGCGTTGGTGATGCCGGTCTGCGTTGGCTCGCAAACCAACGACTCCCAAACCTGCTTGCCCGTTGCCGCATCGATTGCGACCAGCCGACAGTCACCTGTTCCGACGAAGACTTTGCCCTCCCACACGGCCACGCCCGCATTGGTGCGAGCTGAGTAAGAACCGTTGAGTGCCTGATCCAGCCGAACCTTCGGATCAAACTTCCAGATCAATTTCCCGGTGGCCGCCTCCAAGGCGTAGACCTTCGACTGCGGCGCGCTGATGTAGGCCACACCGTCGACGACAATGGGCTCAGAAACGATGCCCATGCCGCTGTCGACCTCCATGTACCACGTGAGTCCCAGTCCGGAAACATCTTGATCGTTAATCTGCTTCAGCGGACTAAAGTGATGGGATTCGAAGTTTCGTCCATTAAGGAGCCAGTTGGCGCCGTCGGCGTCAGCTGCAACACGGTCCGCGTTTACGTTCCCAATCTTGGCAGGACTGTCGGCAAGAGCGGGCGAGAGGACGATCAGAGTAGCTGCGACACAAAGAGTAGACAACGCGGAAACCCTGAGTCTTGCGAGAGTCAATGGCGTAGGCACGGTCACCTTTTCCGAATGGTCAGGAGTCAAGACTGTTCAGCCACGGATTCTCACGGATTTTACGGATCAATCTTCGCTCTATCCCCTGTTGATCCGTCAAGATCCGTGGCCCACTGTTTTCTTACGTCTAGCTCACGGCCTGAGGAACACGAACATCTTTCTCGAGCGCTGCTTGTACTTTTCCTTTCGCTCCAAACAACATGTCGTAGATCACGCCCCCGAGCGTCCCGCCAATCAGCGGCGCCACCCAGAACATCCATAACTGCTGCAATGCCCAGCCTCCGGCGAAAACTGCAGGACCGGTGCTGCGCGCCGGATTGACCGAAAGGTTCGTCACGGGAATTCCAACCAGGTGTATGAGCGTCAGGCAGAGCCCGATAGCAATCGGCGCGAATCCCTTCGGCGCCCGCTCATCGGTTGCTCCCATAATGACGATCAGGAAAAACGCGGTTAGCACAACCTCGGCCATGAAACCCGCCAGCAGGGAATAGCCATTCGGAGAATGGTCGCCATAGCCGTTTAAGGCAAACCCGTTGTGAATATCGAAGCCGATGTTGCCGCTTGCGATGATGTAAAGCACCCCGGCTGCCGCGATTCCGCCCAGTACTTGTGCGATGACATACGGCAACAGATCCGAAGCAGGGAAGCGCTTTCCGGCTAGAAGCCCGACGCTCACCGCCGGATTCAAATGGCACCCTGAAATATGCCCGATAGCAAAAGCCATGGTTAGGACGGTGAGGCCAAAAGCCAGGGCGACGCCGGCATATCCGATGCCGACACTGGGAACCCCTGCGGCCAGCACAGCCGCTCCACATCCGCCGAAAACCAGCCAAAATGTTCCAAAAAACTCCGCCACTGCGCGCTTACTGATTGGCACGGGAACCTCCTCAAGATTCGGTATTGTGGACAGGTAGAAAAGGTCTTTAGCTCGGGAAAACCGAATGGGCAAAAGCGTAGCACAACAGCCGGGCAATTGGCAGTTAGCAATTAGCACAGGATCTCGCGATCGAAGTCTGGTCTTACCTGCCAGTTTGAGTTCCTTGATTGGCTAAATGCCAATTGCCAATTGCCAAATGCGAACCGCTGGTTTGGTTACGAACGCTTTCTCTGCAAGTCGTTCCCGATTGTCCGTTCTGGCGGAGGAATGGTAGGCTCCAATCCGGTGGGTTCTGCCGTGACCAATCCGCTTCGATCGGACTCCTCCGCTTCCAGCCGTGCCGTACTGTGGCTGCAATCGGCCTCGGCCGAAGTGTGGATCAAGTTCCTACTCGCGCTCCTGGGACTAGGTTTGGCTTTCGCCTCCGCCCTTTTCTCCACAGTCTCGCGTGACGCCGGAAATCTCTGGGCGACGGTCATTCTCGCGTCAGTCTCCCTTGTTCTCGCCACGCTCGTTGGACTCGTGACCGTACCCTACCTGGCGCGCCGTGTGGCCGTGGAGCGACTGCGCGAGTCCTTCGATTATGATGTCACGCGCGCCGGCATTGTGTATGTGCTGGTGACGCTGGTGATCGGCATTGCAGCCCTGAACACCGGCAACAATCTGCTTTATATCGTCGTGGCCGCGATGCTGGCCGCAATGGTCGTTTCGGGATACGTCTCCGCCCTGGTCCTGCGCTATCTCGAACTCGATATTCACCTGCCCGAGCACGTCTTCGCCGGACGGCCGGTCCTCGGTCGCATTGTGCTGCACAATCCGCGACGCGTATTGCCGTCTTTTTCCATCCGCGTTGTCTCCACCCGAAAGAAGCGCAAGAAAGTCGCAAAGCAGTGGCACTGGGAGGCTACGACTTTTGCTTTCCCCTTTAATCGTCCCAAAGAAAAGCAGTGGCTGCGTCTGCCCGACCGCCGGTTGCGGCGAGTAACCCTGATTCCGCCATCGCCAGGAATTTTTCAGGCTATGGCGTACTTTCCCTTTCTCGCTCCCAAAGGTGAGGCTAGCGCGGACCTCGAGTTGAAATTCGACCGCCGCGGCTGCTATCGCGAAGATAGCTTCGGCCTGGCGACACGGTTCCCCTTCGCTTTTCTTACCAAGACGCGTCACGTTTCGCTATCGCGGGAGATTCTGGTGTACCCGCGCATTGAGCCGACCGACGAAGTCTTCGAAATTCTTCCCCTGGTTCGCGGCGAGTGGGAAAGCTTCGTGCGCGGTCGCGGATCTGATCTCTACCGCATTCGTGAATACATGCCCGAAGACTCTGCCCGCCATGTGGATTGGAAAGCAACGGCAAAGTCTGGATCGCTGAAAGTGCGTGAATTTGCGCGCGAAGATGAGCGCAAACTTTGCATCCAGTTCGATAATCCGGAGGTCGAGATCATTTCCGAAGCGGCTTATGAGAAGGCCGTCGATCTCACGGCCTCACTCGCATGGCACTTTTCCACGCAGGAAGCCGAAGTGTCTTATGTGATTCCAGGACGCCCACGCACGCGCGATTTGCACGAGTTCCTGGCGTGGCTGGCGATTGTGAAACCAGTGGGCGCCAACCCATCTACGGACCACAGGCCTCAAGAAACTGGTGACTCCCTGCACGAACTCAGCCAGGGTCCCTTCGATGAATACAACATTGTGGTTACCGCTCGCAGGCGGGGAACCGTGCCCACTGCGTTGTGGAACTCCTCCTACTTCGTCTTTGTCGCGGAGCAGGAACCCAAGGCAGTCTAGCTTTCTCTTCATCCCAACCTTTTTTCCTTTATCTACATCTCGTCTACGTCATATACTCGCGACCCAATCGATGCGTTGGGCCAACTCGGATTCCTGCAAGCCGGGAGGTGTCAAATGCGTATCTGCGACCTGGTCAAAGATCAGGAAACGTATCAGGCGGACATGGGTCACACCGTCCTGGAAACCGTACGAGCCATGGTGGAGCGCAACATCGGGGCCGTCCCGATCATTCACGCCGGAAAACTGGTTGGGATCTTCTCTGAGCGCGATCTTATGCGCCGGGTTGTAGCGGAAGGCCGCGATCCGCGTTCGACCTGCATGGCCGAGGTTATGACCGATGATCCTTTAGCCGTCGGAACCGGAGAGGACCTGGAAACCTGCATGGCTCTGATGCGTCGCCACAGTTTTCGACACCTGCCCGTTTGCCACGAGGGCCAGCTCGTAGGCATGGTTTCGCTGCGCGATATTCTGCTCCACGATCTGAACGAGAAGGATGACGAGGTCCGCATGATGCGGGCCTACATCCACTCAATTCCCGACGCCTGAAGCGGCAGGATTCCCCCAACCTTACATCCGCCCTCTTTGCAATGAATGGGACTACCCCTGGGCGGCGGAGGGGGACCCCCCACTTTCGTAGCACGAAGGTAACCTTGCCCAGAAATCTGTGCAGGGGTAACGTTACTGACGATTACTTCAGTCCATTGAACGCCAGAGTGCGAAAGGCTAGCCTAACTCTGTCAGTGCCAACCACGTGCGCGTGGAAGGTCGCCCTTTGTCCCTGTCCGGCAACCGCGTTGTTTCTGCCGGTAGAGAACGTGTCCGCCGCCCTGAGAACAGAAGCTTGAGCGAAAAAACCAAGGTTCTCTACTACGTGCTGTGGCTGATGCATCCCGTCATTGAGATGGGAGTCGCCGGCCTTATGCTTCGCCGCGGCCAGTTGCGGAATTTCAAGTTCTTCTTCGCCTACATCCTGACCCAATTGCTGACCTTCGCGGTAGTTTTCCCCGCATACGTGTGGCGCAGTTACGATTCACTTTTCTATCTCTATTGGGCCTGCAATGCCATCAGTGTGACGTTCGGATTCCTTGTGATCCACGAAGTGTTTGTGGATGTTTTCCGCATGTTTCACACCCTGCGCGATCTAGGGACGGTACTGTTCAAGTGGGCAGGCCTTGTGATGCTGCTGGTCGCAGCGGTGGTTTCGGTTTCCACGAACTCGTCCGAAATGTCCCCTTTGTTACAAGCCATCGTCACCTCGCAGCGCTGCGTGCGAATGATTCAAGTTGGGATGGTGTTGTTCCTGCTCTTCTTTGCCCACTACGTGGGCGTCAGCCGCCGTCAGCAAAGTTTTGGAATCGCTTTGGGCTTCGGATCATTCGCCATGATTGAGCTGATCCTGATCAGTTCCTGGGTGGGCAGCCATCTGGACGGGCCTTGGATGAGCATTGCGAATATGGCGGCTTACAATTGCAGCCTGGCCTTGTGGCTTGGGTATGTAGCCGTGAAACGTCCCGCGCGTGACAGCTCCCGCTCGCTGCTGCAGCCTCAGCGCTGGGAACAAAGCCTGTCGGATATTCACCATCCGGTACCTGCCGATTCGCTCATCCCCATGTTTGAGGGGATGGTGGATCGCGCGCTCTCTCGTACCCAGTCTCCAGGTCCTCTTGCGGAAGGTGCCGCAGCAGGAGCAGACGGTGCGGGTACTGGCAGCTTTGCCGCTCTCATTCGTGCCGCTTCAAAGAAGTAGAGTGCAGCTTTCCTTGCGCTAGTGCGCTAGAGCACTTCGGCGGCGTCCGGCTTTCGTAACAACAAGTCCGCAAAAAACTTCAGACGTGCCAGACCGTCCTCTCGGCAAACAAAGACTTCCCTTTTTGTGTCTAGCCCTATGAATTTAAATAGTTTGCCTTGGAGGTGGTGTCGGAACCTTGCGCATCTAGTGCACTGGAAAGGTACAAGAATGAAAATCCTTGCATACGACTCTTGACAAGTGCCCTATAATGCGTCGTCCGCGTTGGGGGGTTGTTTGAGGAAATCCTGCGCGGATAGGAGACGAACCCATGAAACGTACAATCAGGATTGCGATCCTGATCGTCGGACTAGTGGGCACATTCATGGCAGCGGCCGCGCCTCTGGTTCCCGCCGCGGACGGCGGCCCGCTCATTCTGTGCCCACCCAAATCAACTCACTGCCAATCCAGCTTGCCGACCTAAATTATGGGAAGCAAGCTATTGCGGCAAGGTAACCAAAGTAACCTGTCGTAACTGGGCTAGGTAACAAGGCTTGCAATTTTTGGGCTGACGGATCTTATAACCCCGTCAGCCTCTATTTTTTGGATTCCGCTCCGGCCATCTGCCGACAGCCTATCCTTCCCGCAAGGCGACGCGCACGGTTACGCGCAACCCGTTGGCGTCAAATACTGGCGCCTGGCAGGAAGATCCCGAACAAACTACTGCGAACGATTTTCCTGAACCTAGTTGCGGAAGATGGGGAAGAGTTGCCGCTAACATTGGAGGGAGATTGGAAGGAACCACCTGGTTGGACGCCAGCCGCAAACTGGTCCCGGTGAACCTGAATTGAGCTGTCGCCGCCTCTTCCAGGGAATCGCCATTTCCGTCCTCGCCGGTGATCACGACCACCTGCACCGGTTTATCGAGAAGATGGAGAACTGCGATCCCGTAGGTTGCGGCGAAGATTCCGAACTGTTCCGCCACACCAGCAAACGTCTCCAGTGTTTGCTCTGCCTTGTCGCGGTACGCTCCATCACCGGTGTAGTGGTACAGTCGCATCAAAGCCACCGCCGCCATAGGGTTTCCCGCCGGCGTAGGCGAGTCCTGCAGTGGCTTCCTGCGGGTAGTAAGAACACCAAAACCGGTTCCGTCGACTTCGGGTTCACGGTCGAAGAAGCCTCCAGAGGTTGCATCGAAGAACCGGTCGATCATGGCGTCAACGATGGCTTCCGCGAACTTGAAGTAGCTGAGATCAGATGAAGCCTCATACGCATCAAGACAGGCAATCGCAGAGAATGCGTAGTCCTCGAGCAATCCTGCGACATCTCGATGCTCCGCGTTGGGATCCGAATAGGCGACGACGTGGAGTAGCGATCCTCGCGCAGTTGCTGATGCCCCGTCCGCCGCCCTCTTCCACGTTTGGCTCAGCAACCGGTCAAGAGAGCGCAGGGCAAAACGTCGGGCCTCGGGCAGCTTTAGTATGCGTGCCGCCTGCAAATAGGCTGAGACACACAAGCTGTTCCACCCCACGTAGACCGTCTTGTCGACAAAAGGTGTGGGCCTCCGCAAACGCGCTGCATACATTTTCTTCCTGGCCGATTCCAGCAATGCGCCCACTCGATCCGGCGACTGTTTCATCCGTGCTGCGATCTCGTCGAGCGATGCCCGCACATACAGCACATTCTTTGCCGGATTGTGATGCATCTCCCCGATTTCGTTGATGTCGTATCGTAGGGCCGCTACCTGCGCTTCATCCTCTGTCAACACATCTCGCGCCTCGTCCAGAGTCCAGGTGAAGTAATCACCGTCATCGTCCATGTTGATGTCGGCATCCTGCGATGCATAAAATCCGCCGCGCTCGCGATCGCTTAGCCACTCGTCCATCCAACGGATGATGTCTCGCGCCACGTCGGCAAAGAATTCTTCCCCTGTTGCCTGATACGCGTGCACATAGTTCTTCAGCAGTTCCGAGTTGTCATATGACATCTTCTCGAAGTGCGGCACCACCCAGCGCTCATCGACGGAATAGCGATGAAACCCGCCAGCAAGCTGGTCGTATACCCCACCGAGGGCCATGTGCTCAAGCGTGGTAACGATGAGGTTTCGAAGCTCGTCGTGGTCTTTTGCGGGGACAGTCGCCCCCGGCTGTCCGGCGGAGCGTAGCTCCGCAGCGTCTGTGGAGGGACGGACGCCTTCATCCGTCCGGCGGAGCGAAGCAATGCGTGCAAACCTCTCAGTCAACAACTCCAGCGCCGACGGATGGGGGAACTTCGGTGCCGATCCGAACCCTCCATGCTCCGGATCAAACATCTTGAATGCCGATTCCTGAATCCCATGCACGACGCTCCCTGAAACGCGTCCGCTGCGCCCGTGAAACGACTCGGCCTGCACAATCGCGTTCTCGACCATTGCCGCCTGTTCGACAACGTCCCCATGCTTCTCTTTGTAAGCATTGGCAATGCTCAGCAACACACGACGAAAACTCGGGCGCCCGTACCCATCGTTCGGCGGAAAATAAGTGCCGCCATAAAACGGCTTTCCATCCGGCGTAAGAAACGCCGTCAGCGGCCACCCGCCCTGCCCGCTGACCGCCTGCACCGCAGACTGGTACCGGCTGTCGATATCAGGACGCTCGTCGCGATCCACCTTGACGGCGACGAAATGCTCATTGACGATGGCGGCAAGTTCGGGATCGTCGTAGGACTCGCGATCCATCACGTGACACCAGTGGCACCATACCGCGCCAATATCAAGCAGCATCGGCTTGTTCTCGCGTTGCGCCGTGGCGAAAGCCTCCGGCCCCCACTCATGCCACCGGATGGGTTGATGCATCGCCGAGCGAAGGTAGGCGGAGGAAGCGCGGGCGAGGGAGTTGAGTGTTGCGGTGGTCATGCTTCCAGTCTAGCTGATCCGTACCACTGACTGTGCTTACCCATCAGCGGATGCGTGCTATGATCTCGGCTTTGGGACGATTTCAAAGGCCCTTCGTATGCATCGACTATTTGCGAAAACACTTCTGTGTGTCCTCTTCGCAAGTGCTGCTGCGTTTTGCAAGGATCTCACCATCCACGGTTTCGTCACTGCCATCAACTCGCCCACAAGTTTCGAGATCGACGACTACAAGGTCACCCGCGACAAGACAGTTTCGCTCGATCTGAAGCAGGCCGATAACTCACTGAATGCGTTCAAGCCCGAAGACATTCGCATTGGCACGGAACTCGAAATCATGGGAGAGTACGACGAACCTTCCGGTGAATTGAAGGCCAACTCGATCAAGGTGTTCTCCTATGACACCCTGACGGTTAAGCGAACCGCCCTCCTGGAAAAACTCCCGTCCCTGGCAAAAGACGACACGGGATGGACCGGAACGATTTATGCGGACGGGCAGAGAATTACCGTCACACCCAAGACTGCCGTCTCCCTGAAACCCAATTTGGCCGAGCGGAAAGGTTCCGCCAAGGATAAAAGCTCCGAAGGCCCGAAACTCACGCCCGATTCCGTGAACCTCGACACGTTCGTATACTACGAAGGTGTGCGCCAATCCGATGGTTCTATTCAGGCGCAAAAAGTGGAATTTCAGCACGCCGAGGTATCCAACGGCGAAGCCAGGATGTGGCGGCGTTTCGCGCCAACGGTGACCGAGCCGGATTACGCCAGTTTTCAGCCCGGCGAGCTTAAGATGCGCTGGGCCACGTTCAAGATCGTTCCTGATCACGAGGCGCAGGACTATATTTCCCGGCTAGGAAACAGCCTCATCCCAGCCCATCAGAAAGATCTGCCCGACGGAGATCCTCTCAAGATTCCCTTCAAGTTCTATGTGGTCGACAAGAAGAGCTTCAACGCCGCCAGCTATCCCAACGGCGTCGTCATCGTGCACTCCGGCGTTTTCGATGTGCTCGAGAATGAGGCCCAGCTCGCCTTTGTTCTCTCGCATGAAATTTCGCACGCCGTCGAGAAGCATGTGTGGCTTCAGCATCAATATCACTGGAACGAATTAATCGCTCTCCGGGCCGGCGGAGCCTTCATACCATACGGCGGATCGTTTGTTGCCGATCTGCTCGCATCGGGCATACGCGCCCAGTACTCGCGTTCGCTGGAGAATCAGGCCGATCGTGTAGGGTTGGAATGGATGCTGGCCGCCGGATACGACATTCGCGAAGCGCCGCAATCCTGGAAGGCAGTTTCCCGGCAAAAGGGAGATTCAGCAACCAACTCGTTTTGGTGCAGCCACGACAACAACACGACACGCCGTTCTTACCTGATGTCTGAGCTGAGAAACAACTACGCCGGCGTGGATTATTCGAATCTCAAGAAGGACACCGACGAGTTTCATCAGGTCGCGTATCTGGTGAAGGCGGCGGAACGTGGTCAGAAGCCAGAACATGCCAAGGCTGGGGAGTAGACCACTACCTGCCCAAGGGCCCTCTTTGCCCTCGCAGGTCCGCAAAGGCCCTGCTGACGGACGTCGATTTCGAACGTTGTTTGCATCTGGCGCAGTCGCCTCCGTGGGTGTAGGATTCAGTATATTTCTTGAAGTGATCTGAGTCACCGGCTTTATCGTTAGGAAACTATCAGGCAGCCCGGGAAGCCTTTCTCGGGGCCGTGGCGCATATCGAGAGGCACCTCGCCCTCCGCATCGGATTTCCCGTGAGCGATGAGGAGGTGCCGTGCTGCTCAGCCTAGAAGCCGTCATCCGTCAGCGTCGGGCTCTTAAAGTTCTTTCTATCCCTTTGTTTCTCTTCGTGTGCGTGCCCGCTGGACTCTCACAAAAAACACCTCCACAAGACAACAACCTGCCCAAATACGATCTTCATACCGAGACCAAGACCGACGGCATAGTCGATGAAGTGAACCAACTGTCGGTCGGGACCAGGAAGGATTTCACGGAGCTGATCATCAAGAACGGCGATGACAAACTCCACATCTACGTGTCCCCCAAACCATTTCAAGAGGAGATAGGTATCAGCTTCGCCAAGGGAGACCACGTTTCCGTGACCGGTTCGAAGGTAAAGCAAGAAACATCAGAGGTGATCCTGGCCAGGGAACTGGTGAAGGGCACAGACACGCTTATGTTCCGCGACAACAAGGGGAACCCGGTGTGGGATTCGCGCACTGGCAAGTAAACGCAAACTTTGAGGGGTTCCGATGAAGCTCTCCGACACGATTGGATCACTTCTGAACGGCAAAGACGAGAATCGAGTGTTATCGGTAACTCCGGAACAATCGGTCTACGAAGCGATTGAGAAGATGGCCGAACATGGGATTGGTGCCTTGCTCGTCATTTCCAGCAATCGTCTGGTCGGTATCCTTTCCGAGCGTGATTACGCGCGCAAGGTCATCCTCAAAGGCCATTCGTCACGGGAGACTTTGGTTCGCGAGATCATGACCTACCCCGTCGTCTTCGTGAGTCCGCACCACACCGTGGACGAATGCATGGCCATCATGACCAAGCATCGCTTTCGCCACCTGCCGGTGCTGCACCAGGATGCTGTAGTTGGAGTGGTGTCCATTGGCGACCTGGTGAAATGGATTATCGACGGCCAGGCGCAGACCATTCAGGAACTGGAAGGCTACATTACGGGAGCTTATCCCGGTTAGGAGCTTGCCATGGGGAAGACATTTGCTATCGGCATCGGAGGCGCGGCGGGTCAGGGTGTGGCCACACCGGGCGATATTTTCGCCAAGATTTTCAGTCGACGCGGCTTGCATCTGAATGCCTACAACGCCTACCAGTCGATCATTCGCGGCGGACACACTTTCCTCACGATTCGTACCGGTCCGGAGAAAGTCACCAACATGGGCGATCGTGTGGATTTGCTGATTCCTCTGAATCAGGACGCCATGGATCGCCACCTCGGCCTGCTTACCGGCGGCGCTGCGTGCCTCTATAACTCTGACACCATCAACCCGGGCCTCGCTGCAACGGGCGTGCAGCTTTGCCCATTGCCCGTTTCCAAACTGGCCGATGTCACGCGCAACAAGGTGGCCCAGAACACACTGGCGGTGGGCGCGGGCTTGAGCATGATGGGCATCGGCTTCCAGGCACTGGAGCAGGTTCTGATCGAGCAGTTCAAGAAAAAGGGTGAGGCCGTAGTGTCGGAGAATATCAGCATCGCACGAGCCGGCTACGATTACGCCACATCAAATTTCCAACCTTTTGCCTGGCCCCTTCCGATGACTGCAAACCGCTATGCCGTGATGAGCGGCAACATCGCGATGGCAATGGGCGGTGCGGCAGCGGGAGTGAAGTTCTATTGCGCGTATCCGATGAGCCCTTCCACGGGTGTTCTGCACTGGATGGCAGCTCACGCTCGCAAAGCCGGCATCATGGTCCGGCAGGTCGAGGACGAGATCGGTGTGGTGAATATGGCGATCGGTGCGGCTCATGCCGGTGTCCGGTCGATGTGTGCTACGTCCGGTGGCGGCTTCGCGCTGATGAGCGAAGGACTCGGCCTTTCCGCCATGATGGAAACTCCCGTGGTAGTCATCGATTGCCAGCGGGCAGGGCCATCCACAGGCGTGCCCACCAAGACAGAGCAAGGAGATCTTTGGCAAATGCTCGGCGCTGGATTCGGCGATTATCCCCGCGCCATTGCTGCACCTCTCGATATTGGCGACTGCTTCAAGATCATCCCTGAGATTTTCAATATCGCAGATCGCTTTCAGTGTCCGGGCATCGTTCTCTGCGATTTGTTGCTGTCGGAAGGCAGGCTGAGCGTGGACCCGAAGGATCTGGATTTTGGCGCTCACATCGATCGCGGTGAGTTGATCACGGATGCTGCTTCGACATCTGGGTCGAATGGGGACGGTGCCTACAAGCGTTACAAGATCACCGACAGCGGCATCTCTCCGCGGGCCGTTCCCGGCGTTCCTGGGCACACCCATACCGCTGCGAGCGACGAGCACGATGAAGACGGGGTCCTGATCAGCGACGAATTCACCAACCCAACCAAGCGCCGTGCCATGATGGAAAAGCGCATGCGGAAGGTTACAGGGATTGAAGCTGCAGTGCCTCCGCCGGTGCTATGGGGGCCGCGTGACGCGGATGTCACGCTGATCGGCTGGGGCTCGACCAAGGGAGTGATCGAAGAAGCCTGCGAGATTCTTACTGAGCAAGGCATTCCCGCCAATCAACTCCAGATTCGCTGGCTCGTGCCGCTTCACGGTGATGCGATTCTTGACATCCTCAAGGGTGCCCGGCAGACCATCATCGTTGAGAACAATTTTAGCGGACAGTTCGCCCGGTACCTGCGCAGCGAGACCAGCTTTGTGCCCGATGGGTACATCAGAAAATACGATGGGGAACCATTCATGCCGCACCACATCGTCGAGGCGGTAAAGGAACAACTGGGGGGCAAGTCCACGCTCTCCGTGCCCGCGCACGAAATTCTTGTTTGATGAAATCCGGTTTGAGGAGAACAGAAAATGGCGACAGCTCTGGCGGCGACCAACCACGTGGCATTGTCCGACTTGAAAGGCAAGGTCGATCCCGATTGGTGTCCCGGATGCGGCGACTTTGGTGTGCTCGCCGCGGTCCAGAAGGCCCTGGTCGATCTGCAGATACCGAACCACAACGTGGTCACCATTAGCGGTATCGGCTGTTCGTCAAACTTTCCCGGCTTCATCAATACCTATGGCATGCACACCTTGCACGGTCGAGCTCTGGCTGTGGCCACAGGAGTCAAGCTCGCGAACCACGAGCTGACCGTACTGGTCACCGGCGGCGATGGTGACGGTTTTGGCATCGGCGGCAATCACTTCGTGCACAGCATGCGCCGCAACGTTGACCTGCTCTACATCGTCATGGATAACCAGATTTATGGCCTCACGACAGGCCAGACTTCGCCCACCAGTCGCCTCGGCATGAAAACGAAGAGCATGCCCTTTGGAAGCGTTGAAGCTCCGGTGAATCCAATCTCATTGGCTCTCGCTGCCGGAGCGACATTCGTGGCCCGCGGGTTCAGTGCGGAACAAAAACATTTGACCGAACTGATCAAGCAAGGGATCCAGCATAAGGGCTTCTCGTTTCTGGATGTCTTCAGCCCGTGCGTCACCTATAACCACGACAACACCTACCAGTGGTTCCGTCCGCGCGTGAAGAAGCTCGAGGAGGAAAAAGGGTACGATGCCACAGACTGGATGGCTGCGATGGGGAAATCTCTGCTGTGGGATGAAGAGATTCCCATCGGCAAGTTTTTCGAACGCACCGACGTGCCGGCTCTCCACGCAGCGGAGCCTGTCCTGGACGGTGGTCCCTTAATACACGCCGACGTCAGGATTCCCAAGGACGCGACACGGACTTTCATAGAGGAATTGATGTAAGGGAATAGATCTCTTGCCGCCACGGGCCCAGGTTGATCATCCGGAATGTACTCTCAACAGGCCGCTTCGATATTCGATTTGTACAATCGTTCTCATACGCGTTGCAGACAAGACAGCGATGAATCAGTATCGGCCTTTTGTATTAGCTTTCTTTGATGCTTCGTCGCCTTCGCGATCTGGCCGACATTCATGATGGCATCTCGTAAATGCATTGAGCGAATTCAAATTCTTCTGAAAAAAGAAGCGCAGCACCGCTCGGGGCCGGATCGTGCTTAGTACTGGGCCTATTTCGATTCCTTAATGATCGCGTTCGCAGCGTTGCCGGCCACGACCCAGCTTGCCGACCCGGCCACAACGGCTTCATCCTCAAACCACAGGAATCCAAAGTCGTCGATGCACTCCGGAAAGTCCGGCTTGATAATGATGTAACCCGGAATCACGGCGCCCGGGATGTAAGCGTTGTCGGCGCGATTGTTGCTGTACGTCATCGTCTTCGAAACCGTACCGACCCCGGCTACATACGAAGTGCTAGATACCGGGTGCGTGCCGAGAATGTAGTTGACCGCACGAAGAGTGTATTCAGGGCCTACGAGATCCGGAAACGTCTTGTGGAGGAAATACATTCGGATGGCCATGTCCACCACGGCGCCCGATCCGCCCCAAGTGCCGAGGCTCGGGGGCACGCCGAACGGGGTTTCGTCCAGGCGCTTGTCCAAACCCGCCATGTATGCCTTCACCGCTTCGCGCATTTGATCTTTCGCGCTGGAGTCCAGATAAGGCAACGCCCGAACTGCTTTCCAACCATTGAAGTCCATCTGCTCCGGAGTGATCACCTGAGGGAACAATTCCTTCAGACGGGACTTGTAGGGCTCGGCGCCATGCGTGGCGATGGTCAATTCCAGAGCCGCGGCCCACTCCAGTCCGATGCCAAATCTGCCACGGCCTAAGCCGGCCGGCGGAGCGGTTTGTGCGCTAGCAGCACCGGAGTTTGTCTGCGCTGGCTTACGACCGCCTTGAGCGCCGGAGACCACACCCTGAGACGCAGCCAGTACACCACCTCCCGGAGCACCTGCTGGAGCCGCTCCTCCTAATCCGCCGCCCGCGGCATTTTGTGTTGGGTGAGCCTTCTCGTCGTTCCAGGCTTTGACCGCGGTCTCGAGGCAATCTTTCGCTAATGCGTCGTCCCAGCCTTTCAGCGTATCCGCCGCTGCAGCCAGCGCCGCAATGGCACTCCACTGGAAATACGGGTTGTTTGTAGTGAAGATCCAGCGATCGTCCGGCTTGCCGGAGTAGTTGCCCTTCGTTTCGTTGGGGCCGAGCTTCGGGTCGTAAATGCGGCCATCAGTTTTCGAGGCACCGTCGCCCACTTGTGTGTACTGGCGCAGATCTGGCTCGTGAGTGCCGCGGATGGCGTGGCCGATGTTGTGAAATTGCGCCAGGATGAGCAGCGCGCCGTGCTTGACTTGCTGGACCGTGTCCGGCACGCCATCGGGACGATGCATCTCAACCTCACGTGCGGCTTCATCCACCGTAAGCTCGTCGTACTTGAGATTAAATTCGCGATACGCCAGAGCGAGGCTCTGAATTACACTCAGCTGCGCCGGCTCTTCGAGATCGAAGTCGCCGGCATCGTACCAGCCGCCCACGTTCATCCCGGGGATGTGATCGCCGCCCTTGTACTTCCCGTCCGTTGCTGTGGCCTGGTTCCACCCATCGAATTGCTCCCCAACTACGGGCGCCATGCGGCCGTCATCCAAGTGCGAAGCGCCGTGCCACACGCGGTAGCCTTCGCGAACGGAAACGTGATCCATCTGCGCCGCAAGGTGATGATCTAGGCTGTCCTGCCAGATGTTAGCGTAAGAGTCCTCGGAGATGGGGAAAGGCGCCGTACGCTGATCTGCATATTCGATAACATAGAGGCCGGGGTCCTTCACGGGGGTGAAGTCGAATTTCGAGTAGACGTAGCGCAGCCAGGGTGTTGACGGCGTGATCGAGCCCTCGAACACCTGCTTGTAAGATCCGTCTTCCATCAGGCGCAGCACTGTCGCCGTCTTCGGGGCGTTGTACTCCGGGTCGAGTTCGAGCACCGCCACCTTTGAGAAGCCCGGCGCATATCCGACCTGACTGTGCGCGATCATCGGCGGCCGCGTCCAGTTCGGAATCACGTCCGGCCTGATGTGCCAGACGATTGCGCCAGTGGTCTTGCCTGAAGGGATCAATGAACGCAACACGAACCAGCCGTTCTGCGCGCGGTCTCGTCCGTCGAACAGCATGAGGTTGGCCGTATCCGACACTACGTTCACCCGGGCCAGCGCGTCGTCAACCCCCAGAGTAATGCTCTTGCCTTCGGCGAACGGCAGCGGCTGTGTGTATCCCTTGGCTTTATCCCAGTCCTCGAGGTAGTACGCCTTTTTCGGTTCATCCTGCAGGGGCAAAACCTTCGTCATCGGATCGTTCGGCGTCCGCGGGAAGATACCGGCTTTGGTTCCGTCCACCAGATAGGCCTTGCCCATGTAGACGGAGGGCAGGAACTCGAGGTTGAAGCCTGCCCTTCCGGCCAATTTCTGCGGTAGCGGCTTGTCGAGATTGATGCTGACCTTCACACCGCCTGGCTCCGCTGCCACTTCCAGTGTGTAACTGAAGTCGAACGCCGGAAAAGCCAGGTCGGCGGTGAGCCGACTGTTGGTCTGATCGGCACGGCGATCTTTGAGAGTTGCCACCAGGTCCCACTGCTCCGGCGTTGGCATCAGGCGCACGTCGCCGTTGGTGGCGATGCGCTGGCCGTGGAGAATCATCTCCATGGCCGTATTCTTTTGGTCCACAAAAACGGGATGATACGTGCTGTCGTAGAGAAAAACGCTGAAACCTTGAGTATCGAGATAGTTCTTGTCAGTCACCTTCATGGCAAAATCGGCGGCGGACAGGCCTCGGGCCGAGATCATGGCCAAGAGGAGACAAACTGTTTTTCGGGTGAACATAGATCGGGATTGATACTCCTCCTTTACCCCAAACATAATATGACATGCGTCTGGGAGCCCAGTTTTAACGCTCCATTCGCCGCACAACCCCCCTCGCTCAGGTGTTAAGGATCAGCGACACTCGAAGTTGCTCGCATCTTCCGTTTCGCCCTGTCCCTTGTAATTCGCATGCTTGGGATAAGGACACAGCGGGCGGCTGCGGCCGGGAAAGGCTTTTCCTGTCGCGGTCACCGATGTAGGTTCGATGCCTTTCTCGACCCAGTTAACCATTGCACCTACGAAATCGAATTGATCCAGTCCTGGGCCGCCGCCGCAGTGCCCCATTCCTGGAACGAAATAGAACTGGCTCCACCTAGATACGCGATCGAGCCCACCGTTCGCAGATGCCATGTCCTTGTAGTATCCGAACGTATCGAGCGGTGAAAACCAGGGATCGCTGTCGCCATGGTAGAAGATCAGCTTTCCGCGATGTGCAGAAAAGGTCGTCAGATTTGTGGACATCGAGTCAGTGAGCGGCTGCGCGGCGGTGAGCGCCTCCTTATCAACATCGACATCCATTGCTGTCGTCGCCGGTCCAAAGATGCCTGGGCCCGGCGAGAGAATGCCTCGTATGGGACCGCTGGCGGAGATGCCTGTATCGTAGAGGAAGCCGGGGTACACTTGAACTCCTTCGGAAGTCTTTGGACCGCCCATCACTTTCTTGATTGCGGTGACTTTCACCGGAGAGAGACACGATTCATTCTTTTCCTGTGTGCACACCAATGTTGCGGGATCGAAATCACAGTCGAGGGGATTGGAA
Source organism: Candidatus Sulfotelmatobacter sp. (assembly GCA_035279505.1). Taxonomy (GTDB): domain Bacteria; phylum Acidobacteriota; class Terriglobia; order Terriglobales; family Acidobacteriaceae; genus Sulfotelmatobacter. The sequence continues at coordinate 27,254 of DATEHP010000125.1, read as the reverse complement.
ATCATGCCGTCCGCTAACCCGTCTTTGGTGTCGCACTGCTTCAGAAGAGCACCCGCGATCAGCTTGCGATCATCGTCGGTAATGGCCTGGGTGATAATGGGCTTTCCAACGACATCCTTGGGTGCGATTTGGTTAAACGCGACTGGAATCCACTTGCCGATTGCCAGATTCGAAAGGCCCGTCCGCATGGCTGGATCGCCAGAGATAATGCCGTCGAAAACAGTGGGATAGCGCTGGGAGAGAATCATGCCTTCGCGGCCGCCAGTCGAACACCCGGAGAAATATGAGAAAGCTGTTTCTTTTCCGTAGTACCGCGCGATCAGTTGTTTCGCCAACACAGCGACTTCGGCGTTGGCAAGATAGGCAAAATCCAGGTAAGCCTGCTGATCCTTCACAAAATCAAAATCGAAGCCCTGACGATGACTCTTGTGACCGGTGTCGTTGCTGAGAACGGCGAATCTACGGATGAGAGCGGGCGTGTCTCCAGTCGCATTCAGGCCAAGTGGTGCCATCACAATACCGTTACTGCCACCTCCTCCTTGCATTAGGAAGTCGCCGTTCCAGTTGTCGGGCATCGCAAGAGCGAAGGTGATTCCAAACTCCTCGCCGCCGACTCCGCTCCGGCGATTCATCACTCCTTCGACGCGGCAGTAGGCAGGGAGTGCTGCCGTGCGACCTTGTCCCCAAGGTTTTTCTTCGGTGGTTCCGGCTGGAATGGCCACAGCTTTTGTGATTTCCACGTTCGGGGCTTTGAGCCCAATTAAGCTGGCGCAGGAATCAGTTTGCTGAGCCCAACCGGACATCATCAAAGCAAACCAAAAACAGGTCGCCGCGCGCGCAAATCGCCAATTCATTCTCCCTGTCTCCTGTAAGACTCTCGTCGTTATGGGCATTCTACCGATGAGCGACTGAGATCACTCCGGCAACACCAGTTGCTGCTTGATCTCAAAGCTGCCGCTGATCGAAGGAACTCCCGTGTCAGGCTGGCCGCCGCCAATCGAAACTGTATATTTGCCTTGCGCCACGATAATGTCGCCGAGTTCGGTCACCATGCTCAGATCCCGCGCATTCAGATGAAAGTCGACCTTTTGTTTTGCTCCTGGTTCTAAGTGGATGCGTTGGAAGCCTCGAAGCGCACGGATTGGGGCACCCGGCACGTCGGGAAATTTGAGATAAAGCTGCACGACCTCATCGCCAGCAGTTTTGCCGGTATTTGTGACTGTGACGGAAGCGTCAAGCGAGTCTCCTGCATTCAGTGTGGAATTCGGCAGCGCGAGATCGCTGTAGCTGAACGTGGTGTAACTCAGGCCATAGCCGAACGGCCACAGCGGCTCGCTTTCGAAGTAGCGGTAGGTACGGCCTTTCATCGAGTAGTTCTCGAAATGGGGCAACTGATGGACGTCTTTATAGAATGTGACGGGGAGACGTCCTGCAGGATTGTTTTTTCCACTCAAGGTCTCAGCAATAGCCGCTCCGCCTTCCTCTCCTGAATACCAAGTTTCAAGAATGGCATTGGCGTGGGCCTTTTCCCAGTTCACTCCTAGCGCACTACCGTTCATCAGGACAACGACGAGAGGCTTACCCGTTCCTGCCACAGCCTGCACCAGATCTTCCTCCGGTTTGGGCAAGTCCAGGCTGGTGCGGTCTCCGCCAGAGAATCCGGGTTGATCTACCGGCATCTCCTCGCCTTCAAGACGGCTTGTGATTCCGACCACGGCGACGATTACGTCTGCGTTCTTAGCAGCGGTAACGGCAGCAGGATCGGGCGCATTGTTTACCGGAGCCCAGATCAGCTGCGCTTCGTAGTTGCCTTCTTCAAAGCGGCCGTAACTAACATCGAGTTTGACTGGATGCCCTTTTTCAAGATGAATCTGGCCGAGGTGAATGCTGTTCCCCCATCCTTGTGTAACGAGCTTGTTATCCGCCGACACTCTGGCAAATCCATCGGCTTTGATGCCGAGCAGGTAGTCGCCAGTGGCAATTGGATTCAAGAAACCGCTCCATTGCACAGACAGCGTCTTGGTTACCTTTGCTTCTTCGGGCAGGTTTCCATCTTTCAGATTCACGCCCGATTCAACTCGCGACTTGAGTGGGGTAGGTTTTGAGTCGAACCCCGGTCGAGAGCCGTAATCTGCTTTGAGGCCCGGCTTACCGTCAGGCGTGGTCAGCACGGATGCTGGCACTGGATCGCCACGATTCGAAAGAAACTGCGTTCCAGAAATATCTGTGATCTTGGCATTTGGAAACTCCGCTTTCATTCCTTCGAGTACGCTTACGGTGTGCGTCGGCGTGCCATTGTAGTTCCCGAGCAGAACGGCAGTTTCATCGGCAAGCGGCCCGACCAGTGCGATGCGCATGCCAGATTTGAGCGGCAGCACTCCATCGTTCTTCAACAACACAATCGACTCATTCGCCATGCGGTGAGCGAGATCGCGATGCTCTCGGCTGTCGAGAGCCTTCTCTTCAATTTTGCTGTAGGGAACCGCGTCTGGAGGATCGAACAACCCAAGGCGAACGCGAGCCGTGAACAGGCGGACCAGCGCGGTGTCAACGGAACTCTCGGGCAGATATCCCTGTTGGACCGCATCGATGTAAGGGTGGTAGTCGTGGTCGTCCGGCACTTTAGCGAAATCGATGCATTCATTGTCCATCCCGCGCAAAAGCGAGATCGCCGAGGCCTGCGGCTGGGTCGGGCGGTAGTGGTGATCCCGGAAAATGTTTCGAACCGCGTCACAGTCGGAGACTACATAGCCATGGAATTGCCATGCCCCACGAAGCGTTTGCTGCAGGAGAAACTGGCTAGCGCAGGCGGGTTCTCCGTTGATGGCGTTATATGCGCACATGACAGATCCCGCCCGTCCCTCGACCACGGCGGCACGAAAAGCGGGCAAGTAAGTGTCGAGCTGGTCGTGCTTACTTACATCCACATCAGCGAAGTGGCGAGTGGGTTCGGGCCCGCTGTGCACGGCGAAATGCTTGGGCGTCGAGATGGTCCGGTAGTAGCGAGGATCATCGCCTTGCATTCCGGTGACAAAGGCGACCGCCATTCGCGCACTGAGAAATGGATCTTCGCCGTAGGTCTCCTGACCGCGTCCCCACCGCGGATCGCGAAAGATGTTTACGTTGGGCGCCCAGAAATCAAGACCATGAAAAATCGGGAAGGTTCCTTTGCGTACAGCCTGAGCGTGAACGATGCGCGCTTCAATACCAATGGTAGTAGCCATCTCTTGAATGCGCGGCGTATCGAAGGTCGCTGCGAGTCCTATAGGTTCGGGAAACTCCGTCGTGCCATCCACTGCAACGCCGTGCAGGGCCTCGCTCCACCAGTCGTAAGCCGGGACATTCAAGCGGGGGATCGCACGTGCCTGATTCACCAGTTGCGAGGCTTTCTCCTCGAGCGTCATGCGATTCACCAAGTCCGCTGCGCGTTCTTCCGGCGGAAGCTTGGGATTCGTATAAGGCAAATTGGACGTTTCCTGTGCGAAAGCCGTGAAGCTCAGGAAAGCAATACAAGCAGCAAACGCTAAAGAGACTATTGTTCTGAGGTAGTTCATTTCGCTCCCCCGGACTGAAAAAGTCGCGGAGCGAAGTCTTTCAGATCACGTCGCCACGTTTGCCACTCGTGGTCGGTTCCTGGTGACTGATAGAAGACGTGCTGAATATTTGCCTCCTGAAGCGAGTTATGTAGACGTAGCAGGCCCGCACGCATTCGTTCCGGCTCCTGCGTTCCGACGCCCAGCCATAACAAGTGCACCTTTTTTGCGAATGCGGCGGGATCAGCAAATACGCCGTTGTAATCCGTCTTGGGATCGAGTTTCCGGTCGCCGAGAACGAGCATGCCTCCAGCTCCACTGAATCCACCAATGTAGGAAAAGAGATCAAGATGGTTGAGGGTAATCTGGAAGGTCTGCATTCCTCCCATCGAAAGCCCCGCCATCGCACGGTGATCGCGATCAGAAAGTGTCCTCAACGTCGAATCAACGTACGGGACCAGAACTTGCGTCACATCGTCTTCAAATGCGGCTGCCATGTCCTGCATGGTTTTCAGCATTTCGGGAGAGCCAAAGGGTTTTCCTGTCAAATCCGGAGGAGTTTGGCCGGAGCGCCGTGCGTATCCATACGCCATCACCACAATCATGGGCCTGCAATTTCGAGCCGCGATCAGATTGTCGAGAATAAAATTGGCATTCCCTTGCCGAATCCATCCCGTTTCGTCTTCACCGGCGCCATGCTGGAGATACAGCACAGGAAAGCGCTCGGTAGTCTGGGTATCGTAATTCGGTGGTAGATAAACGAGCGCGTGCCGCCAAGTGCCCGTGACCTTCGAGTGATACCAAACTTCCCGGACTTGGCCGTGGGGCACTTCTTGAATCGAGTAATACGTAGAGCCGGGTTCCGGAACCTCGACCGCACTCGCCTCCTTTGTCCCGCCGAAAAACGAATGCGTGTTGAGGTCGCTGACCTCGGCGCCGTCAATGGTCAAGGTGTAATAGTGCAATCCCGGAACAAGCGGAGGCGTTGTCACGGTCCAGAAACCGTCGGGCTGCTTTTCCATTTCGATTTTGGGCCCGCTCCAGAAATTCAGCTTGACCTTCGTTGCGTCTGGAGCTTTTACGCGGATTTGCACTCTTCCGCTAGCGTCAACACGCGGGTACTCTGCTCCCCAGACGTTGGTCGAAGAAGGCTGAAATTCTTCCGGTGCTTGCGCGCAGCAAAAGCTTGCAACCAACATGATTGCGATCCCAAGGTGTTTCATCTCAACTCTCCTCGACTGCTATCTGTGCCCAATCACTATTGAGCGATGTTTGACGAATTTTGCAAGATGTGATCAAAGCACGAGTTGGCTCATCAAGCAGTAAGCAAGCAGGCCATCCGGCTTCGAGGAAATTCAATCTGCAATGTTCTGTCTGAGGCCGCGATTTTGATTCCAAGATCACGCGGGTACAGAAGTTTAGGATCCGCGTTCGTCCACGGTATTCTCGTGGTTGCAGGTCCATCGAGTCGCCAGATTCCCAGCAGGGTTTGCGTAGGAGCGCGCATCCCAAGAGCAACTGGAGCATCTGGATTAGTGACATCGGACATTCCAAGCGGATAAAAGGGAATTGCTTCCGGAATGTGTTTGCGAAGAACTTCTTTATAGATCCTGATGCCCTCAGCTACTTGTTTTCCTGCGTCCATCGAAATCGAGTCCAATCGCCCGCTTTGATGGATGCGGCACAACATCGCAGTAACCATGTTGAAGCTGGCCTGATCGGCATCAGCATTCTCTAAGGGATAAGACCAGATTGCCAATTGCTCCGGCAAAACTGCTGCCGACGCGCCAACCAGGATCGGGGGTAGCTTTCGATAATTCTCCTGGTCTGTCATCGACTGTATCTGCAGGCGACTGAGCATGGCGTAATCCATACGGCCGCCTCCGCTGCCACAGTTCTCAATCACCAATTCGGGGTAATACTTCAGAATGCTCTCGAGCCATGCTTGATGGGCCCGGTTGTGCTCAAGCAGGCCCTGTCCAAAACTATCTGCGTTGAGCTCTGTTCCTTGCAGAGAATCGACGTTGTAGTCCATCTTGATATAGCCAACGCCGTAGTCGTTTACAAGTCTCGCAATCACCTCATCCAAATAAGCACGCACCTCTGGGTTGCGGAAATCCAGCAGATATCTCGAATTCTTCAGCACCCTCTTGCCGTGCCGCATGAAGAACCAGATGTCTGGCTTCTGGGCAAGAAGTGATTTCGCTCCGGCAACTTCCGGCTCGAGCCATAGTCCGGGGATCATTCCATTTCGTCGGATCTGATCGAGTACGAATTTCAGTCCATGCGGCCACCGACTGGAAGTTGGTTGCCACGAGCCTATAGTGGGGCTCCAGTCCTCTTTAATTTCTGCATACCACCCGGCGTCGATCACAAAGTATTCGCAGCCGGCTTTTGCGGCTGAAGCAATGAGAGGTAATTCCTTTTGTTCTGTGGGATCACCCCAAAGGCAATTCATGTAGTCATTGAAAATCACAGGGCATCGCGAATTGTTCTTGCTTGCTCTTACACAAGCAACGCGCCGGTACCGGGTCAGCGCCTCAACTGCTTGGTCGAACCCACCGCGCACGCAGCCAACCGTCACGGGGACGGTCTCGTAGGTCTCTCCCGGCTCTAAACGTTTCCAGGCTGCGGAGTGCAGGTCATCTGGACCGCCCAGGTACGCGTATACGTCATCGGCATAGTTGTTGCGCGCCGAAACATTAGATATCTCCCAATACCACGATCCGTTGTGTTCGATCTGCCAGAACCAGGCTAGGCCTAGCTTCAAGTTTTCAACTATCGCCATGGGCAGGTATCGTTCTGTCGACCAACTCCCAATGCTTCCGGCTCTTGCCTCGGACCAACTCGTTCGTTCGTTTTCTACGAAGCCCATCTCGGACGGGCGAAACGTATGCCATTGTCCCTCTGCCATCCAGCTGTTCATGGCAACATGGATGCGGAGTTCGTGGTCATATTCTTGTGGGGAGGAGAGCCCGTGGAGCATTGCCGAACTCAAGAACTCAATACCGATTGCTGCACGACTGTTATTCGTAACCCGTGAATGCCGCCGGGCGACGGGAACGCGGTCGAAGGCTTCATAAACAGAATCCACTTGCAAGTTCAAGATCGAGTCTGTGTGCGTACAGATTAGCCGCTTGCCTGCGCCCGTAGACTCCTCGCGATAGCCAGCGAACAACAATCGAGCGCCGGGCTGGCCCATGCCCGATTTCATGCCTTGATCTGGGGAATTTTCCCCGCTGCATTGCAGGGCGACTTCGACACCAGAGGAATTGTCTTGCTCAATCAAGCCACCGGACGGGAGAAGACGCTTTTGGCGCAGTTTTCCGGCCAGTACGTCGAACGAAAAAACTAGATTCCCGGTCATCCATTGAAATGGCCCGAGATTCTTCTGATCAGCAACGAGACGAAAAGGCACAAGTGCGCCAATTGCCATGCTGCCGCTAGTTTTCATGAAGCGCCTTCGATTTGTGAGCATACGCAGTGTTCGTCAACCCCTGCCGAACGTTAATCCGCTGGCACACTCCGCAACCGTACCCAGATTATGTACCGATAACTGTAGCGAATCGTATGGCAGAATGCCAAATGGAACCGGGTTTGCACGTAATCGCGCCAACACTGGGTCAGGAACGAGACCTTGTATTTACGGAGACACGTCTCGATCCACGCTTCTCTGTGGATCGACGCTGGATCAACTGCGGTTGCAGAATTACGGTTTCAGGTTTGGGCGGGATTTTTGAGTTCAGGATTCCTAGAGCGATGCGCGCAGCCTCTTCGCCAATCTGTCGGCTGTGCTGATCGATGCTTGACAGTGGCACACGGAGTGAATCGTCGTAGTGAAGGTTACCGCAGCCAATGACTGCGATGTCTTCGGGAATACGAATTCCTTGATCCAGCGCGTAATTCATCGCTCCCATCGCCAGTGGGTCGTTGAAACAGAAGACGCCGTCGGGCCGGGGCTTTAGGCCTAAGAGTTGCCGCATGGCCTCGGCGCCACGCTGTTTGGTTTCGACATCGCCCTTGCGTTCTGAAATCAGGTAATCGTCGACACTCCTGAGGCCTGCTTGTGCGAGTGCCTTTTTGTACCCCTCAACGCGGCGGATACCCGTGCTGGTCTCCGGCCCACGAATGTGAGCGATCCGTTTGCATCCGATGTCAATCAGATGTTTTGTGGCAATTCTTCCGACAGCCTCATCGTCCACTCCAACGAAATTCGCGGCAAGCCCAGGCAAGATGCGGTCGACAAGAACATAGGGAGTCTTCTGCTTTTCGATACGGAAGAAGAGATCCACGGTGGAGCGACACGAAGCGATGATTAGAGTGTCGAGGCGCCGGGCCAGTAACTGATTGATTTCTTGTTCCTCAACCTCCGGATCCTCTTCCGATGACGAAACGATCAGGTAATAACCGCCACCCCTGAGGGTCTCGGACAGGGATTTGGCGATTTCCGCGAAGAAAGGATGAAGCAGGTCGGGAACAACGAGTCCTACAAGGTAAGTGCGGCCGGTCACCAGGCTGCGGGCGGCCAGATTAGGCCGATAGTCGAGCTCTTTCACGCGAGCCAGGACTCGCTCGCGAGTTTCGTCCCCTACATCGGGATGGTTGCGCAGGACCTTGGAAATAGTGATCACAGACACCCCAAGATCCCTGGCAATGTCCTTCATTCGTGTGCTCATAGATCGCTCAACAGTATATATAACCGGCTTCTCGAGACTTGCTACTGGCGCGTCAGCGCGGATCTTTGTTTCGGTTGACATCGGTAACTTTACCGATTATTGTGCTCCGAGTATAGAGCTTGTGATCTTGTAGGAACTTGTGATCTTGTAGGAAAAGGAAGCGCTCTTCAAAGAACGATCGGAACTGAAATGGAAATAGGGAGCAAGGGGCCGCTGATTCACGCGGATGTCGATCCTGGCTTGGTGCCTCAGAGGATCCTGTATACAGGGGCCCGGATGCCGGCGATTGGGTTAGGAACCTTCGGTTCAGACCACGTATCGCCTGCTGAGGTGGCTGGCGCGGTCGAAGGCGCTGCGGCAGTGGGATATCGGCATTTCGATTGTGCGTCCGTCTACGGAAACGAACACGAGATTGGTTTCGCACTGCAACAGATTCTTCAGGGCATCGGACGCGAGCAGTTATGGATTACTTCGAAGCTTTGGAATGACAAGCATGGGGAACGAGACGTGATCCCCTCGTGCAAACGATCGCTTGCGGATTTGAGATTGCAGTATCTAGACCTCTACCTGATTCATTGGCCCTTCCCCAACTTCCACCCGCCCGGCTGTGACGTGAGTTCCCGCGGCAAAGACGCGAAGCCCTACATTCACGCCGAGTTCATGAAGACCTGGCGCAAAATGGAGGAACTGGTCGATCTAGGCTTGATTCGCCATATTGGAACCTCCAATATGACAATCCCTAAGTTGAAGCTTCTTCTGCGCGATGCTCGGATCAAGCCGGCGGTGAATGAGATGGAGCTACACCCTCACTTTCAGCAGCCGCAATTATTCGATTTCGTCAGATCCCATGGAATGATTCCGGTAGGGTATTGCCCGATTGGTTCGCCAGGGCGGCCCGAGAGAGATCGCACCCCTGAGGACACAGCACCAACCCAGGATTCAGTGATCCTCAAAATAGCTAAACGACTGAGAGTACATCCAGCTGCCGTCTGTTTGAAATGGGCAGTCCAGCGCGGGCAGGTTCCCATTCCATTTTCCACGAACCGGAGCCATTATCTCAGTAATCTCGAATCCATCGTCAACGAGCCTTTGAGTACCGATGAGATGGGAGCGATCAGCGCGATCGACCGCAACTGCCGGCTAATTAAGGGGCAGGTGTTTCTTTGGAAAGAAGGCCAGTCATGGGAAGATCTCTGGGATCTGAATGGTGAGATAACTCCACCTTGAGCAGAGCGGTTGAAATCAGGTGATGAATTCTATGGGACAAAGCATGCGAGCGGCGTTTCTGCCCGGGAACGACAGAGTCGATCTCCGCGCGGTTCCGATACCTCACCCGAGCCATGCCGAAGTTCTGATCCGGGTTAAAGCCTCCACGATCTGCGGTTCCGATATTCGCTGCATTTATCACGAGCATCTCGGCAAGGGCCCCGAAGGCTACCAGGGAGTCATCGCCGGCCATGAACCAAGCGGTGAAATCGTCGAAATTGGGCCGGGTTGTCGGCGCTTTGTTGTCGGCGATCGCGTGATCGTGTATCACATTTCTGGCTGCGGCGTTTGTAACGACTGTCGCCGTGGTTACATGATTTCCTGCACGAATGAGAAATACCGGCGAGCCTACGGCTGGCAACGCGATGGCGGAATGGCCGACTACATGATTGCCGAAGAGAAGGATCTCATCGCATTGCCGCGCGAGCTTTCCTACACAGATGGGGCGCAGGTCGCGTGCGGCTTCGGGACCGTATACGAAGCAATTGAAAAGATTCAACTCAACGGCAACCACTCCGTATTGATCACCGGACTCGGGCCTGTAGGACTTGCAGCCGCGGCATTGTCTCGCAAGCTGGGTGTCCAACAGATAATCGGAATTGATGTTGTTCCCGAGCGTCTGCAGCTAGCTACTTCTCTCAAATTGTGTGATTTCGTTCTGAATGCAGGAGCCGACAATGTGCATCAGGTCAGAGAATTGACATTCGGCTTCGGAGTCGAGCGAGCGATCGATTGCTCCGCGAATGCGAATGCACGCGCTACAGCGATTCGGGCTACACGCAAGTGGGGAAAGATCGCCCTTGTCGGTGAAGGAGGTAGCGTCGAATTCCAGCCGTCGCCTGACCTAATCCACGATCAGAAGACGATCTATGGATCATGGGTCACATCAACGTGGTTGATGGAGGAGTTGGTGGAACGTCTCGTACGCTGGAACCTCCACCCCGCGGACATAATCACGCATCGCTTCGGCCTTGAGGATGCGGCCAATGCGTATTCTCTTATGGCATCAGGGAAATGCGGCAAGGTTGCGATCTGCTCTAACGAAGAATTGGCAATTAGATGAAAGCCAACTGGAAGAACACCCTCAAAGATCGGCTCCAACTGTACGGTCACCGCAACTGGCTGGTCATAGCGGATTCGGCCTATCCCGCGCAATCCAGACAGGCGATTGAAACCATCGTGGTCGATGAGGCACAAATTACAGTTCTGGAACAGATCCTAGCCATTGTTGGCGGGTGCAATCACATTAAGCCGAACATCCGTACGGACAGGGAATTGAATTTCATTAGCGATGACGATGCACCCGGGATCAGTTCATATCGGGAGGAATTAGGCGTCCTGCTGGAGGGGCATGAAGTCCGTACTCTGCCGCACGAAGAGATCATCTCAACTCTGGATCGGGTAGGTGAGAAGTTTCGCGTGCTGCTAATCAAGACGAACATGCGCATTCCATATACATCAGTGTTTCTGGAATTGGAGTGCGGGTATTGGAATGCCGACGCTGAGAAGCGGCTTCGCGTCTCAATGCGGTCGAAGACCGGAAGAGGACAGAAGACACGGGCCGCACAACGATGATTCATTGCTGCCGAGAAGCTATTCTTCAAAAATGAAAGCACTTGTACTTCAGAAGCCTGGAAAGGCATCGATCGAGACAGTTCCGGATCCATTGCTCACGCCGGGGAATGTAATGCTGAACGTGCGGATGGTGGGATTCTGTGGCAGCGATTTGAATTCCTTTCGCGGCCTCAATCCACTTGTTTCGTACCCACGGATTCTGGGGCATGAAGTCTCCGCTACAGTTCTCGAAAACAAAGGCCAAGACAGCAGGCTTTCTGCGGGAACGGATGTGGCAGTGTCTCCCTATTCCAACTGCGGGAAATGCGCATCCTGTCTGCGTGCTCGACCCAATGCCTGCCAGTTCAACGAAACTCTGGGTGTGCAACGCGACGGTGCACTGAGCGAATTCGTCGCGCTGCCGCCGGAGAGATTGTTTCCTGCCAGCCTGACGCTCAAGGAGTTATGCCTGGTTGAGCCGCTGACCGTAGGTTTTCATGCGGCGTCGCGGGGACGAATCACCGCAAACGATACGGTCGCAATCTTCGGTTGTGGAGGAGTGGGGCTTGGAGCCGTAGCAGCTTCGAGTGCTCGGGGTGCTCGGACGATCTCGATTGACGTGGATGACGAGAAGCTTGACTTTGCGCGACTCTCTTTTGGCGCCATCGTCATCAACAGTGCAAGGGAGTCGTTGCACAAACGTTTGGCAGAGATAACTGATGCCCGTGGCCCTGACGTCATCATCGAAGCAGTGGGCACTCCGGAGACGTTCCGAGCGGCGGTCGAAGAGGTCGCGTACACAGGCCGGGTTGTTTATATCGGGTACGCCAAGCAACCGGTGAGCTACGAGACCAAGCTGTTCGTGCAAAAGGAATTGGACATCCTCGGGTCGCGAAATGCTGAAACCAAAGATTTCCATGAAGTGATCCGGCTGTTTGAGGCTGGAAAGTTGCCAGTCGAGCAATTCGCGAGTTTAGTTGTTGGCCTTGAGGAAGCGCCAGAGGCACTGCATTCCTGGAGTGAAAATCCTTCAGGATTCAAGAAGATTCTTGTTTCATTGGATTGAGCGCATGAGTTCCTATACTAGCGAGCCAACCGCTGTCGTTGGCCCGGCCGACAGGCTTCGCGGATTGTTTCGCACAGCGCAGGGCGAAAACTTCGCCTTCACTTTCGTACTGCTGACCTCGTTGTTCCTGCTATGGGGTTTTTGCAATGGGATGATTGATGTCTTGAACAAGCATTTTCAGGACACCTTGCACATCAACAAGGAACAGTCGGGGTTGGTGCAAGCGGCGAATTATCTGGCGTACTTCCTTATGGCGATTCCCGCCGGCCTGATTGCCAAAAGGTTCGGCTACAAACGAGGCATCCTTGTTGGTTTGTCGCTGATTGCGGGTGGTGCGTTCTGGTTTGTTCCAGCTACAAACATTGGCACATACTGGGCCTTTCTGTTGGGCTTGTTTGTGATCGGGGCGGGCATGACATGCCTGGAAACGATTGCGAACCCGTATGCTACCGTTCTGGGCTCTCCGGAATCTGGCCCGACCCGCATCAACATCGCTCAGACCCTGAATGGCGCCGGCTGGATTCTGGGGCCGATTGTCGGCGGTTACTTTGTTTTCTCTCGCAGCGGTGGAGTGGATGCAAATGCCGGGCTCTCGACGCCTTACATAGCGATTGGGATTTTTGTGGCCCTGTTGATCGCCGTATTTGCCGTCTCGAGAGTTCCGGATTTACATGCCGAAGACAAAAGCCATGAAGCAATGGCAGGTCTGAATCGGTTGAGGCCTTCGGGCGCCCAGTCGGCAGCTATCGCGGTCCTGTTAGCCGCAACCTGCGGACTGCTGTATTTCTTCATCGCGCCAATTCTAGGTCTACTTTGGACCTTGCTTCATCTGAACCAGGCGTTTTTCCAGCCGGTGAAATACGGTCTGCTCGTCATTGCTTACATAGCTGCCTACCTTCTTGTCTCAAGAAATTGGGACATGTTTCGGCGCACGCATTTCACTCTAGGCATTGTTGCTGAGTTTCTTTACGTCGCAGCGCAAACCGGAATCTTCAGCTTCTTCGTCAATTACGTACTCGAAAACGATCCGGGAGTCACCCGCCTACAAGCAGCGCGGTGGCTAGGTGCAATCGGGTTTGTCTTGTTCATGATTGGGCGATTGTGCGGCAGTGCCGTCATTAGCCAGTTCAAACCGGAGCGTGTGCTCGCCATCTACTCGCTTTTTAATGTCGTGCTGGTAGCGATCAGCATCGGGGGCGGCAAAGCGGGGCTGTACGCCATGTTTGCGACATTCTTCTTCATGTCCATTGGCTTCCCTACTATTTTCGCGTTGGGCATTCGCGGACTAGGGGAACACACTAAGCTGGGCTCTTCCCTTATCGTAATGTCTATTGTTGGGGGGGCAATTGCCCCTCCCTTTATGGGCCACATCGCCGACCTGCACTCGATGCGCGTTGGCTTTATCGTGCCTCTGGTCTGTTTTGTGTTCATAGCTCTATACGGATTCCTGTGGCCAAAATTCGCCAGGTTAAGCTCGTCGGCGGACACGTCTCTCGCATAGTACAAAGGAGGGTTAGACCATTGCGCTCTGCATTCCGGGCATGCTCAATCCGTAGAATCGGCGCGTCTATTGTGGCGCTGTCCTCGCTGACGTTTCTCCACGCGCAGAGTGCTACAGCTCCCACGGTGTCCCACGATCCGACCAGCATCGATCAGATATGGCAAACGGCGAGCGGCAAGTACGACGGAGCTCGGTCCGCCCTGCTCAGAGACGTCGATATCGCCGACCATCAAGGTCCGTTTCGACCCGACTGGGAATCCCTTCAGAAATACGAGGCGCCCGAATGGTACAAAGACGCGAAGTTCGGGATCTTCATTCATTGGGGGCTTTACTCCGTCCCAGCGTTCGGGAATGAGTGGTATCCGCGAAATATGTATCGCGAGGGGTCAGAGGAATACAAGCATCACATTGCGACCTATGGGTCGCTGGAGAAGTTCGGCTACAAGGACTTCATTCCGATGTTCAAGGCCGACAAGTTCGATGCAACGGCTTGGGCAGAGCTCTTTAAAAAGGCGGGTGCGAAATACGTGGTACCTGTCGCCGAGCATCACGATGGCTTTGCCATGTACGACAGCGGCCTCAGTGACTGGACGGCCGCCAAAATGGGCCCGCATCGAGACACCACAGGGGAACTGGCCAAGGCAGTCAGGGCCGCGGGTCTTCAGTTCGGTTTGTCGTCACACCGAGTGGAACATAACTTCTTTCTTGGTGTAGGGCGGGAGATTCCCTCGGATATAAACGATCCCCAGTACGCGGCTTTCTATGGCCCGGCCCACACCTGGATTTCTCCGTGGGGCGCTCCTCTCAGCAACGATTTCACTTATGTCTCCACGGCATGGGCTGATGATTGGCTTGCGCGCAGCAGTGAACTGGTTGAGAAATACCACCCTGACATCGTGTACTTCGACTGGTGGATCGGACAGGCTTCAATCCGGGCGAATCTCACACGCTTCGCCGCGTTCTATTACAACAGTTCCTTGAAATACGGCGACCATATCGGAGTCATCAATTACAAAGACTACGCGATGCAGGAGCATGCTGGCGTTCTCGATGTCGAACGCGGGCAACTCGGCGACATGCGCTCGCTTTACTGGCAGACCGACACTTCAATCAGCAACAAATCCTGGGGCTACATCAACGGCGACACCTTCAAATCGCCAGAATTCATCGTTCATCAACTCATCGACATCGTCAGTAAGAATGGGAACCTGCTGTTGAATATCGGCCCGCGCTCAGACGGCACAGTCCCGGATGAAGTTCAACGCGTGCTCTTAGACGTCGGCGCATGGCTCAACGTGAATGGAGAGGCGATTTATGGCACTCGCCCGTGGCGAGTTTATGGAGAAGGGCCGACGAAGGTAGCAGCGGGCTCTTTTCACGATACCGACACTACCACCTACAAACCCGAAGATTTTCGTTTTACGACCAAAGGCGATGTGCTGTATGCGATAGGCCTTGCCTGGCCGGCCAACGGCGAGGCTGTGGTTCACTCGCTCGCACAAACAGCCGGCAGTCAACGCGTCCGGTCGGCTACCTTGCTGGGCAATAATGTGGAATTGAGGTTCGAGCAGCGCGCCGATGGCCTGCACCTGCACCTGCCTGCGCAGGGTACGTCTAAGTACGCCTATGCGGTTCGCGTGATCTTCGACAATCCCTCGCATTGACGGTCGAATGCAGTTTCCGTCCAACTGGATCTGAAGGCAGGTTGTTGACCGAATCCATTATCGATAACTTCACCGAAATTACCAACCTCGGTAGAGACGCAGAATGACACTCCAAGAAATCGCGAGACGGTCGAACGTTTCGATTGCTACCGTCTCTCGCATAATCAATCGGGTGCCGACTGTTAATCCTGCGTTGGCTAGACGGGTTCAAAAAGTTATTGAAAAGGAGGGCTACTTTCCAAACACGCAGGCTCGGGCACTGGTTTCCGGTCGCAGTCGCTTGCTTGGTCTCATCGCGGAGCTCACTGACCCAGGCTTCCCGGACATTGTCCAAACATTTGGGAAACTGGCGATCCAGCACAATTACGGAATCCTGCTGAGCCCGTTGATCCGGGATCCGCGCTTGCTGGAGCCGGCGTCCCGGCAGATGATCGAGCGGAGGATCGACGGGCTGGCAATTTTGGGTTCGGGCGTCGACCCAGTTCTCATCGAAAGTTTCACTTCCCGCAAGGTGCCCGTGGTCGCAATCGACATTGATTCCCTTGGAAGCCCACTCCTGACCGTCCAAATTGATTACCGGCACGGTATCCGCCAAGCCGTGCAACACCTCGCTGCTTTGGGCCATAGGCGCATTGCCTTTGTGAGTGGGCCAGCACATTTGAAAACCGCAATAAGGCGAAAGCAGGCGTTTGACGCGTGCATGGAGGAGATTGATTTGGAGACGCCTCCAGAAATGCTGATTGAGGGAGATAACACAATCGCCGCCGGGGCGCAGGCAGTTTCCGCCTTGATGTCCTTGTCCGACAGACCAACTGCCGTGTTCTGTTCGAACGACCTGACGGCAATTGGGGCAATGCGCAAGGCCTTCGAGCTATCCGTCAACATCCCCAAAGATTTGTCCGTGGTGGGATTTGACGACATCCCATCCGCGCAATGCATGACCCCGCCGCTCACTACGGTCCAAATGCCACAGAACCAAATCGCAAGCACTGCATTTCGAGCGTTGCTTGATTTGGCAGAACCTGCATTCAGAGGAGACTCTCGCGCGATACAGGCGATTGCGACGAACCTCGTACTTCGAAGTTCTACGACTCTGGCCCCACGCAGGATCTCAAGGTTCCGCTAAAAAACGTTGGCTGCTGCCTGCACGCAAAATAAGCAAAGTCATCACCGTTGGCTTGCCGATCTATCTCAAAGCGACTGAGGGCTCGAAAGGTGTCAGCCAATCTGCGTCGCAAAACGCTGTGCTCGCCGACTTGGGTAAGCGGCCTAGAAAAAACTCTTGACAAGCAGGAGCCTGGTGGTATTAGATTCTCAAACTTCGGTACAGTTACCGATAACTCTACTCCGTGTCGAGAGGAGAGCCATGCCAATGCCCGAACTTCGAAGTTCCTTGTTTTTATTGGTGGTCGTCGCTGTACTGGCAATCAGCGCGGTCCTGCCCGTCGCGAATAGCCAGACGCTAGCTTCAACGGCATCGTTTTCAGGCTCGGTTTCGGACCCTTCCGGGGCGCGTGTCGCAAGCGCCAATGTGACTCTAAGCAGCCCGGAAAAAGGAATCACGCGCTCGTTCAAAACCGACGCCCTGGGTAATTTTTCGTTCCCACTGTTACCCGCCTCCACCTACACCCTCACGGTAGAGGCGTCGGGGTTCAAGACCTTCAAGCAGCAAGGCATCATGCTGGAGGTGGGACAGTCGGTGAGTCAAAGCATCAGTCTTTCTGTGGGGTCTTCTACGCAAATCGAGGTCACGGCGGCCGCTCCTCTCCTGCAGACCGACAATGCCAACCTTAGCGCAGAAGTATCGAGCAAGCAGGTACAGGAGTTGCCATTAAACTTGCGCAATGTGTTCAATTTTGTCGAGTTGAACTCGTCCGTCAACAATCTTTCGCAAAGGCAGACCATTTCGTCGGGCGGACAGCAGGGCTCCGCCGACCAGGATGTTTCCTTCCTCAACTTTGGCGGAGGATATTTTGGCACGAACGCGTTCCTTCTGGATGGCGCGTGGGACACCAGCGAAGGTTGGGGCGGTGTCATTTACGTCCCTTCTCCGGATAACGTGCAGGAGTTTAAAGTCCAACAGAATTCTTTTACTGCGCAATACGGATGGAGCACAGGAAACGTTGTCAACGTGGTCACGAAATCCGGCGGCAGCCAGTTGCACGGGGACGTCTACGACTATTTGCGCAACGCGGCCCTCGATGCGAACAACTATTTCAACAACTTGGCCGGCTTGCCAAAGCCAGTTTCACACCGCAATCAGTTTGGCGTTGCTGTCGGCGGCCCCGTGTACATTCCGGGCATCTACAAGCAAACCAACAAAACGTTCTTCTTCTTCAACTATGAAGGCCATAGAGATCACAACGCTGGCCAATACTCCGGTACCGTTCCACTCTCGGGTTTCCAAAATGGGGATTTTTCGGCACTGTTGGGCGCCCAAATCGGGACCGACGCGCTGGGCAGGCCTATCTACACTGGCCAACTGTATGATCCCTTCAGCACACGTGTGCAGGGCACGAGCTATATTCGGGATCCTATCCCCGGGAACAACCTGGCCACTTATAAAGGGGGCGCACTGATCAACAGCATTGGTCAGCAGCTCATCAAGTATTACCCGGCCGCGCTCAGCACTGCGTTGTCAAACAACTGGAGCGCAACGGGCGTTCTGGCGGACTATTCCAACGAGTACAGCGTTCGAATCGACCACAACTTTAGCGACAGTACTCGGCTGTATGGGCGGTTCTCGAAGAAACCCAACTACAAGGACGAAGAAGCTGCTTTCTTCGGCGCAAGCAATCCTGCTGGTCCGGGGCAACGAAATCCCAACAACCGCTGGAACATTGGCATCGGCCTAAGCCGGGTCTTCACTCCTACCTTCACTATGAGCGTGAACCTAGGTGGGATGAAATGGGTCGAGGGCAACGACATGCAAAGCAAAGGCTTCAAGGCGTCGTCGCTTGGTCTGCCCAGTTTCATAGATACCTACTCGCCGCAGTTCCCCATTATTGGTATGGCCAGTTATCTGCCGGAAGGGCCGGTAGCAGGTGCGGGGCAGGGTGCATTTCCACGAGCCGCCGCGAGCGGATCTGTCGATTTCGTGAAGGTACGCGGGGCGCACCAACTCTCTTTCGGGTATATGGCAGTCGCAACCGATGAAAATGGGGGCCGGTACTACCAGGCGGGATTCAGTTTCAATAATCTGTTCACTGCCGGACCGGATCCGAGCAATCCTTCCACCGGAACTGGCGATTCGACTGCCTCTATGCTGTTGGGTGTGCCTTACAGCGGGAGTAGCGGCATCGCGATTTCAGGAGTGACCCGCACGTGGTTCCACGGTATGTATTTACAGGATGACTGGAAAGCGACCCGAAAACTCACGCTGAATCTCGGCCTGCGCTATGAGATTCAAAGACCAGTAACCGACCGATACAACCGTCAGGCATCGTTTGACTACACAGCCGTCAACCCCATCAGTTCGTCCGTGGGACAGAACTATCTCGGCGAACTGCAATTTGCAAATTCAGGCAACCGCGGCCTTTTCAATACGAACTATAAGAACTTCGCGCCGAGAATCGGCTTCGCGTATCAGCTAATGCCGAAACTCGTCATGCGAGGCGGGTATGGCGTCTTCTATCCCCCGACGTATCGAGGGGGAGGTCCGGCGGCTGGATTTACCTCCGTTACTCCTTACGTCGCTTCGAATTCGACTGATGGCGGGTTCTTGCCAGCCAACACATTGAGTACCGCCTTCTCCGGTGGCTTGGTACCCGTAGTGGGAAGCTCGCTGGATGGCCTCACTGATGTCGGCTTCAGCGTTACTGCTGTCAACCGGAATCGCAAGACTTACTACACCCAGCAGTGGATGTATGGATTCCAGTTCGCACCTACGCGGAATGACGTGCTTGATGTTACGTACGTCGGCAACCACGGCGTTCATGTGCAAGCGAGCGGCCTGAACCTCAATCAGCTCGATCCCAAGTACTTCTCCATGGGGAACGCCTTGCTGAACCAGGTTACAAACCCGTTCTTTGGTCACATTACGTCGAGCGGTTGCAGTCTTGATCAGCCCACAATTGCGCAAGGGCAGCTGCTCCGGCCGCACCCAGAGTTCTGCGACATCAGCGAAGCCCTGGACCCCGCAGGTGGCTCACACTACAACGCACTGGATGTCAATTACACGCACCGTGTGTCCGAAGGACTTACCCTTTTGGCGTCTTATACGTTTTCGAAGTTTGTCGACAATGTCGGGGGGCCGGAAAACTGGGCTTCCGCGTCCGCAAACTTCTCAGAAAACATTCGCAACGTCTACAATCTCGCTGCCGAGAAGTCGGTCGATGCAACCGACACTCCTCACAGCTTTGTGCTGAGCTATGTCTACGAGTTACCAGTAGGCAAGGGCAGGAGGTTCGGCTCGGGGATGAGCGGAGTAGCGAACACGATTGTTGGTGGCTGGCAGACCTCCGGCACGCTGACCTTAAAAGAGGGTTTTCCGCTGACCGTTACGAGTTCAGGGAATGGACTCAACTATTTCGGGACAGGCCAACATGTTGATGTTGTCGGCGACTACCACCTCGCTCACCCCAGTCGCGCTGAATGGTTTAACACGTCGGCCTTCGCGGTCGCCGCACCTTGGCAGTTGGGCAATGCTCCCCGCTACTTCTCTGATCTGCGCGCACCCAACTACGCGAACTGGGACATCAGTATTCAAAAGTACTTCCCGATTGAAGAACGCTTCCGTTTCCAGTTCCGCCTCGACATGTTCAACACACTAAATCACACCAATTTCTACAGTCCGAATACATTCATGGGCCCTGGATTTGGGACGATTACGCAAGCCTGGACACCGCGCCAAATGCAAGCGGCGCTGAAGTTCTATTGGTGATGCGTGCCGAGAAACGCGACCTTTGTACCTGTTTATTGTTGGATCGTCTGCCTGCTGGCGGGATCAGCGGTCTCGCAGCAGCGTTTAGACTTCGAATCTCTCCTGGCCTCGGCGCAACAAGCCCAGGCCAGGGGTGATTTCGAAAAAGCCGTAGAGTCTTACCGAAAAGCAGTCAGCTTACAGCCGCAGATCGCCGAACTTCAGGCAAATCTCGGCCTGATGTATTACCAGACTGGGAAAAATCAGCAGTCGATGGCCGCTTTTAACGAAGCGCTTCGCTTGAAACCCGATTTATTCGTTCCCAACCTTTTTTTAGGAATCGACTTCCTCAAGCTAAAGCGCTTCAAAGAGGCGGTTCCCTATCTGAAAAAGGCCGCACTCATCAAACCCACAGATCCTGAATCATACTTAGCACTCGGCCAAGCCTACACCGCAACCGGACGAACTCGACTCGCAATTGCTGAGTATACGCGGGCTGTAGGGGCGGACTCGCGAACCGCAGATAGCTGGTACCAACTCGGAATCGCTTATCTGGTGCAAGTCGAAGCAGACGCCCGTACCCTGCTGGCGCGATACAAGGATTCAGGATACTTCCACGCACTGGTGGGAGATACATTCGCAGAGCAAGGCGCGTTTATTCAAGCCGCAGAAGCCTACAAGGCTGCTCTAAATTCCCGATCATTCCCATCAGGCACCCATGGTGCCTATGGCTTAGTTCTTCTGTATCAGCACGATCTCGAAGCAGCCGCCAGGGAACTGCACGCAGAACTCGTTTCCACCCCAGGCTCCCTCACTACGAAATTGGGGCTTGCGCGACTAAGTCTGGAAAGCGGTGCGGCTGTCGAGGCAGTGAAGCAAATTCAGGCTATATGGACGACCGATGCTGCTTATCTCCGCTCCAATGCAGAGGTATTCAACACTAGACTGACACTGGCGAAACGCTCCGAGTTACAGGGCCTGTTGAATCAAAGAGTGGCTGCCGGCGATCTTCCACCCGAGACTCCAGCTTTGTTTGCAAGTCCGGCAAGGGCGCAGGGGGTCGATGTCGCGAAATTGCACTCGGCCGGAACCCGCAGCGAATGCAGCGGGCTTCTTGCCCCTGCACCGACACAGCTTAACACCAGGAATCTCCAAGCATTCGCCTCCTGCGCATACTCCACCGGAGACTATCGGAGTGTCTTCGATGCCGCGGCGAAGTTGGTTTCGAACCGCGCGACCGAAGCCCAGGGATTGTATTGGGAGACGAAGTCGGCTCAGAAGCTCGCTAGCGATGCGCTAGCTCGGGCGAGCGAAACCGACCCCGACTCGCCCAAAATGCATATCTTGCTCGGGGACATCTATCGCCAGCAGAAGGCTTTCCCCGAGGCAGAGCTGGAATACCGCAAGGCTTTGGCGCTGACGCCGGAGGATACCGGCGCATTGTTGGGAGTGTCTCTAGCCCTCCTTGCCGACGGGCAGAACGACGAAGCTTTGACAATTGCGCAAGCCGCCCTGGCACGGAATCCTGCTGATCCGGAACTTAATGCCGTAATGGGAGAAATTCTCTGTGCTCGCGATGATTTCGCCGGAGCTGAGCGGTACCTTCACAAAAGCCTGAACGCCAAACCGGAATTCGTTCCCCGAGTGCATGCTCTACTCGGCAAAATGTATGCGCAAACGAATCGGACGCAGCAGGCGATCGCTGAATTAAAGCTGGCTCTTCCAACGGACAAGGATGGAAGCTTGCATTACCAGATTGCGCGTCTGTATTTGAAAGTTGGACAACGCGACTCAGCGATGGCGGCTTTTGCAGTATCGAAGAGACTTGAACAGGAAGGACTGATGCACGCGACCGTCGCAATGGAGCAAGGCCGGATGCAGCAGGAGTTCCAATAGGCGATTGTGCTCAGTGTATGAGACAGCAGTTGCCAAGGCTTTTCACGAACGTAAGAACATATCCATACATTCAAAAACATGATCAAACTGATCGAGCTTGCCTTGCCTTTGTTCCTTTCATGTTCTGCAGCTTTTTGCACAGCAAATGGGACGCAATTTGCCATTAGCGAATCGCATCCGGATTCGAATGGCATCACCCTGCGTAGCGCAGCCGGAACCATGCGCATTGAAGCCTGCGGCGACCGGGTTATCCATGTGGTGGCCAGTCCAACGGCGGAAATACCCTCCCCCAAGGTGCCGGTGGTTTCACAGCCATGCCGCGCCAGCAATGTTGTGGTTAAGGTTGGGAAAAAGGATGTGAAACTCTCAACCGCCGCAGTGTCGGTGACGGTTAACGCGATGACGGGAGCAGTCAGTTTTCTTTCCAAGAGAGGGGACGCCGTGTTGTCCGAACCCGCGGGCGGCGGCAAAGCTTTTGATGTGCCTGCCATTGCCGAGATGAGGACTTGGCAAGTTCAACAAACTTTTATTTCGCCTTTGGACGAAGCCTTGTACGGTCTGGGTCAGCATCAGGAAGGAATTTTCAACGTCCGCGGAGTTCCAATCCGACTGCACCAGGCGAACACAAATATCTCGATTCCTTTTCTGCTATCGAGCAAGGGATACGGGATTCTTTGGAACAATCCTTCGCTGACCGACTTCAATCCTGCAGACCTATCGATCGCAATCGATCCTGCGACCGGAAAAGGGAGGTTCACCACTGACACTAAAGGAACTTATGGCTTTGTTTTGAGCAGCGACAACAGAACTCAACTTACGCTCCAGGTGGGCGGTCAAAAGGTAATCGATTTGCAGAATGAATGGACTCCAACGTCGGCGAGTGGCTCTATTAGCCTGGAGGCGAATAAGGAATATGAAGTATCGGCGCGAGGCGGCCCCGGTGGGGTTCAGTTGGCTATGCGGCCTCCTCAGGATGAGACAACCTTCCGGTCCGAACTGGGTCAAGCCATTGATTACTACTTTTTCTATGGCCCTCAATTGAACCAAGTCATTTCGGAATATCGGCAGCTTACGGGTGAAGCGCCCCTGTTCCCCAAGTGGGCCTATGGATATTGGCAATGCCGAGAGCGTTATCACAGCCAGCAGGAGATTCTCGATACAGCTGCGGAGTTTCGAAAACGAAAAATCCCGGTCGATGTGCTGGTGCAAGATTGGCAGTATTGGGGAAAATACGGATGGAATGCGATGAAGTTCGATGAAGACCACTATCCGCAGCCCAAAGAGATGCTGAACCAGCTGCATGCCGACGACTTGCACATGATGATTTCAATATGGTCGAAATTTGGGGAAGACACGGACGTTTATAAAAGAATGTCAGCCAAGTCCTTTCTTGTTCCAGGGACCCCGTGGACGGACTTCTTCAACCCAGCGGCGCAAGCGGCTTTCTGGTCGGAACTCAAGAACGGCATCTTTGCAGATGGAATGGACGCCTGGTGGATGGACGCATCTGAGCCGGAGTTCGATGCGCTGCACGGCAAGCAAACTTTTCTGGGCAGCGGCGACGCAGTTCGCAATGCCTATCCTCTCTATGTCACAAAAGCAATTTACGAGGGCCAGCGGTCAACTACGGACCGGAAGCGAGTCGTAATTCTCACGCGTTCGGCGTTTGCCGGACAACAGCGAAATGCGGCCGCCTCCTGGTCGGGTGACATCAGTTCGAACTGGATTACTCTCCGCCGGCAGATTTCCGCAGGCCTCAGCTTCAGCATGTCTGGAATCCCGTATTGGACGACTGATGTGGGAGGGTTCTTTCGTCCCGAAGATCAATACACATCAGACAAATACCATGAATTATTGATCCGCTGGTTTGAGTACGGCACCTTCTGCCCCATCTTTCGTGTCCACGGATACAAATCAAACGCAGAGCTTTGGAATTACGGTCCCGAAGTTGAGAAGATCCTCACGCAGTACGACGAGTTGCGTTATCGTTTGCTGCCGTATATCTATTCCTCAGCTTGGGGGGTTACGCACCATGGCGAGACGCTTATGCGAGCGCTGCCTTTGGAATTTCCTTTTGATTCCGGAGCACGGCAGATCTCAGATCAGTTCCTCTTTGGCCCGACTTTGCTCATTAATCCTGTAACCACCGAAGGAGCTCTTCAGCGGTCTCTCTATTTGCCCGCAGGCAGCGACTGGTTTGACTTCTGGACGGGCAAGCGCCTCACCGGCGATCAAATCATCACAGCGGAAACTCCCCTTGACCGAATTCCCATTCTTGTTAAGTCAGGATCAATCTTGCCGATGGGGCCCTTGGCAGAATCAGTTTCAACAAAATCTGATCCCATAGATCTGAGAATTTATGCAGGGGCAGAGGCCAATTTCACGCTGTACGAAGATGAAGGTGACAACTACGACTATGAGCATGGAGTGTATTCGCTAATTCCTCTACATTGGGATGACAAGAGAGAAGAACTTACAATTGGAACTCGAGTAGGCGTTTTTCCAGGAATGCTGGGGCATAGGATTTTTCGCGTCATGCGTGTCAACGATGGGCACGGTGTGGGCATGGACCTCGCGTCGAAGCCCGATGCAACAATCCAGTACGACGGGAACGCAATCTTAATCAAGCTTCCCAAGTCGGCCCAAAGATCGAAGGAGCCATAGAGTGGCGTACATACATCTGTCCTGACCGGTGGAGTTCGAATCTGGCAAGTCAGCGACCTCTGCATTAGCCATGGGACTCAGTCAGAAAGTGTGCCATCGGCGAGTGGCCGCCATGCGGAAGCGCATGCGCTAAAGAACGCAGATTGTCCGGAGAAAAAAAGGGCGCTCAATTGTACGAAACAAAAAGACGTCAGCCCAAAACTGCTGATCTCAAATAACTTGAGACAGGCGGGCGGGAACCGGCCAAGATTGCTTGCAAGCGATTGATAATAAGCCAAAATACTGAGCTTTCACCGAAAAAAGAGAGCGCCAGTTTGTTCGTCAGTGAGTGCACATCGGTTTGCGTGCGACGACGCACAGTACGTTCGACTACTCAGAAACTCGTTTGCATCGCGCTTGCAAGGAAGTCCGATTCCGGATTTTAAAAGTTTGGGAACCAACGAAGGGCCTGATTTCGAAACAACGGGCGTGTCTCTTGCAAAGAGAACGTTTTGGCGCCAAGGCATCACCAGTCGGGCCGCGTCCGGCAGGGTCGCCGGCATACTTTTTGCTTGCCGCTAACAACTCAGGGTTTCACCGTATTTCGGAGCGCTCGCTCATTTAAGTATGCTGTCAATTGCTCTGCCACGGGTTCGCTCAGGGTGGAGCTTTTTTTATGCGAATTTTAGTCGTCGACGATCACCAAGTGGTAAGGACTGGCGTCCGTGCGCTTCTGGAAGCGGATCCGGAATTTGAGGTGTGCGGAGAAGCGGTGGATGGTCGGGACGCTGTAGCCAAAGCGGATGAAACGTTTCCTGACCTCGTGGTGATGGATATCAGCATGCCGAATCTAGGCGGGATCGAGGCGACGCGGGAACTGGTTTGGTTGCATCCTGGTATCCGAGTGGTGATGCTCAGCCAACATGATCTTCCTCATATCATGCGGCAAGCCCTGAGTGCCGGTGCCTGCGCATATGTGGTGAAATCCAATATTGGTACCGAGCTCGTTAATGCCATTAAGACACACACGGGTTCGGGCAGCATGCCGATCTATGGCAGCACAAACGCAGATACGAACGTTCAGGAAATCCTTCGTCGCAGCGGTGAGCTCGAGACCGCATTGCGCGAAAGCGAAGAGCGATTCAGACTGGCACAGCAGGTCTCACGCATCGGTACTTTTGAGCTGAATCCAAGGACAGGCCTAAGCAAATGGACACGGGAACTGGAGCAGATGTACGGATTTGCACCAGGACAATTCAGCGGCATGCAGGCTGATTGGGAGAAGCGACTTCATCCGGATGATCGTGATGAATTGCGGCGCGGGTTCGAGGCTGCCGGTAATGGGCCATTCGAAAAAGAGTTTCGAGTCGTATGGCCGGACGGGTCGGTACGATGGATGCTTTGCCGGGCAGCGAGTCTGAAGGACAAGACAGGAACCGCCGAACGTCTAATTGGGATCAATATAGACGTCACCGAACGAAAGGAGACAGAAGCCAGGCTTCGCGACAGCCAGAGGGAACTCGCAATGCAAGTTGCAGATCTGGAGCTGTTACAGAAGATCAGCACTGAACTCATCCAAGAAGAGAGTGTAAAGAATTTGTACGAAACAATTGCGGATGCTGCAGTTGTAATCATGCATTCTGATTTTGCAAGCATGCAGATGCTCTACACCGAACGTGGCCAAAGCGGGGAGCTACTCCTGCTCGCGTACCGGGGCTTTACTCCGGAGGCTTCGCAATTCTGGGAGTGGGTGCCTGCCGATTCGGGTAGCACCTGCGCTGCTGCGCTGCGAACCCGCCAGCGCGTAATTGTGTCCGACATAGAAAAGTGCGATTTCATGGTTGGAACTGAAGACCTCCGCATTTACCGCCAGACAGGAATTCGAGCCGTGCAGAGTACCCCACTTCTCTCCCGTACTGGACAGATCGTTGGAATGATCTCAACACATTGGCGCGAAGAACACACACCGTCCGAGCGAGATTTGCGGACATTCGACGTACTAGCCAGACAGGCCGCGGACCTGATCGAGCGCCGACGTACGGCGGAGGCTGCACTGGAAAAGGAACAGCAACTGTCGGCGTTAGCCGCTCGTCTCGATCGGCGTGTAATTGACGCGAACATTTCGCAGATTCAGAAAACCAATCTTCCAAAAGCTGAAGGATAAGAAAACTACAGAACTTGGCAAGTGCGGCAGGATTCTATTGTACGTTTATTGTACGAAAATCCTTTCGCGTTTCGACCCATGAAAAGCTTGCCACAAGCGGAGTATCCCGCAGTTTTCGGTTCTTGAAAGAGTGGCTATCAAGACACCTCGATCTCTTTCTGTCCGGATAGTAAGCGCAGCAACCAGATGTTGTCCACTTCAGCCCTTGATGTCTACTCGCCGAGTTTGTGCCCATTGACGGCTAATGTCATGGTTTAATGTGGTCTCGGATCCAATCGAATTATGAGTATTGTTATGAGTTTCCCGACACCGTTGAGCTATTGTTCCAGCATCCTACTTCTCCTAACAGTGGGAGTGAGAGAAGCTGAGGCTCAAAAGGCGGTTGAAACACCTAAATTTCGGACGAGCGTCCAAATGGTCCTGGTTCCTG
>DATEHP010000124.1:0-9913 GCA_035279505.1 Candidatus Sulfotelmatobacter sp. | reverse complement strand
TGATGTTTGCAGCAACCCACGAGCAAAGGATTCGCCGAACAAATGTCAAGAGCCAGAGCTTCCAAGAAGTAAGCCAATTGCCGTCAGAGCGGCAGCGTAAACACTCGAAGTGACGTCCAGCCATGAAATGACCGGGACAAGGGGTGCCACCCGGCTCAATAAGAAGCTGGCCGGTAGGGCAGATCGTCTGAAAACCATGATGCTCAATAACAACAGGTTTGCGGATCAGCAACCCGAACAAGAGAGGAGATAGGGCCGGACCAGCAACGTGAATTATGTCGGAGGAGCGGATCATCTGCAGCAACTGAGGAATGCTGGGCTTGCGGAGAACACGAAATGGAAGTATGCGATCATCAAAGTCTTCGGCTGGTGTCTCAGTAACGAGAGTTAGGTCAAATTCAGTAAGACCGTGCGGAGTGCGCACTTCTGCGAGACCCCGGACGAGTGAGAGGACGATGGTCTCGACTCCCCCGATGCTTGGCGCAAAGTAGTGAGAATAGAATAGAAGCTTCACGCCAGATTCTTCCTCGACAAACCTAGGTCGTGACAAACTCGGACGAGGAGTTGTCCGGCGGTAAGTATGAATGGTGGCCCGAGCCACTCAGAAAAATGACTCTCTATCGTAAACCTACCGGAGTTGTGCCCATCCTGGAATTGCCATTTCATTGTTGATTGTGTGCTGAAGGGGAAGACCTAGTCTCACTTGCCCGAGACAGTAGTTTGTCGTCCCTTCCCGGGCCTTGAGTGCGGGCAACCGCGATTTGCACGGCCTCGATCGTGGCGGCAATATTTTGAGCCGGAGACCAGGATTGTATCGCAACAAAGGCAGCCTGCCGCAGTGATTGAAGCCGCAAAGGATCGCGAACCGCTTCTTTCAAAATCCTGGTCAGTGCAGCAATGTCGCCGCGCGGATAAACAAAGCCTGTACGGCCTGGAATAACAAGATCGCGCGCGGCACCAACTTGATCGCTCGTGATAACGGCACAATCGCAGCACATCGCCTCGTTTACGACGACGCCGAAGGGTTCGTACTCTGATGGAAGAACCATCAAGTCAGCAGATTTGTACACCGCGGGAAGCTGCGACTGATTGACGAAACCTAGAAAACGCACGCGAGAGCCAACACCGAGAATGGCTACTTCGGCTTCGAGCTCAGGACGCAACGAACCTTCGCCGGCGAATACCAGAATTGCATTCGGGAGTTTTGCCTCGATGAACGCGTGGAGTAGATCAAAAGGACGTTTCCAGGGCTGGAGCTTGGCGCAAAACAGAATGACTGCGTCGCCGGGCGAGGCACCCCAGGATCTACGGACAGCATCGCGATCAATACCGGCGGATTTGGCCAACCACCAATCATTGTCGACAACGTACGGAGTCAAAGTGACTCGACCATCGGGAAGGCCAAGCTTGCGCATAAGCTCGCGAGTGCCGGAAGATGGAACGATGACTTGATCCGCGCAACGGAAGAGAAGTGGCCATAACATTCTCTTCACGGCTCGCTTCCAGGTGCGCCCCCCGCGGGATTCTAATGTGGTGCTATCAGTCCCAAAGAGGAAAGCGACGCCAGAGGTCTTGGCAGCAACCAAAGAAATCCAGAATGTGCTCCGGACGTACCCAACATAACATACGATGGCATCGAATTTGCCCTCGCGAATAAGTTTCCAGAGACCAGGATTACGGAGACCAAAAAATGATTCGCGTCCTGACCCTTTGTTAGGAATGTGTGTCCACTCGTACCCATCGAGCATGGGGATATCCCATTTGATCGTAGTGCCAAACTCGGGATCGTACCCAACTTCCGCCCCACTCAGCGTGCAGTAGGCAACGTGTAGATCGAGGTCAGGGCGCGAAGCCATGCGGCGCAAAATCGGCACGTGATATTGCACAGGGTGTGCGCAAATGGCGAGAACACGATAGCGGCGGTCTGTAGATGACATCTGCAGTACTCTACACCAACGCGCTTTCTCTCGCCTGAGTCGCGCACGCTGGAAGCACGGCAGCGGCATTAATTCCGGTGCAGCGGATGCGATTGGGCCGACCGGTCTTACCCAATCTTGAAGTCCGCCATTCGCTGTCCTGAAGACGAGTACCACTGGTTTGCAGGCCCTTGACCAGGTCAGACACACACACCTTGCCGAAGATTTTCCTCGAAATACACGGGCCCAACTACACTCAGACTGCCGTGCACTCCTTAGTGCAAAAGGGTACAGGATTGAAGAGAGTTACGGTCGTTTGACGGCCACTTGGAAAATAGCGGCATGAGTGGGGTATGCGGGAATGCCTCACTCTCTCGGTCAGTGCAGGTGTGAAAGTAGTTCCGCGGTGCGGCGCCAGGACTGGACAACAGCCCCAAAGGGCGAACGCCGCTTCAACCTGGTGTAGGCTCCATCTCGTTGAGAATACCTGACGGAAGGCCAATACTTATCCAAACTCGCTTCAGGAGGGCTGCATGAAAAAGCTCATTATACTTGTATCGCTGATTAGTCTGTCGGTCCTGAGCGTTCCCATCCCGGTGAATGCCCAGAAGAAGTTGCTCCCCATGGAAGCGAAAGAACATTTTGGCGAAACAGCTACTATCTGCGGCGAGGTGGTTAGCACTCGATACGCGAATTCAACAAAGGGGCAGCCAACATTTTTGAATCTCGACAAACGGTATCCGAATCGGGTTTTCACTGCTGTGATCTGGGGAAATAATCGAAGTAAGTTTGGAGCACCCGAAAATGACTACAAAGGAAAGCGAATTTGCGTCAGCGGTAAGATCACTGCGTATGCCGGATTGCCGGAGGTTGTCGCGGACGAGCCGAAGCAAATAAAACTCGACGGAGAAAAATAGACAAACGCTAGTTCGTGAATCCGCTACTGAATACGCCGCTCGTCACACAGCCGGAGTCGGTAGTTGAAAAAACATTACAACCCGCGGGCCGAAAAGCAAGAGGCGAACGCCGAGATTTGCAAAGAACGTCCCTGGGGAACGCCTCCCTGGACGATTGATTTCCGACCTGCGGCGCGAGAACTCCCGGACAAGGTTGAATTTGCGATTGTTGGAGGTGGTTTTTCAGGTCTTTCCGCTGCGGCATGGTTGCGGCGAATTGCTCCCGGTCGGTCCGTCCTTGTGCTGGAGTCTGCCACACTCGGCGATGGTGCAAGCGGTCGCACCGGTGGGATGGCGCTTACTGAGACTGCGGCGGGTAGGCTCCCCGGACTCGGCGATGTGCTCGCCGGTTACAAGGAAATTTTACGGGC
This sequence comes from Candidatus Sulfotelmatobacter sp., assembly GCA_035279505.1. Lineage (GTDB taxonomy): Bacteria > Acidobacteriota > Terriglobia > Terriglobales > Acidobacteriaceae > Sulfotelmatobacter. Next base: position 6,670 of record DATEHP010000124.1, on the reverse strand, counting down.
CTTGCGGATTAACTCGCGATTAACGCTCCCTGGCGTATGGGAGCTTGGCCGGACTGGTACGGTGAAAAATTCACCTATTTCTTGGAATGATTCTGGGGAACTGGGGGTCGTGAAGCTCGTGTCTGGCGGCACGGTAGACCCGGGCAGAGTGCTTGCCGGTTTGGCAAGGGCGGCAGGAAGTGCCGGATCGCAAATCGTTGAGAACGCCGAGGTCAAGGAGTTAGATTTCTCGACGCCCCTGCGCTTGCACGTCCATTACAAAATTAGCGGGCGCGTCCAGCGGAAAGAGATTCAAGCAGAGCAGGTGCTTCTTGCTACGAACGCCTTTTCCCAGGAGTTGTCTGACCTGCGAGAGGTAACCGCTCCGAAACTCACGTTCGCGCTGGCAACGGCTCCGCTGTCCACCGCACAGCTTAAGGAGATCGGTCTCTCTTCGCGGCGGCCGTTTTACACCATCGACTTCCCCTATCTGTGGGGTCGCTTGCTGGAAAACAACGGCGTCATTTTCGGAGCTGGGCTCGTACCACCTTACACCGGCAAGCCTTCCCTGTTCCCCCTCGGAGATCGCTCAAACAGAAGCAGCACCCCTAATTTGCGCCGCTACGATGTTCGTCGAGGCGAAGCCGCCGAACGGCTGCACTCGCTGGAAGACCGGGTCCGACACTTGCATCCTGCCCTCAAAGCTGTGCGGATCACCCATCGTTGGGGTGGACCAATCCTCCTCACAGAAGGGATGCTACCGATCTTTCGCAACCATTCTCAAAGCAAACAGGTAGTCATTCTCGGCGGCTACAACGGGCACGGTGTAGCTCTTTCTGTCTACTTGGGCAAATGGGCCGCCGAGGCACTCCTCGGTCGGCGACCTCTCCCATCTTCGCATTGGGTCTAACAATGCGAACTACATGTTTGGCATGGATTGGATAGGCCCATGATGTGATGTATCCTGCATCCACTCGAGGGGAGATCAGCCTGCGGCAAGATATGCGCGTGACTGTGGCGCAAATAGGAGTGCTGGGACCATCTATGAGAAGGCTTTTCTTTGTGGCTAGGAGGTCAGTGATGCGGTTTGTGAAGGTTCCCTGTGCTCTCGTTTTGTTGGCCTTGTGCGCATTGGCACAGCGAGCTTCTGCGCAGGTTGCGGCCGAAGGCAAACGGATCGTGATTGCGGCGAGCACGGTGCTGGACGGGAAGGGTGGAGTGTTGCACGACGTGCTGATCGTGATCGAAGGGGCCAAGATTGTTGTGGTTGAGACGAAGGCTATGGCGAAGTCGGGGGCGGTGGATTACGACTTGCGTGGGTTGACGGTGTTACCGGGGTGGATTGACGCACACGCGCATATCACCTGGAACTTCGGGAAGGATGGGAAGAATTCGGGAATGGGAGGCACGACGCAGGAGGACGCATACCAATCGGCGTCGAATGCCTGGGTGACGCTGATGGCGGGATTTACAACGATTCAGAGTCCGGGTGCGGCAAACGACATTCCGCTGCGCGATGCTATCGCCAAAGGGAAGCTGCCGGGCCCGCGAATCCTGACAGCGGTCGAGCCGCTCTTTGGCCAAGGCGAGAAGACGGGAACACTAGAAGACATTCGAGCGTTCGTGCGGAAGCAGAAAGACGCTGGGGCTGACGTGATCAAGATTTTCGCTTCGCAGAGCATACGGCAGGGCGGTGAAATGACGCTGTCAAAGGAGCAACTGTATGCGGCTTGCGATGAGGCGAAGAAGCAGGGGTTGCGGACGCTAGTGCATGCTTATAAGGATGCGGTGCGGGCAGCGACACTTGTAGGATGCACGGAGATTGAGCACGGCACGCTGGCGACGGACGATGACCTGAAATTGATGGCAGAGAAGGGCACTTATCTTGATCCCCAGGCGGGGTTGATCATCGAGAACTACCTACTGCACAAGGAACAATATGTTGGTACTCCGGGTTACACGGCAGAAGGGTTCGCGGCGATGGAGAAAATCCTGCCGATGAACCATGAACTGATGCAGCATGCGGTGAAGACGCCGGGGCTGAAGATTGTTTTTGGGACGGATGCGGTAGCAGGAGCGCATGGACGAAACGCAGAGGAGTTCATTGATCGCGTGCGAGACGGCGGTCAGGACCCAATGCAAGCGATGGTTTCGGCGAATGCAATCGGGGCGGAAGCGCTGGGTATGGGTGAACAGATCGGGAGGATCGCTCCGGGGTGGCAAGCGGACATTATCGCGCTGGATGGTGATCCGGTAAACGACATAACGGCAGTGCGCAAAGTCGTGTTTGTGATGAAGGGAGGAGTGGTTTACAAGAGTGTTTCTCGCGGAGCGATTCCGGTTTATGCGGGCGTCCGGCCTTGACCTGACTATTGCCAGCTAGCGTTGGCGGCCCGCCATTCGTTGTATTACCTGGAACAGGAGGGTTCGATCCCCCGGCGGCATTCGGGCAAGGGCTTTGCGAAGTCTTAAGAGGTAGCGTGCCTCCCTTCCGGACGTTCCCCACTGATTGCCGTTCACTGGATTGGGTATTGCTAAGTCGGGTTTTTCGTCTCCATCATAAAATAATTGGTACATGGGCACTTCCAGGGCTTGCGCCATCTTTTCCAGAGTCTCGATGGCAGGCACCGTGTGTCCGTTCTCAACGCGGGACACATAACATCTGAGCAGACCGGTGCGCTTTTCGATGTCTCCCTGTGAAAGCTGTTTCGCCACACGCAACTCCCTCAAACGGTCGCCGATAATCATGGTGTGATCTCCTGCCAGCTAGCTATCGAGTGCGAATATAAGGGACTGTATATTCACTCGTCATAGTAACAGTGCTATACCTCGCTAATATGTATGTCAAGTACTTTGTGATGTAGCAGGTCAGTCGATTGACTTTCGGCGTCTTCCGACATAGATCCCGACCCACGCTAAGACGTTTGAAATGAGCCTAAAGAGATTTGCCAACCACGATCTTGTTCGCCTATACCGCGATTGGCTGGTGTGCCAGCGGTATTCCCGAACCACACGCGAGGTCTACAATCGCGTCGCCGGGAAGTTCCTTCAGTCTTGGGGGCGGCGAGAGTTCTCCCAGGTTCGCCCAATGGATATTCAGGAATTTATGACCGAGTCGTCGCGCCGCGACGTCTCAGGCGATGTGGTTCATCGTTATTTGTGGGCTTTGCGGTCATTTTTTGACTTTCTATGCCTTCGCGGCGTGGTCGATGACGTTGCGCCTCGACTCGTGCGGACCCGCCCCGCCAAGCGCCGCCTGCTGCGGGCCCTGTCAGAGGCGAATGTCAGGAAGTTAATAGATGCTGCGACGAATCCGAGGGGCCGGGCGATGCTGGAGTTGTTCTACGCCACAGGCTATCGCTTCAGCGAACTCGTGAACATCCGCTTGGGGCATGTTACTCCCGCTTATCACCAATTAGTCTCAGCCCACTCCAATTTTTCAGGAACGCGCTGCCGCTTGCCGGTCGAGATCGACAGAAAGATGCTGATCGAGGACCACTGCGACGTAGCGCGAGCAGGTCTTCATTTCTGCCAATGCCCAGGTCGAAATTGAGGGTTGAACCGACCGGAAGAGTCTTTCGAGCTTCCCCACAACGCGGTAATACGCTGTAACTTCACGCAGCCAAGGCGTGCTTCTTTTAAGGTCTGGTGACAAATCGTTGCAAAGTCCCAGAAGCATGTTGAAGTCGGTTGCGCCAATGGATTCGCTGTCAACTCCGGTCGCTGTGCGCAAAGAATCTGAAAGCGGCTGATTAGCGGTGGTGAGCCAAATCAATCGCCACTGATAGATGGCAAATCGTAACAACACCACTACGGAGAACACGAGTATGAGGAATGCACCCATAGTTGTCTTACCAAGAATAGATTGCCATCTTGATAGGAAATCCACTATGGCTCTCCAGTACCAAAGGACAGGGACCCGTCAGGACAGGTACCCCCGGCCACATTACCAGCAAGATGTACGTTCCCAGATGCACTTGAGCCACGACCAGCCATGTCTCTGACCATTTTACATTCCGGACCCTAGCTGGTTAGTAACTAGTCTGCGGATGCGCGGGCAATAGGTCTTGACCCTCGCTATGGCGCACCTTAGGGTGGAAGTTGACAGCTTGCTTTCTATTATCTCTCTAGCAATGAGCCAACACGACGCGCACTCAAGCCCACCTCGTGGAGAGCCGCGTCAGGAACGCGATTTCTTCGACGAGAACCTCCGCGCCATAGAACGAAAAGACTGGCAGATTTGGGCCACAACGATTTTTGTGATGCTGCTTCTCAGCGTGGGGGTTGTCTCGATCGCGCTACCCTCTCTCAGGTTAGGCGCAACCACCGTCTTGCATATCACGGTCGACGAAGCGATCTCCGGATTGATCGCCTTGGTCGTCCTCTTCAACGCCTACATCCTATATCAGCAGGTTCTCATCAAACGGCTCCGGCGTCAGCTGGCAGAAAAGCAGGGCCATTCGCACCTCTTGCGCAATATGGCTATGGTCGACGTGCTGACGGGTCTATACAACCGTAGGTTTGCCGAGCAGCGCCTTGCTGCGGAGGTGGCCCGCTCCTCTCGCAAAGGGCATCCTCTGACAGTGGTGCTGCTGGACTTGAACAATTTCAAGCACATTAACGACGCTCACGGTCACCCGGCCGGTGATTTGGTATTGCAGGAATTTGCCGCCTGCCTCAATCGTGCCATCCGCAAAGGTGATCTCGCTGTGCGGATGGGAGGTGACGAATTCCTCCTAGTTCTTCCGGAATGTAATCTTGAGCAGTTGCATCTTGTCCTGGATCGCCTTGGGCCTTTCGAAGCGGCCTGGCGTGGCCAGAAAATTGGCATCACTTGTTCTGCCGGCTGGAAGCAATTCGTAGCCGGGGACCGTCCCGAAGATATGCTTGCTGCTGCTGATCAAGCCCTTTACGAGAATAAACGCTCTGGCAAGAAATCTCCTCTTCCCGGCCCAGTCCTTGCGTGATTCCCCCCGCGAATACTCCGTGTGGCGGCTGCTTTAACCTTGAATCGAAGATCATTGTCGGAACACGTTCGGCCCGAAACGCCGCAATCATCCTTGGTCGTTACTCGCTGGCCTTTCCCGAAATGAACGGTAGCGACCATGTGCGGCTTCCCCATGGCGCAAGAACCTCAGTGTGCCGGTGGCCGGTTTGGGCTGAGGATGTTGCCGCAGATCCCGCTCAAGAGACCGCACAGACCAGAACAGCACTGAGCAGGCGAAGTACGTGGATGGCCGTTGGGAAAGCACGAAGCTGCATGGGCCGGAGTAGGGGCCACAATGGAAGTAACCAGAGGCAAAGCGGTCGCTGCCGCTATACCAATCCTTCGTATGGCGACACGACGGGACGTACGCTCAACGGGCACTACGGGTTCCACAAGCAGATGCGCATCCGCCAGCTGGTCCAGGGCCAACACGGATTTGTCCACTAGCGCAGAGTGTTTTCGTGAAAGCGTCCTTGCGATTTGCGAGGGGCTATTGTTACCGTCGCACAGCTTCCAGGTGGCTGCCGCCGTGGAATTCAAACAGTGGCTCATGTCGCGTTGAAGGTCGTAGACCAAACCTCGTCGCCGAATTCTCGCGCCAAGCAATCCACGCGGGCTTGAGGGAATTCCTGTTCTTTCATGGTGTCTCCGGTCGTTCATGCGCTCGATAGATTCAAGATGGACGCCGCTGCTTCACAGGCCTCGCCGCGTGTCCCCTTGATGAAGACAGCGTGACTGACCAGCTTTTGGAGTCTCTTGAGAGTCTGATGCGGCTGGCTTCGGACTGCGATGCTGTTGCCTAATAGCTCCAATGCTCCTTGTCCCCGTGAAAGCGCAGTAGGTTGCCACTGCGCCCCAGCCTCGTAATTGCAAATCACTGCCATGCCCATGGGCAGTGGTTTGACCCCTGAGGTCGCGCCCAGCGCTTCGGCCGAGTACTTGCTCTGAACATAGGAAGAGTCCCGGATTCCCAAAGGCCGCGGAAATGGACGCAACAAGCCAGAGTTATCCACGATGGCGAACTCGTCGGAATAATAAGTTGCGCCGAGCCGCAGCATCTCTCGGACTAACGTCGTCTTGCCAGTGAGGCTTCGGCCGGGGAATACAATCGCACGTCCTTGCCAGCCGACCACTCCAGCGTGGAGAAACGTCCTATCGGATGACGCTTCAGCGGTGTATCGCTGGAGGTCCGTCTCCAGCCGTCAGCACCTGATCCAACGCAGCGTCTCGCGCTACCGGCATACTGTCCGCGTAGAGCACATTTAGGCGACGCACTCCAGGGCGCTCGCAACCTTGTGCCAGCACCAACGAATACAATCGTTCGACGATGACTCCGCGTGATTTCTTCCATCCAGGAGGCAGAAGGGGTAGAACGCGTGGCAACACACCCGAAACATTGACACGCACTCCTGCGCGAATTCCAAACGCGGACAACGCTAAGCCCTCCGCCCAGCCCAGGCGGTCGAGTTTCTTCATTCAAGCGGAATCGGCGTCGAGTCGCGGGCATCTGCTAATTGGCATTTCGCCCTCCTATTTCGGTTGTGCTCAAGGAAAATAGCTGGCGGTGCTGCATTCCGTCTAGTGTTCGTACTTAGACATGACTTTGGCAGCAAACTCCGAAAAGGCAACATCAAGATTCTCGGCTTTCACCAGGTCAAGGAGTTCACGTTCCGTCACAACACAATCCGCGAAGGTGTAAATGAC
>DATEHP010000123.1:0-19954 GCA_035279505.1 Candidatus Sulfotelmatobacter sp. | reverse complement strand
ACGTCTCGATCTACAACCGCGACTCGTAATCCTCGTCCAGCGAAAGTGTCGGCGCACGCCGCTCCCACAATCCCGGCGCCGACGATCACAACGTCATAGGTTTCTTTGCTCATACCGTCAGACTCGGATGCCCATGCAGAGAGGATCCTGCGGATTCAGAATCAGTTCCGCCTCTGCATTCACAAAAGCCGATCCCGTAATACTGGGATAGACCTTGCCATCCTTCACTCGTACGGTGCCTTCAAAAACGCTGCCGACAATGCTTTCCTGCTTCCAGACTTGCCCTTCTTTGATCTTTCCGTCGGCGTAAAGGCAAGCCAGTTTTGCGCTGGTACCCGTCCCGCAGGGAGAGCGATCGTAAGCTTTGCCGGGACAGAGCACGAAATTCTTGCTGTCGACCCCCGCGACCTGCGATTGGGCAAAGAGTTCCACGTGATCAATTTCTTTTCCCTGATCGCCGGTGATCCCGCTTGCTCTCAGTGCCGTTCGGATGGCCCACGTGAATGTCGTCAGTTGATCGACATTCTTCAAGGCGAGACTCATGTCGTGTTTGCGAACCAGGAAAAACCAATTGCCTCCCCAAGCCACATCGCCCCGTACTTCACCGTATCCTGGCACTTTCACCGCCACATCCGCAGCACTGCGATAGCTAGCGACATTGTTTACGGTGATCATGCCACTCTCGTGCAACTCCGCTGATACCACACCCACAGGTGTTTCGATCCTGTGCTCGCCAGACGCGATGCGATTCAAGTACGCCAGCGTTGCGATCAGGCCAATGGTTCCGTGACCACACATTCCCAGATAGCCCACATTGTTGAAGAAGATGACTCCGGCAGCGCACGTCCGGTCGACAGGTTCGCAAAGCAATGCGCCGACTACCACATCAGATCCCCTTGGCTCGTTCACTACCGCTGAACGGAAACTGTCGTGGTGGTTGCGGAACTGCTCCAATCTCTCCGACAAGGCACCTCTACCCAGGTCAGGACCACCGCTCACGACCAGTCGTGTCGGTTCTCCCCCAGTGTGGGAGTCGACGACCTTAACCCGTTGCCATCCGTTGACTGCTATCACGAATCACCGCTCACTCGGGATACCACATGGGTGTTAACACGTGTCTAATATCCTATGGATACAATATGCAACCGTCAATCCTGACCCCTTACTTTCGTCTACGCGAGAAGAAAGGAGGGCTCCAAGCCAATGAAAATAATACATTTCCTCGAACAGCATTCATACCTGTTCAGTCACCTTTTGCATACATTCTGCGGTATACTTCCACCGAGGAACTTGGGCCGGCGAAAATGGACCTAGAGACCGCACCGTATTCCGGCATCCCCCGCCAGTCGCTGCCTTCCGCCGTAGCCGACAAGCTGCGCGACCAAATCATCCGAGGCGAAATCCCTGAAGGAGCTCAGCTCCGTCAGGATGCCATTGCGACGCAGTACGGAGTCAGTCGCATTCCGGTGCGTGAGGCCCTGCGTCAGTTGGATGCCGAAGGTCTGATTGCCATCGTTCCCAACCGCGGCGCGATCGTGCCGGCGCTGTCGCCGGATGACATTGGTGAACTGTTTTCCATCCGCGCCCTGCTCGAGCCAGAAGTCCTGAAGTTGTCGATACCTCATCTTACCGAAGAAGACTTCGGTGAAGCCGACAAAGTGCTGCGTAAGTATGTGAGTGAGCTCCGTAAGCAAGAGCACGTTTCTGCCTGGGGCCGGCTTAATTGGCAGTTTCATTCCATCCTCTACTCGCGGGCGAACCAGCCCCGCTTTATGGCCGTCATACGAAACGTCAACAACAGCGGAGAACGCTATACCCGCCTTCAGTTGTACTTGACGCACGGCGTGAAACGGGCGAACGAAGAGCATCACCAGATTCTCGAGTTGTGTCGCGAACGCAACGTTGTCGCCGCCTGCGACCTGCTTCGAGAGCACATCCGCCATGCCGGTCACTCGCTCAAAGAAGTACTCGAACAAAAACGAGCTGAAGCCCAGCCCGAGTTAGAGCCTGCAGGCCGGCGCTCGAAATCGTGAACATCCCATTGGCTACTCAACTCGCGCTCTAACTGATTTGCCCCACAACCTCAAACTGCTTTTTGCCTTTCGTCCGGATCGTCACAGTATCTCCGTGAACTCCTCCCAGAGACACCGGTTCACCGTTCACTATTACGCGTTCCAGACCCATGCCCGCAGGAAGACGGACCTTGAAGTGTAGTTCCTTTGGGCGCGCCACTCCTATCAGCTCAATGTGCCCGATCACGGATTTTTCCTCCCGCTTCGTGATCAGACTAAAGCTAACCCGCCCCCAGCGCGTCGGAGCCTCCTGAATCTGGACCGGTTTCCCGGAGGCGACCCACTCTCGCGGAACACCCTTCGCCAGATACAGAATCTCTTCGTCTGAATCTTCCAGCACGAGCATCCACCGAACCAAGAGTGGAATGGTCTGCTGCGCCGGAACACAGTAAGTTCCCGAATCGCCAGTGATACCGGTAACCTCTCCCGCCGTCCAACTTCCGCGGGTGTGCGCGTGATAGCGGTGCGCGTAGAGAAACAGCAAAAACTCTTCGATCCGGTCCAGCCGCAGAAGCATCTGAGCGTATCCGTAGGAGATGAAGCCAAGAATCTCTCTCCCCTCTGGCCCAAAGCGCCACACATTGGCTACCACTCCCAGAGTGGTTGCACCGTGAGCGCGCATGCAGTCGATCACAAGGTTCGCCAAGTTTGGAGGCAGGATGTCAGCCTGCAGTAGCTCGGCATAAGGCCGATGCGGCCATTGCTGTGAACTGGGCTTCTCTTTCTCAAGCGATTCGCGGAAGGTGAGGGTTGTTCCTGGGAAGATCCCGATGTAGGGCGGCGCCTTATCTCGTTGGATATTTTTTTCGATGCTCTTGATGGTCTGATCCTGCAATGTCCTGGCGCGCATGAGCCACTGGTCAGCCAGAGTTTGCATAGCAGGCGCCGAGTCAGCCCGACCCAATTGCGCCCAGACCTTGCCAAGATCCTTAAACCCGCGTGCGGCAAACGCACTGTTAGCATAATAAGGCTGCCAATACAGCGACGGCGTTGCACTCAAGCAAGAATCCGATTCACTCCACCCGCGGATCAGACCACGCCCTGGATTGTCTTCCGGCAGTTGGAGACTCTCGTCATGCATGTCCGCCAACTGCTTTGCCGTCGCTTCGATTTTTGCTCTGTGTTTCAGAAGCAGCGGCGCATCGGCACTGTAATTGAAATAGCGCGCGAGAAGAGACAGAGTCATGCCAAATTGCGCGGTCTCCGGACCACGCATATCGACCATGCCCTTGTCGTCGACATATTCGGAAAAATAGTTATCGATGAAGAGCCGCGCCGTATCGAGTCGCCCCCACTCCATATTGGTGTAGATGGCGCTGGTGAAGATGTCCTGAAAGGCGTCGTATTCCGAACCGGCGTAGTCGCGATCGACTGCACCGTACTTCGGATAGACGCCTCCCGGCCGAGTCATCAACTCTTTCGCAAAACTATGCTTCGATAAATCGATCCAGTCCTGCCGCGGCAGAGAGGCCGGAGAACTGTCGTCCAGCAGTCGTTGCCAGTATTCGGCGAACTCCAGCAGAGCGCGATAGAACTCCTCCGGCTTAGGATCTAGCCTCGCAGGCGGAAAGGCCGGATAGCTGTGGCCATACACAACCTCGACGATCTTACCGCCCTCAACACGCGCCGAACGATGCCACGTGTGCACGATGTATTTGTTCTTGTTCGGCCGCACGTCGCCGAAGAGGATGATTTCCCAGTAACCCTCGTTTGCAGTGGTGATGACCTTGCGCACCGCCGGCATCCAGCCGCCGACGAGCCCGTCGTAGATTTGTCCTTGCTCTGCGGCCTCGCGCAATCGAGGGAAGTACTGGCCGGCGTGATAAGTTCGCGTGCCACCACCGCGGTAGACCGGAGTGACGTCGTAGGCTTCCTTGGTGCCCACAAACGTCGTCCACATTCGGGGATTCTTTTCGGCTGATGCCATGGGAGGAGCGGCACTTCTCACTGCTTCCGGATCGGGGTCTCCATTTTGTAAAAGGCGATCCGCCAGCAAATCAGCGGACGACGTTCCTATATCTCGCAGCGCCAGGCCTAGATAAGGCGCTCCCTCAGCCATGGAAGCCTCACTGCTCTTGCCCAGTGCGATCGTCCCTCCGGAGGACGACACAAAGATCAACGCCCCTTCGCGTGTGCGAAGATCTTCATAGACTTTCCACGCGCTGCCTTTCGAACGAAATTCTGAAACGAGAGTGCATCCTTCCAGCGAAACAGGAGGACCGGAAGCTGCGCTCGATCGGGCATCTTTGTGGGTCTGCCCTTCAGAGGCCGCTATACCGTCGAGCAACTCGAGACCAGCGGCGCTAACCGCCATAGTTTGCAGGAATGTTCTTCGGTCCATCGGAATTTCCCTGTGTAAGGTAGTGCCACTAACGACGGCGTCTTCTCGATCTCTCCGGTTCTCGATCTTCCTTCACTTCAAAGTTGGCCGGCGGTGTAACTCCGAGCAGGTGTTGCACGAAGTAATCCCAGCGCCGGCGTACCAGGTAGTGCGCGTGTTCCCCGCTCTCTCCATGAAACATGTTGGGCACAAAAAGCATGTCGAAATCTTTGTTGGCCTTCATGAGCGCATCGGCCAGACGCATGGTTTCTACGGGGTGCACGTTGTCGTCAATGTCGCCGTGCTCCAGAAGCAGGTGTCCTTTTAGACGACTAGCCATGGTGGGGGAGTATTCCTGTTTATTCGCGTGAGACAGCGCGGCCGCAAGGCGCACGTGATCGAATGCCGGACCGCTGGCGTCCCGCTCCGAGTCGATGAGAATGAATTCATTCCCGCTGGGGGAAGACTTGCGATACCAGAACCGGCTCGTTTTCTGAATCCAGTGGGGGTTTACATCGGCAATGTACCGGACGTGCCGCAGATTTCCCGGAAGAAACTGCTGCGCCCGTTCATAATCCTCTTGCTTACCTTGCGCTGCCAGTCGCGGCAAAGGAAGAGACGACAACAGCGCGACCGGAAGGACCCAAGATCGGAGGTTAAGAATTTTCGCCCCCTGGAACGGATTCGCTAGTTGCTAGAAGCGCCCCTGCCGGTCTCGCCCAGAGCCGACAGAGGCGCTCTATTCATGCGAGATAACTCAGAATTCCACGTTAGCTCGCAATTCGATGACGCGTGCCCCCTGGTTCGGAGAGTTGGAATTGTAGTTCGGTGAGATGCCACCGATTCCAAAGCCCGACCCTTGGACAAACGGAAACTGGTAGTTTGCCGAAGTGCAGTAGTAGTTACATCCGCTCCCCGGCCCTTGCTGGAAGTTCGGATGGTTAAAGACGTTCAACATCTCCGCCTGGAACGTAAAGCTCGCTCGTTCTGTGATCGCAAACCGCTTCGTCAGAGACAGATCGTCATTCCAGAAGCGCGGCCCATAGAGCCAGACACGTTGCCCGATCGTTCCCGGCGTCATGTTCGGAGTGATGAACGCCGGATCCGCTCCACCACCTATGTTGGAACCCGACTTAACAGCAAGATATTTCGGATTGATAAACGCGACACTGGTAGTTCCGGGAATCTTGTAAGCGCCGACGGAGCTCTGCAGTTGCGAGACGGTCACACCATGCAGTACCACGCCGCCGTCACCAAGTCCGTCGGCATTGGGATTGTTGTTGAATGTGCTCGCGGTGGTCGGATCTCCGTTTCCGCTGCCACCGCCCAACAGGAACGGTGTCCCTGTCTGGAAATTGAAGATCGTGCCAATCGTCCACCCGCCCACAATCCTGTCGACGACGCCTCCCTTGCTGGCGAACATTTTTCCTTTGCCAAAAGGAAGATCATAGGTGCCATTGACATTGAGCGAGTGGCGAATATCGAACAACGAGGGCCCGTAGCCCAGCCGCATGTTGCGCAGGGTAAAGGTGTAGGTCTGCCCCTGCCAGTTGTTGGGAGTGGTGAGACCGAGCGTATGGCTCCAGGTGTAGTTTGCATCGAACTGCATGCCGTGCCATTGCCGCTGCCGGAAATCCACCTGAAGTCCGTTGTAGTTGGAGTAGCCTTCCGCAACCAGATACAATGCCGGGTTTCCCGATGCCAGGGGATTTGCTTGCAGGAAGTTTATCGGCAGCCCTGCTCCCGCTCCGGTGTAGCCCAAGTTGTTAGCGCAAGGTCCAAACGATTGCCCGACGAGGTTGCAAAAATAGGATGCAGCTCCGTTGTTGTTAGTCAGCCTTCCGGCAATGGCCCCCGCCTGCCCGGTGGCGACCATTGTCGAGAAGTTGGAATCGGTGTAATCAGCAGGACTCCCATCTACACCGGCTGGTTCTCCGGCAAATGCAGCATCAAAGAGCGGGGTTGCCTGTTGACCTGCCAAACCGTGGTTGGCATAGGAACCCGCGTAGTTGGCATTGGCGCTAGAATTATTGGCTGCCAGGTTCGCCTGCGCAGCCTTCACGTTGGTCAGCACTCCGTAGGCACCCGGCTGGAAGATGTTCACTTCGTTGATGTCCTCATACATCCACTGGCGTAACACACGATTCCCGACATAGCGAATCTCCAGCGCGCGGCTCTCGCCCAGTTGCCGCTGGATGCCCAGGTTCCAGGACTCTGAGTAGGGCTGCTTGATGTGAGGATCGATGCCGTTTGCGCCAGGCCCACCCAGGAAAGTGAAATCCGACAAGGCTTCGCTCTTCAGATACGTCTGCGGCGACAATTCGTACGACTTGCCGGCAGGAAGTTGAAATGGACTGTTGTTGTTGAAGAGAAACGGTGTATTGAGAATGTAGCTTCCGGGTGTGAAGCTATTCGAATTGCCCGTGCTGTTCGCAAAGAGATTGAAGAACTGGTAGAAGAAGGCTCCGCCGTCGGAGGCTTGGTTCCAGAAGTATTGCTGCGGTTCGGTAAATCTCTTCAGCGAGGCTCCGGCACGAATCACCGTGCGGTCGCCGCCTAACATTTTTCCAAGCCAGCCATCGCCTCCGTGCGGATTCCACGCAACTCCAAAAGCCGGCTGCGGACTTACATTCCAGCTATTAAATGGGCGAGGTCGTTGCACGATCTGTGGGTTCATGTCGCCATTGAGAACGCCCGGATTGAACAAGTTATTGATTCCCGAGGGACCAAAGATCGCGGCTGGATCGGCATTGTGATAGCCGCCGGTAAGATCATGATCGGGACCGGTGAAGTCCCACCGCAGACCATAGTTCAAGGTCAAGTTCGGCCGGATGCGATACGAATCCTGGAAATGCAAGGCCCAAGCACGTTGCAACTCATCAAGGTTGTACCCAAGCAACTTCGTGCTGTTGTAGCCCTTGGTCGCTGGATCGTAGGCGTATTCTCCGTTCACACCAGAGATTCTTCCGGTAAGGATCGCATACAGTTGCTGCGCCTGTTGGACCTGCGTACTGGTTGCATTTGGCAGGCCGTTTGCGATCGCGGTCAACGCCGGGTCGCCGCTCGCCAGCCCAACGCTCACCACCGGGAATCCCTGCACCGGGTTGTAGTAATGATCCTGCTCCTGGTACCAGGAGACACCAAAGCTCATAGTGTGGGCCTTGTGCTGCAGGCTCACGGTGTCCGAAAAATTCAGCAGCGGATAGAACGTGTTCACACCAAGCCAGTCCACCGTGCCGTTCATCTGCGTAGCGCGCGTGCCGCCCGCGCCCGTGTAATTCCAACCGACCTGAGGAACGTTGATGTCGAGCGGAGCAGCATTATAGGCATTCAGTGTTGATTCATAGAGATACCCGCCGCGGAAGTTGTTGACGATTGTGGGAGACACGGTCCAGTCAAATCCCAGAGCCGCTGAATAGTTTTTACTCGCGTCGCCGGCGCCCGTTTTGGCCCAGGCGGACCCGGGAAAATCCGGAGGATGATTACCAGGCTGCGTGCTCTTTGTCATATTCCAGGCGACGTTGAACCTGAGCTTGTCGTTTGGCGTGAAATCCACCCGAACGGCCGGAAAGTACAATGTAGTGGGATTCGAAACCTGCCAGTCGATTCTCGCGACATTTGGGTCGGAGTTTGGGGATGCCGATATAGATCCAAGCCCAGAACCGGGATAAGCACTGAATACAGCTGCGGTAGCAGGACTTATGATGTTGTTACTGGTTATGCCGCCGTTTGTTGCCGCTTGATACAGATTGACCGTTCGGGTAGCACTTGTCGTTTGGTCGATATATGTGAAAACTCCCTGTTGTGCCGCACTCGTGAATAGCCAGTTATTCGCAGGCACGGTGCCCGGTTGCCTCTGCTCGGCAAACGTTCCGAAAAAGAAGAGCTTGTTCTTGATAACAGGTCCGCCGAAGCTGCCGCCGAAATCATTCAGCTTGACCGGATCCTTCTTTTGCGGATTCGCGGGATCGATGACGTTCAGCGCATCGTTGTTCCAACTGTTGGCGTTCAAGGCGGCATTTCTGAAATCCTCGAACACGCGTCCATGAAACGCGTTGCTGCCGCGCCGCGTCACAAAGTTAATCTGCATGCTTGCCTGACCGAATCCCTGATTCATATCGAGTTGTTCGGTCTGGACGGTCATCTCTTCAATGCTTTCCAGGCGTGGAGTGACGGCCGGCGCTGAGTTCCCTCCAAATTTCATTCGACTGGAGCTGCCAACGATTCCGTCGATGTTGTTTCCCTGATCGATCGAGGGAAGGCCATTCCACGTTCCGCCAATGTTGGTCTGACCACCGCTGTACCCAGGAATCAATTGCGACAACTGTCCGATGTCGCGAGTCTGGATGGGCAAATCTTCAATCTGCTTCATGTCGATCGTCGTGCCGATTGCGTTGGTCGTGGTTTCGACCAGTGGGGCCGTGCCGCCACTGACCTGCACCGTTTCGCTGATCGCCCCCACTTTCAAATTCGCCGTAATGTCTGTGGTCTTGGCCGCTTCGACGACGACGTCGGTAAATTCCTGGCTCTGGAAACCTGCCTTTTTCACCGTCAGTGTGTACTTGCCGAGAGACAGGTTGGGGAACGTGTGCACGCCCTGGTCCTGAGTACTGGCTTTCCGGATGCTGTTGGTCGCGGTATCGCGAAGTTCCAGGTCCGCACCCTGCACCACGCTGCCGCTGGGATCCAGAACAGTCACGGTGACGGTGCCCTCAGACCCGTGCTGCGCCTGGGCAATGGGCACGCCCGTCAGAAGGAAAGCCACAAGAATGATCACTCCACCAGCAGCAAGTCTCTTTGCGAACTCCATGGTTCCTCCTATGACGCCTGCGACGACGGGCCATTGCAACAACCCCAGACTCCCCCGCACAGGGTTCCAGCAAACGTTTTCTCAATTGCGGGATTTTGTATACTTTATTCGTAACCGTTGTCAACCTCAAAGTTTTTACGGGGTCTTGGCGCCCTTACAATCGCCTCCGAAACCCGATTCGAAAGGCCGCCGTGAACCGGTTCGATATCTCCAGGCGCGAGCTACTCAAGCAGATGGGCTATTGTTCGTTGGCGCTCGCCGGTCTCCCCCGTGTTTTCAGTCCAGAGAACCGGAGCCCCGTCACCTTCGTGGACGTCTCGGCACGGGCTGGCATCACCTTCCGCCACGACAACGCGTCCTCTACGGAGAAGTACCTGATCGAGACCATGGGCTCCGGATGTGGCTGGATCGACTACGACCAGAATGGCCTGCTGGATCTTTACCTGGTCAACGGCGCCGCCACCCGCGTGTACGCGCCGAAAGAGCCCTTGCGCGGCGCCCTTTACCGCAACAATGGCGACGGCACCTTCACCGACGTCACATCCAAAGCTGGAGTCGGGGCCGAAGGACTTTTCGGAATGGGCGTGGCTGTCGGCGATTACGACAACGATGGCTTCCCCGACCTGCTCGTCCTTGGTTATGGCGGCTGCATTCTCTACCACAACAACGGGGACGGCACCTTCACCGACGTGACTGCTCGGGCAGGGGTGCGAAATTCGGGGCTATGGGCGTCGAGCGCAGGATGGTTCGACTACGACAACGACGGTAAACTCGACCTCGTCATCGCGAACTATGTCGACTGGTCCCCCGAGCGCAATTTTTACTGTGGCGACCGCGGCCCCGGCATGCGCAGCTACTGCCATCCCGATGATTTTCACGGACAACCTCCCACGCTTTACCACAACAATGGCGACGGCACCTTCAGTGACGTCAGCAAGTCCTCAGGCGTCGGATCAAAGGGCGGAAACGGTCTCGGAGTGGTGACGTTCGATTACGACAACGACGGCTGGCAGGACATTTTCATCGCCAACGACCACATGCCCAACTTCCTGTTCCACAACAACCGTGATGGAACGTTTCGCGAAGTGGGATATCTGGCAGGAGTTGCCGTCAGTGCCGATGGACAATTCGAAGCCGGCATGGGCACCGACGCCGCCGACACCACGGGGAACGGACGGCTTGATCTCATCGTTGGCCACCTGGATATGCAACTCGCGCGCGTCTACCAGAACATGGGCGGCCAGACATTCGAAGATGCGACTCTCCGCTCGAAGCTCTCTTACTCGACGTACCACATGAGCACCTTCGGAGCGCGCTTCATGGATTACGACAACGACGGCTGGCGTGACCTGTTCCTGGCGAACGGCCACGTGCTCGATAACATCGAGCGCTACCATGCCGACACCAAGTATGCCGAGCCTAAGATGATGTTCCGCAACACCGGCCACGGCATCTTCGAGAACGTCAGTGACCAGCTTGGGCCAGACTTTCAACTGCCTCGCGTGAGCCGCGGAGCGGCTATCGGCGACTTCGACAACGACGGCGATTTAGACATCCTGATCAACAATTGCGGACAGTCCCCGCAACTCCTGCGCAATGACGGCGGCAATGCGAATCACTGGCTGGAGATCTTACTGATCGGAACCAAGTCGAACCGCGACGGTGTGGGCGCACGCCTCAAAGTCACAGCGGGAGATCTCGTTCTGTACGACCAGAGAAAGGGCGGCATGAGCTACCAGTCGGCCCAGGATCCGCGACTGCACTTCGGTTTGGCGCAGCGTTCGTTCATTGATTCGATTGAGATCCTATGGCCCAGCGGCAGCGCAACCAGGCTTTCCAATATCAAAGCTGACCGGATCATTGCGGTGAAAGAGGGAGTGGGAATTGTTGAACGTCCTTTTCCGCGCGTTCCAGCCTCACGCTGACGAGGCCTGCCAGAGCGACTCACTGCGGCGAGGGCGAAGAGTTCCCGCCGTAGCTCATTTTCCGTTCGCCTGGCGCCGACCGGATTCGCTCGGCTTGCGCCTGATTGAGACTCTCCAGCTTCGCAAGCGCTTCTTGTGCACGTTGGGCGTCTCCGATGCGCTGATATGCCTTGGCCAGACTGGCGTAGATCGACGGCTGATCGGGCCTCATCCCCCGCGCTACCTCCAGATGCGTAATGGCATCATCAAGGCGACTGGCCAGCAGGTAGACCTGGCCCAACGCGATCTGCGAGGCGGCATCATTTGGATGCTGCGCGACTGACTTCTCCAGTGCCTCCTGTGCCTCGACGAATTCCGGTTGGCCGGGGACAATCCCGGACCGCAGCAAGGCTTTCCCCAGAATCACGAGCAGCGCCGAATTCTGAATTCCTTGCTTCCTGCCCTCGCGGGCAAATCGAATGGCCTCGGTAATATTGCCGCCGAGAAGATTCTCGTAGGCTGCAGACAGATATCCAATCTCGCTACCCTGCCCGAGTTTGCCGGCTAATTCGAAGTCCGCTTTGGCGCGGTCGAACTGATCCAGCTGCGTCAGGAACTGTCCTCTTTCGTAGTGCAGCCGCGCCGACTGCGGAAGATTGCGCAGTCCGATCTCGACTACTTTCAGGCCGAGTTCAATATTCTGATGGTCCGAGCAGGCATCAGCCACAAAGGTATAAAGTTTTTCGTTCTGCGGGGAAATCGCAGCGCCACGTTCAAGCGCGGCCAGAGCATCGCTACGGTTGTCATTGCCGATGTATGCCTGCGCCAACAGATTCTCGACATCAGCATTCTCGTGCCCTTGTCGCCGCAGGGTCTCCAGAATCTCAATCGCTTTCCTGTACTCACCCAATCCGACGTAGCACAAGCTCAGGTTGAATTCGAGAGCGTACTCATTGCTCACATTTCCCCGCGCTGCGAGCAGATGCGAAATAGCCTCCTTGAATCGCCCTTGGCGCGTGAGAGCGGTTCCACGCTCCAGGTCATCTCTCGCGTGCGCCCGTTCAGACTGTAGCGACGTCGAAGATGCGTTCTGATCAGTGGATTGACTCTCGCGATCTGGTCCGGAAACTGGCTGCCTTGCAGAGGGGGCCTGACCACGGCAAGGACAACATGGCAGAAGGCCCATCACAACCACGACTTTCCACCAACTCGCCTGTACGATTTTCATCGCGACGTTTCCCCTGCAATCACCAGCCTACTTCCACTTGCCCTCTCCTTCTACGATCGTGATGTAGCGGTCAATCGGAAGATCTGCAATCCGCTCCTTCTTTCCACTCGGCTGCGGCCACGCTACTTCGAGCCAATCGATCTTCGTGCGCTTACCCAGCCCCAATACCATTCGCGGGTCGTGGGACGACAGATAGCTTCCGCCACCCACCTTGAACTTATGCCGCAGCAAGTCACCCGCCTGGTATGTAATCTTCGCGCCGACCGAGTCGATGTTCGATTTCGTTCCCACCAGGCGAATTCCCAGCCAGTGATTCTCGCGTCCCGCCAGGTTCCGCAGAAGAATCGGCACACCGTTATTTTGTGAGATCAACAGATCCACCGCACCATCATTATCGAAGTCCCCGATCGCCAGGCCACGAGCCGCGAGCGGCTTCGCAAAAGCGGTGCCGCTCTGCTGGCTGACATTCTGAAATCCCTTGCCTACATTCCGGAACAGCAACGTCGGTTCCCGGAACTTCACCCCTTCGATTCTCTTTTCGACCGTGTCATCGGGATGCCCGTTGCAAAGGAGCAGGTCGAGTTCGCCGTCGTTGTCGTAATCCAGAAATTTCAGACCCCAGCCACTCATCAGCCGCGTCGCCACCCCGATCCCGTTAGGATTTGAGACATCAGTAAATACTTCGTTCTTATCGTTGTGGTAGAGCGAATACATCTCCTGATCGACATTGGCCTCGAACAAGTCGATCCATCCATCTTGATCGTAGTCCGCCGCGTCTACTCCCATGCCCGAGCGCGCCTTGCCGAAGCTGCTGACGCCCACGCCTGCAAGCATTCCGATCTCTTCAAATCCTCCTTTACCTCGGTTGGCGAAAAGAAAATTCGGTACCGTATCGTTCGTTACATATAGGTCCATTCGTCCATCATTGTTCAGATCAGCCGCTACAACGCCCCAGGCCTTGGCGCGCGACTGCGTAATCCCCGATTCCTTACTCACGTCGGTGAACGTGCCGTCTCCATTGTTATGAAATAGCCAGCACGGCATCGCGTCGTAGATGCTGGGAATGCAGTAATGGCGCTCTCCGGTGATCAGGTCCCCGCAGAACTTCAGCTTCGCTTTGCTGTAGTCGACGAACCGGCACACGAACAGATCGAGTCGCCCATCGTTGTCATAGTCGAACCACACCGCACTGGTCGCCCATCCCGGCGCGGCCACTCCGGCTTTTGCGGTGACATCGGTGAAAGTCCCGTCTCCATTGTTGTGGTAAAGGATGCTGTGGGGATACTGCGTGACATACAAATCCGGAAAGCCGTCCCCATCATAATCCCCGGCCGCGACTCCCATGCCATACGCATTTCCCGGCACACCGGCTTTTTGCGTTACATCAGTGAACGTGCCATCGCGATTGTTGTGGTAAAGGGCATTGCGCAGCGGAGGAGATGGTTCGTAAAAATCACAGGGCCCGCTGTTTACGAGGTAAATGTCCATCCACCCGTCATTGTCGTAGTCAACAAAGGCGCAGCCCGCGCCAACCGTTTCCGGCAGGTGCGCCATCGGCGAACGGCCGCTGACATGTTTCCAGGCGATGCCGCTGGCACTCGCGGAAATCTCCTCGAACGCCGCTGTCGATGCCGCTGCTCCCGTGGCCGAGAACAGAGAAGGCCCCCAGATTCCGCTTCCGGCCCCGGCGGCCCCAAGTAACTGAAGAAATCTGCGGCGAGAAAATGGATGGCCCCCCGCGTTCCGGCGTCTCATCATTCGGTCCCGATCGTTCTATGGTTGCGGAGAAGTGCGCGGCGCCTTCGCGGCCGTCTCCTGCTGCAATGCCATCTCTCTTTGCGCATCCTGCTTGCGGCCTGTGCGTGCATACGCCGTTGCCAACTGATAGTGACCCGCCGGATCATCGGGCTGCATCTTCACATAGTTTTCCAACGGCGTGACCGCATCGGCAAACTTCCCGGCAGCGTTCATCGAGATCCCCAGCGCAAGGTAGGCCTCCACAAACCCTTCATCCAGTTTTGTGGCTCTCCCAAAGTGGCGGACGGCCTCCTCCCACTGTCCTGCCTGTCGCGCTATTTCTCCCAGCAAAAACTCCGACGCAGCGCTGTCGGGATCGATCTTCAACTCCTCTTCAAATTCTTTACTGGCATCCTCCGCATCAGGAGGAGTCTTAGTCAGATATAACCGTCCCATCCGGTAGTGGAGTCCATGCCGCTGCGGATTCTGTTCGAGGATCTTCTTGTATTGCGTAATCGCCTTGTCCCACTCTCCTTGGGACTCAAACGCTTCTGCCTCCAGTTGCTGCGCCTGCGCCGACGACGGAGCCGTCGCCGCCAACTCATGCGAGGCCTTCAGCGCCAGCTCAGAATAGTAATGGGTTGTGAGATACAGAACTTCAGGATCCTTCGCAAACCTGCGGTTGAGCTCAAGCAAAGTTCTGACGGCAGCGTCGGTCTGCTCCAGTCCGATGGCGCAGCGCGCTGTTGACATCAGGACGTCATACTTCACGTCCCTATTCGTAATTTCCGCACTGGCCTTCTTCAGAATCGGTAGTGCCTCTCGACATCGCCCTTTGGATGCCAGGCTAATCCCGCGCTCTGCGGCGCTGGAAGTGCCCTCCGCAGGGGCTTTTGCTTTTACTTGTGCATCCGCCGTGACACATAGCAACGTCACCGCAACAGCAATAAGGATCCGATTGCGAAACCACTCAGAAATAGCCAATACGGGGTCCATAGCGTTTGCGCGGAGTATATCGCCACGTCTCGTCCGTCGCCAACTGAGACGCAGCTTCCGTCACTCTCGAGTCCAATCTGAGAGTAAAAGTGGGAATGACATAATTGACAGTTGCCACGCGATCAGATTGAATGAGTATGCGACTGTCTCGGCTTTCAGTTCGGGTTCAGCCGCTTCACTTCAATTCAGGAATTCAGGAGCACTGCATGTCCGCACCCAGCCGCCGGCCCGAGATTCGCCGGCGCCGTACCCGCAAAGAAAAGATCGTTCAATTACGCAAGCGTCTGGCCGCCGCCAAAACCGATGCCGACCGCAGCCGCATCACCGCCAAGCTGCACAAACTCGCCATCATGTCCCCCGGTCAGCCACTGGTGAAGTAGCATCGGCATTCTCCCGTCCGCAGGCCATCAAAAAGATGAACTCATATGGGTGCCCCATCCTTGTCGCGTTTTGTGCGACAGAGCTTGCCCTGAGCGAGGTCGAAGGGGTGGGGGGTTTTGACTTTCTGCGGAGATTGTTGACTCAGGTCGGGGCCGCTCGCCCCCATACAACTTAATCCGCCGCGTGCGAGCTCGATTCGGCACGCTCGCACTGCGCAACCTGCTGGTACGCATCCAACACGCGCCGCACCGAACTCTCCCACGAGAACCGCGTCACCTGTTTGTAGCCGCGCTCCTTCATTCGCTCCCGCAGCGCCTTATCCATCAGAACGCGATGCAGCGCCCGCATAATCTCAAAAACATTTTCAGGATTCACCAGCACTGCCGCATTCCCCACCACCTCCGGCAGGGACGTCGCGTTCGACGTCACCACTGGCGTTCCGTGCGCCATGGCCTCGAGCGGCGGAAGACCAAACCCCTCATAGAGTGACGGAAACACAAAGATCTTCGCCGAGTCATAAAAAATACGTAGAACATCGATCGGGATGAAGCCCAGGAACCGCACGTCGTTCTGCACCCCGCTTCGCACCACGGTCCGCCGCAAGTCCGGGTTGCCCGACAGGTCGTCTCCAATGATGATGAGCTTGAGGTCGGGATAAGCCTGGTCCCTTTCCAGTTCCGTCTTCAACGCCGAGAATGCCTCGATCATCCGCACCACATTTTTGTGCGGGCTGATGCGGCCGGCATACAAAAGAAATGGATAAGTGACCTGATACCGCTCCGCGATCAATTCACGGTCAGCCGGGGTGGCATGCCCATGCAGAAAACGTTCGTCGATGGCGTTGTAGACCACCTCGATCCGGCTGGACGGAATTTCAAATAACTTCTCGATCTCAGTACAAGTGAAATTCGAAACCGCAAAAATCCGTGCCGCCCCGCGCAGCACCTGCCGGGTCATCTGCATGTGCCATGTTCCCCAGAAGCCAGTCTGCTCGCGCGCGCGCGACAGATGTTCCAGCATGTCGTGCACTGTCATCACGTAGGGGCACGGCATCATGCGCGGAACCGAAAACAGATTGGGAATGTGGACCAGATCGCAATTGAGCCGCTTCAATGCCGTGCGGAATTCCCGGTAACCCTGAAACGTGCGCTCTGGCGCCACGGCTGAAATGTTGTGGAAGTTCGCCGGCAGGGTCCCGATTTCCTGGACCTTGGCCGGAGGCCCAATCAGGAAATACTCGTTCTCATGATCGAGCCGGCAAAGCGTTCGAACAATATTGCGGATGTACGTGCCGACGCCGAACTCCGTCATCCGCCGGATATCGATGGCGATCTTCACCGATGAAATTTAAACACAAGTGCGTACGGTGGTGGGCAAATGAATTACGCCCGCACTTCAGCCTGTGCCCTGGCTCGCCGTTCCGCGTAGAGCGGGAAGGCTTCGCACATCTCGAGCACCTGCTTGCCCACCTTGCTCAGCACGGCAGCGTCGTTGCGATGCAGCAGCGCCTCGGCGATCCAGCGCCCGATCTGCCGCATCTCAGATTCCTTCATCCCGCGCGTCGTCAAGGCCGGCGTGCCAATGCGGATTCCGCTCGGCTTCATCGGCGGGTTCGTATCGAACGGAATCGCGTTCTTGTTGACTGTGATTGCAGCCTCGCCCAGCGCCTTCTCCGCTTCGCTGCCGAGCATGCCCTTCGAGAACACATCGACCAGCATGAGGTGAGTATCGGTTCCACCGGAAATTATGCGGAAGCCTTCGTCCGCCAGCGTGTGCGCCAGCACCTTGGCATTGGCCACGATCTGTCGCGCGTAATCGCGGAACTCAGGCCGCATCGCCTCCTGGAAGCAAACTGCCTTCGCTGCCATGATGTGAACCAACGGCCCGCCCTGCATCCCCGGGAAAACAACTTTGTCGATGGCCTGCGCGAATTCGCTCTTCGACAAGATCATCCCCGACCTTGGCCCTCGCAATGTCTTGTGGGTGGTCGAAGTGACGATGTGCGCGTGCGGAACCGGCGAAGGATGAGCTCCGCCCGCCACCAGCCCGGCGAAGTGTGCCATGTCGACGAGGTAAAGCGCGCCAACTTGGTCGGCGATCTGCCGCATGCGGGCAAAATCAATGATCCGCGGATACGCGCTGCCGCCCCCAATGATCAGTTTCGGCCGTTCCTTCTCGGCGAGCTTCTGCAGTTCGTCGTAATCGATCGTCTCGCTTTCCTTGGTCACGCCATAAGGAATGATCTTGTACGTCTTGCCGGAAAAATTCAGGTGATGCCCGTGTGTGAGGTGTCCGCCATGCGCCAGGTTCAGCCCGAGGATCGTGTCGCCCGGTTGCAGCACAGCGGCGTACGCTTCCATGTTGGCCTGCGATCCTGCATGCGGCTGCACGTTGGCATGTTCAGCGCCGAACAACTGCTTGGCGCGGTCGCGCGCAAGATTCTCCACAACATCGGTGAACTCGCATCCGCCGTAGTAGCGCTTTCCCGGATATCCTTCGGCATATTTGTTGGTGAACACCGATCCCGCGGCTTCGAGCACTGCTTCGCTGACAAAGTTTTCCGACGCGATGAGTTCCAACCCTTCGTGCTGGCGCCGCGTTTCGTTATCAATAGCCGCGGCAATCTGCGGATCAGCTTCGAACAGCGGGCGGTACATCTTCGTGTTTTTCATTTCGTTTCCCTGATTTCGTATATGTCGGCCTGGTGCAACTCCATGTAGCGATCCGGCGCCCTCAACGGTGTGAATCCAGACTTGGCGTAAAGCCCGTGCGCATCCCGCGTCAGAAGGATCCATCGACGCAGCCCTTGCAAGGATGAATGCTGCAAAATGCACCCCATCATCCACTTGCTCAACCCGCGCCCGCGATGCGATTCCAGGACGAAAACATCGCCGAGGTATGCCACGGTGGCGAAGTCGCTGATGACCCGCGCAAAGCCTACTTGCTCGCCGCTACCATCATAAATGCCAAAGCACAACGAATGCTCGATGGATCGTTCGACCACTTCCCGCGGAATCCCTTTCGCCCAATAGCAATTCGTGAGGAACCTGTGGATTACGTCCAGATCGAGCCGGGCGCGGTCCGTACTGATCACAAACTCCCCGCGCCGGGACTCCATGACGTCTCGCTCTGAACTGTGCGCCAATTCCATGCCCGCAATTCTAACTGCTCGAAACGAAGGACACGAAATCACACGAAGAAAAATCCCATTTGTGTTTCCTTCGCGTTCCTTAGCGTCCTTCGCGGTGATCGCCTTTCAAAACGCTGTCCGCAGAAACGAAGCCAACTGCCACCCATCCATGTATTTGTACGGAGTTTCGCCGGTTGTATAGTGCCCGCACGGCAGCACTGCCACCTGGTGCTGCAGCCCATGGCGCGCAAATTCCGCCACGACTTGCCGGGAAAATTCCGGCAGAAAGGTCAAATCATAGGCGGCATAGACGATCAGTGATTTCTTGGGCCAGCGTGAGAACTGCTCGAAGTACGACATCGGACTGATCGCGAGCCAGACGTTACGCAATTCTTCCAGATCGATCTGCTCTTCAATTCCCTGGCGTATATGCCGTGTCGACTGCCCGTGCCACACGACATCGGCAAAGTAGGTGGACGCATGATTAAACGCCGCAACCCGAATCCGCGGATCATGCGCCGCCGCAATGAACGCATAGCACGATCCCAGACTCGTCCCCACAACTCCCAGGCTGCTGTATCCCTGCGCTTCGAGCCAGTCGAGACAACAACGAATGTCCACCACTCCCTGCCGCACTGCATCCATCGTGCGCCCGATATTCGCCGAAACCGCGTAGTCTGCGCGCCTGATTTCGGCCGGCATCCGAATGTCGTGATACGGCATACTTAACCGCAGAACGGCTATCCCCAGCAAGTTGAATACGCGGCATAGGCTGACGTAGGCAATCGCATCCGAATTCCAGTGCGGCAGCAGAACCACCGCTCGCCGTCCGCGCGCGGGAAACCAGCGCGCATTCGCTACATTGTTCTCGGGATACGGCGTGCTCACCGGAGAGCTGAAGCGCAGAAATTCCCCAAACGTCCCCTTGACCTTGGCTTCAAGTTTGGGATCAGGCACTTCACGCGTCGAGAAAACCTGTACCTCGCGCTGCTCCAGCCGGAAGTCGCGCGGTTTCGTGTAGGAATAGTACTCGTCGCTCGAGGCTACGATGCGGCGGTTGTAATCCAGAAAGAATTGTTCGGGCTTCTCGGCTGCCTGCCTGGGAGAATGCCCGTTACGGCGGGGCCATTCCCGCGCCCACTCCGCTCCCCACTCCAGCGGACGGACTACACGATTGTTGTCCACCGACGTGAGCCGGTGCTCCCAGTCATACATCCACTGTGCGTAGCGGGAAAGCATAAGGAACCTTCCAGTCTAGCAAGCGAGCGCCCCACATTCAGCCCAGTTTCAGCCAACGGCAGCAATTCGCTAGCGATCTTCGTATTTGTCAGCTTAGGTGGGTAGGCGGCTGGGAACTCCGCGATCCGTTTTGGGAC
>DATEHP010000122.1:0-31064 GCA_035279505.1 Candidatus Sulfotelmatobacter sp. | reverse complement strand
GCCGTTGGATTTTCAATTACCAAATTACCCGATTACAAAATTACCAAATTGTTTATGAAGTTTTCTGACGAATTCGAAGCGCGGTTTGCCGAGATGGTGCCGCATTATCCGACCAAACGGTCGGCGCTGGTGCCCACTTTGCTGTACGCGCAGGATGAGGTCGGGTACCTGTCCGACGAGGTCATCGGCGAGATCGCTTCGCGGCTCGATCTGACCGAACTCGAAGTGCGGAACGTGATCAGCTATTACTCGATGCTGACGACCAAGCCGCGGGGGAAGTTCAACGTGCAGGTGTGCACGAACATCAGTTGCATGGTGCGTGGGGGAGAAGAGATTCTGCGTCATTGCGCGAAGAAGCTGGGTATCGGGCACAAACAGACGACACAAGACGGGTTGTTTACGCTGGAAGAAGTCGAGTGCATCGGGGCTTGCAGCTGGGCCCCGGCGGCGCAAGTAAATTACGACTTTCACGAGAACCTGACAGCGGAAAAGATGGACAGAATTCTCGACGATTACAAAAGAAAGATTTAGTAATTGGGAAATTGCAAAACAATTTAGTAATTGGGAAATTTAGTAATTGAGTAATTGAAAATCGCCAAGGACTGGAGTCGAAACCAGACTTCGATGCGAGGTTTTGCAATTACACAATTACCAAATTACACAATTACTCAATTACAAAATTTACTCAATTTTCATGGCTGATCTGGTCTCACATCCCGACGAGGTAAAGGTTGTCTCCCGGCGCTTTGGCATGGGGGCGACCAACATCGACCGCTACGTCGAACTCGACGGCTACAAGGCATTGCAGAAGGCGCTGGCTCTGGAGCCGGACGCCATTATTAATGAGGTGAAGAATTCCGGGCTTCGCGGACGCGGCGGAGCAGGATTCTCGACTGGGATGAAGTGGTCGTTTGTGCCCAAGCAATCGGCGAAGCCCAAGTACGTCTTGTGTAATGGGGATGAGAGCGAACCGGGGACCTGCAAGGATCGCCTGATTTTTGAGCATGATCCGCATTCAGTGATCGAGGGCGTGATGATCGCCGGCCTGGCCGTGGGCGCAAAGAGCGGGTACATATACATTCGCGGCGAGTACCGCTATCTGTCGAACATCATGCAAAAGGCGATCAAAGACGCCTATGCCAAAGGATTCGCGGGCAAGAACATCTTTGGCAGTGGCAAGGATTTCGACGTTTACTGGCACGGCGGCGCAGGAGCCTATGAAGTCGGCGAAGAGTCCGCGCTGATGGAATCGCTGGAGGGCAAGCGTGGCGTGCCGCGCATCCGGCCTCCCTTCCCTGCCGTGGTCGGCCTCTGGGGCGGGCCTACAGTCATTAATAATGCCGAGACTCTAGCCAATGTCCCGCACATTATTCTTGGCGGCTCAGACTGGTATGCGAAGCTGGGGACTCCGAAGAACGGCGGAACGCGGCTGTTTTGTCTGAGTGGGAACATCGCCAAGCCCGGCGTGTACGAATTTCCGATGGGCTACAACCTCAAGAAGATGATTTATGAGGTTGGCGGCGGGATTCCGAACGGGCGGCAGTTGAAGGCAGTGGTTCCCGGTGGATCGTCGTGCCCGTGCCTTACCGCCGACGAAGTCGATGTAGCCATGGATTTTGATTCGGTCGCGAAAGCAGGATCGATGCTGGGGTCGGGCGGTGTTGTTGTTATTGATGACGCGCAATGCATTGTGAAGTTCGCGCTGCGAACGATGAAGTTCTACCAGCATGAAAGCTGCGGATGGTGTATCCCGTGCCGGGAAGGGACCGACTGGCTGAAGAAGACTTTAGTCCGGTTCCATGCCGGCGGTGGTCTGAAGAAAGATATCGACAATATGCAATACCTGGCGGAGAACATGCTCGGACGGACGTTCTGCCCGCTGGGGGATGCGGCCGCGATGCCGACGATCGCATTCGTGAAGAAGTTCCGGAAGGAATTCGAAGACCACTTGGATGGGAAGGCGTGCCCGTACGAGAAAGCCGGGGCACTGGAAGAAATGCCCGCAATGGCGCACTGAGAGAATTGAGTAATTGGGAAATTTGGTAATTGAGTAATTGGAGAATCTCATCGGTTCGCGACCTGAAGAGCTTCGCGATCGAACCAAGGCATTTGCTCTTCGGATTGTTCGATTGTTCGACTGTTCCGCTCGTTGCCATATCGGACAGATACACAGGTTTTGGGTAAGCAACTGTTGAGGTGCGGTACTTCCGTCGCAGCAAATTATCGAGCCGTGTGTAGGGCTCGTTCGAAAGCAGAGTTTATTGCGCGGATTGGAATTGTTGCGGAGGAAGCAGACGAATCCGTGCTCTGGCTCGAACTATTGAATGAATCAGGAATAACAAAACCGGAATTGACGAAAGAACTATTAAAAGAAGCGCGCGAACTGGCGGCCATACTGACCGCCTCGCAACAGACAGCAAAGAAAACCGGGTAAATGATTTTTCAATTACTCAATTACTGAATTTCCCAATTACTCAATCTCATGGCTGACGTAAATCTCACTGTCGACGGCAAAAAGCTCAAGGCTCCGGCGGGCACGCTGCTGATTGAGGCCTGCAAGAGCGTAGGTGTTGAAGTGCCCTCCTTTTGCTACTACCCGAACCTCTCTTTGCAGGGCGCTTGCCGCATGTGCCTCGTCAAGATCGAGAAGATGCCGAAGCTGCAAACCGCCTGCACCACGGTAATCGGCGAGGGTATGGTGGTCACTACCGAGAGCGAAGAGATCAAGCAGGCGCGCAAATCGATGCTCGAGATGCTGCTCGGCAACCATCCGCTGGATTGTCCGGTATGCGACGCCGGTGGTGAGTGCGAACTGCAGGACATGACGTTCGCGTACGGCGCCGCCGAATCGAAATTCATGGAGGCGAAGAACCACAAGGAGGAGCAGCAGTGGTCTCCGGTGGTGTACTTCGACCGGCCGCGATGCATCTTGTGCTACCGCTGCGTGCGTGTGTGCGGCGAGGGCATGGATGTTTGGGCATTGGGCGTACAGAATCGCGGCGTGAGTTCGTTGATTGCTCCTAATAAAGAGGATCATCTTGAGTGCGAAGAGTGCGGGATGTGCATCGACATATGTCCAGTGGGCGCGCTGACTTCGGGGGCTTATCGCTACAAGACGCGCCCGTGGGAAATGAAGCACGTCGGCACCGTGTGCACACATTGCGGCGATGGATGCAAGACGACGCTCGGCGTGCGGCGCGCCGATACCGGCATGGAGATTGTGCGCGGCGACAACCGCGACAAAAGCGGAACGAACGGGGACTTCCTCTGCATCAAGGGGCGGTATGGCTTTGACTTCGCGAATCATGAAGAGCGTCTGACGCAGCCCCTGATTCGCAAGAATGGGAAACTGACTCCAACTACTTGGGAAGAGGCGTTCGAACTGGTCGGGAAGAAGTTTGCGGAAGTGCGGGACAAGGACGGTGGGGCCGCAATCGGCGTGATTGGTTCGAACCGAACCGTGAACGAAGAAGCTTACTTGCTGTCAAAGTTCGCCCGGACCGTGCTGAAGACCAACAACGTCGACCATCATCGCACGGCTGATTTCTCGGCTTTCGCTGCGGTGATTCGGGGCAAGGAGAATGCCACGGCCAGCATGGCGGACGTCTTCAGCGCCCCGGCAATGCTGCTGATTGGCAACGACCCTACGGAGCAGCATCCGCTGCTCGCATGGCAGATTCGAAACAATGTCCGGCTGCACCGGGCGAAGTTGTATGTAATCAATTCGGAATCGATTAAGCTGCGGCGGCAGGCGGCGAGCTTTACGCAGATTCCTGCGGGAACGGAAGGCAAAGTCGCTGCGTTCCTCGCTGGGGATGACGCAGCGGCAGATGAGCTCGGGAATAAGAAAGACACATGGATCGCGCTGCGCGACAAAATTCGCGCCGAACAGAATATTGTCATTATTTTCGGGTCGGAGATTCGCGGGAAAGAAATCGCCAGCCTGGTCTCGTTCGGTTCCGGCATTCCAGGCGCAAAATTCGTTTGCCTGGGAGATTACGCCAACTCACGAGGGGCCGCCGACATGGGCCTCTACCCGGATCTCCTTCCCGGCTATCACCCCCTGACCGCCGCTAGCCAGTTCCGCGAGGAATGGGCCGAGATTCCGCAAACTGCCGGACTTGATTTACCGGGCATGGTCGAAGCAGCCAAGGCGGGCAAGCTGAAAGCGTTTTATGTGGTGGGATCGAATCCCGTCGGCCGCCTCGACATCGACCCATTTGCTTTTTCCAGGAGTTTCGTCGTAGTGCAGGACATGTTCCTTACCGAAACCGCAGCCGTTGCTGATGTCGTGCTTCCTGCCGCCAATGCTTACGAAAAACCGGGCAGCATGACCAACACCTGTGGCGACGTGCAACTGGTGAAGAAGGCCGGAGAAGTTTCCGGCACGAAGCCCGATTTCGAGATGATCGTGCGCATCGCCGATGCGATGGGAGCGGACATTCGCAAACTCGTCCCGTTCGGCGGCGGAGTGCGCGCGGATATGGGGCAGTCGCGAGGGGCACAATCGGGCGAAGCCGATCGGCATGCGGTGTGGCTTGAGAATCAAGGACTGGAGCCCAAGTTGAGCCCGTTCGATCCGATGGCGATTCTCGATGAGATTCAGCGCTTGGTGCCCGGATACGGTACATCTCGCGCGAACCTTCTGGCGGGCAACAGCGAACATACTTCGCTGGCGAATAGCGGCACCGGCGTGGTTCACAAACTGGAATCCATTCAGCCGGCCAACGATACTCTGTTCACTTCGGGCACGCTAGGACGTTATTCGCGGGCGCTGAGGTCTGTCCTGGAGAGTCACGAAGTGAAGCCCGCGGAAGTCGCGGCAGACTGAAATCTAGCTGTGAGCGATGAGCAGTGAGCTGTGAACAATCCGCTGATCGTCGCTGTGTTTCACAACTGATCCGAGAGAGGACGTGGGGCGGTGCCAATCTGGATTTACATCGTGGCGACGGTGATCAAGTCGGCGATCGTTTTGCTAGTCTTGCTGACGGCCGTCGCCTACACCGTGTGGCTGGAGCGCAAAGTCGTGGGCCACATGCAAAATCGTTGGGGGCCCACGCGAGTCGGACCGTTCGGATTGCTGCAGCCGGCGGCGGACGGCATCAAGTTTCTGTTTAAGGAAGACCTCACACCGCCGCATGTGTACAAGCCGCTTTTCCTTACGGCGCCGCTGATTGCCGTCATCTTTGCGCTGACATCGATTGCGGTGATCCCGTTTGGAAACGCAATCACGCTCTTCGGTTACAGCTTTCCTCTGCAGATCACTGACGTGAATACGGGACTGCTGGTGATTCTGGGCGTCACGTCGATCGGCGTATACGGGGTCGCGCTTGCCGGGTGGTCCTCAAACAATAAGTATTCCCTTCTCGGCGGGCTGCGCGCCAGCGCCCAGATGGTGAGCTACGAGATTTCGCTCGGCCTGTCCCTGGTGGGCGTGCTGATCCTGTCGGGCAGCTTCAGCCTTCGCGATATTGTGGACGCGCAGGGCGGGACGTGGTTGGGATTCGTTCCGCGCTGGAATATTGTCGTTCAGCCGATTGCCTTCTTTTGTTACTTAATGGCCGCGTATGCGGAGACCAACCGGATCCCGTTCGATCTGCCGGAAGCCGAGACCGAACTTGTGGCCGGGTATCACACCGAATACAGCGCGATGAAGTTCGCGATGTTCTTCATGGCGGAGTACGCGAACATGATCACGGTGGCGTGCCTGGCGACGCTTTTGTTTCTGGGCGGATGGCACGGGCCGATTGGCGGACCGCCAATTGTGCAGGCGATTCTTCCCGTGTTCTGGTTTGGCGCCAAGGTGTTTGCATTTCTGTTCTTGTACATATGGGTGCGCGGGACACTGCCGCGCTTCCGCTATGACCAGCTGATGGCATTTGGCTGGAAGTTCCTGCTGCCGCTCGCGTTGGCGAATCTGATTGTGACCGCCATCGTGGTGGTGGTGAAGTAGTAGAGGTCAGGGTCTAGGGGTCAGGGGTCAGTAGCAGAACCCAAGCATTCAAACTGGCCCTAATCCCTAGCCCCTGACCCCTAAGTACTGACTTTTCATGCTCAGCGTTCATTTAATTCTGTTTCTAGCGTTCGGAGCTGTCTGCGTGGCGGGCGCGGTGAACCTGCTCGTGCAGCGGCATCCGATCAACAGCGCGCTGTCGCTGATTGCGGTGATGGCGGCGCTGGCGGGAGAGTATCTGCTGCTGGGCGCGGAGTTTGTGGCGGCACTGCAGGTGATTGTTTATGCGGGCGCGATCATGGTGCTGTTCGTTTTCGTGATCATGCTGCTGAACGCGGGAGTCGAAGAACATACGCAGGGCAGCCGGGTGGCAATCCTGTTCGGGATTCCTGGAATGCTTATCGGAAGTGTACTAGTGGCTTGGGTCGTATTGCGGCATTCGGAAACCGGAGACGTTGCAGTCGGCGCTTTGCCGGGGCCTCCAAAAACGATCGGGGACATGCTGTTTCATGAGTTTCTCTTGCCATTTGAAATCACTTCGATCCTGATATTGGTAGCGATCATGGGCGCGGTTGTTTTGGCGAGCAAACCGCCATCAACCGAGGTCGGCGGTCCGACACAGAAGGTGAAAGACTAATGGTTCCACTCTCGTACTACCTGGTGCTTAGTGGAATCCTGTTCGCGTGCGGCGTGACAGGGTTTCTGATCAAGCGCAACATCATCACGATCTTCATGTCGATTGAGTTGATGCTCAACGGGGTGAATCTGTCATTCGTGGCATTCGCGGCGCACTGGCATGTGCTGGCGGGGCAGATCTTCGTCTTCTTTGTGATGGTGGTGGCTGCGGCCGAAGCGGCCGTGGGACTGGCGATCATCATTGCGGTGTATCGCACGCGCGAGACTCTGAACGTCGACCAGGTAAACCTGCTCAAACTATGACGCAGAATCCCTATCTCTGGCTGATTCCGACGCTGCCGCTGGCTGGGGCCGCGATCAATGGATTCCTGGGCCGCAGATCGTCCAAGAAAGCCGTGACTACGGTCGCTCTGACTTTCCCCGGTCTGGCCTTCGCTTTGGCGTTGAAGATTGCGCTGGGATTTTCGTCGGCGGCCGCGCCTTACGTTTTCGATCTGGCCCACTGGGTTCGCTCCGGAAGTATCGGACTTCCCAACTACTTCACCGCCGACTTTGCGTTCTATCTCGATCAACTCTCGCTGGTGATGCTGCTGGTGGTGACCGGAGTCGGGTTCCTGATCCACATCTACTCCGTGGGGTACATGGCGGACGATCCCGGCTACTACCGCTTCTTCAGTTATCTGAACCTGTTCATGTTCTTCATGCTGACGCTGGTATTGGCCAACAACTATCTGATGATGTTTGTTGGATGGGAGGGCGTAGGCCTGGCATCGTATCTACTGATCGGGTTCTGGTTCACGAAAGATTCGGCGGCATCGGCGGGCAAGAAGGCGTTCATCGTTAACCGGATCGGCGACTTTGGATTTCTGATTGGACTGTTCCTGATCATTCAGCACTTCGGGTCGCTGAACTTCATCGACGTGTTCGCGAAAGTGCAACCACTGGCAGCGGAGACCACCGGCGCGGGGCTATTGACCGCGATTGGAATCTTGCTGATGATTGGGGCTTGCGGCAAATCAGCGCAGGTCCCTCTTTACGTCTGGCTTCCTGACGCGATGGAAGGACCCACTCCGGTGTCGGCGCTGATTCATGCCGCGACCATGGTGACCGCTGGCGTGTACATGGTGGCGCGCTCGCACGTCATCTTTGAGCGGGCACCGATTGCGCTGACTGTGGTCGCCGTCATCGGAACTCTCACTGCTCTATTTGCCGCGACTATCGGCATTACTCAAACTGACATTAAGAAGGTCCTTGCCTACTCGACCGTTTCACAACTTGGCTACATGTTCCTGGCTTGTGGCGCAGGAGCGTTTTCGGCCGGCATCTTTCATCTGATGACTCACGCGTTCTTCAAGGGCCTGCTCTTCTTGGGAGCGGGATCGGTAATTCACGCGGTCGGCGGCGAGCAAGACATGCGCAAGATGGGCGGGCTGAGAACATATATTCCCATCACGTTTACGACGATGCTGATCGCCACCCTCGCCATCTCTGGAATCCCGCCACTGGCGGGCTTTTGGAGTAAAGATGAAATCCTGTGGAAAGCGTACCAGGCAAGTTGGGTGTACTGGCTGATCGGAGCGATCACAGCCCTCATTACGTCGTTCTATATGTTCCGGCTCTTGTTCATGACATTCTGGGGAGACTATAAAGGCATCCAGGTCGACGATCATGGCCATGCTCACGCGGCCCCCGGGCATGCGGGCCACGGTCATGGCGAACCGCATGAGAGTCCCATGGTCATGCTGGTCCCGCTGATCATTCTCGCGGTGCTGTCAGCGGTCGGGGGATTCGTGGGGATTCACAATGGGTTCGAGCACTTCCTCGAACCCGTATTCGGCTCGGAATTTCCAAAGACCATCACCGAAGGTTCTGGCAATACGGAATGGCTGCTCATGGGGATTTCCGTACTCTTCGCCTTCACGGGACTGGTCCTCGCGTATGTTCTCTACGTCAGCAAGCCGTACCTGCCCGACAAAATTACCGCCTCGCTGAAGAGTTCTTACGAAGTGGTGCTGAACAAGTATTACGTAGACGAGATCTACGCGAAGGTCTTCGTTAAACCTTTGGTGGATGGCTCGACCAGGATCCTGTGGCAGGGGGTCGATCGAAAGGTCATCGACGACACCGTGAACAACGCGGCTGATGGTGCACGCCACATGTCGGACGAGGTTCGGCATATGCAATCTGGCAATGTGCGGTCGTATGCCGGCTGGATTGCCTCAGGCGCGGCGGCCGTGATCGCCTACATGATCTGGTGGGGGATGCGATGAACACCGACACCTTGAGCCCCTACATCCTGACGCTGGTCACTTTCGTGCCGCTCGCCGGAGCGTTGCTGCTGACGGTTCTTCCGCGGCGGGATCGTGATATTCGCGTGATTGCGTTCCTGGTCTCGCTGATCACGTTCGCCCTGTCGCTGCACTTGCCGGTATATTTCCGTCGGGCAATTGGCGGATTTCAGTTCGACATCGACAAGCCATGGATCTCGACCCCGAACATTCACTACCACATGGCGATTGACGGAATTTCGCTATGGCTGGTGGTGCTAACTACGTTCCTTACGCCGCTCTGCGTGCTGATTTCGTGGAAGACGGTGCATGACCGGGTAAAGGAGTTCTTCATCCTTCTTCTTGTCCTCGAGACCGCCCTGATCGGGGTTTTCACCTCGCTCGATCTTTTCCTTTTCTATTTCTTCTGGGAAGCGACGTTGATCCCGATGGCCCTGCTGATCGGCGTGTTCGGGCATGAGCGCAAGGTGTACGCGGCCGTGAAGTTCTTCATGTACACCATGATCGCGTCGGTATTTATGCTGGCGGCGATCCTTTGGCTGTACGCTCACACCGGCAGCTTCGATTTCGTGGTGATTCGAGAGCAGGTCGCCCGAGGCATGGTGCCCAACTTCGGGGCTGCTGCGCAGTGGCTGTTCCTGGGTTTCTTTATCGCATTCGCGGTGAAAGTACCGTTGTTCCCTTTCCACACATGGCTGCCGGATGCGCACGTCGAAGCTCCGACGGCGGGGTCCGTGCTGCTGGCGGGCGTTCTGCTGAAGATGGGCACGTACGGAATGCTGCGCTTCAATCTGGGGCTGTTCCCTGAGCAAGCGCGGCAGAATGCTTCCTGGATTATGGCGCTGGCGCTGATCGGCATTATCTACGGTGCGCTGGTCGCCATGGTGCAGCCGAACATGAAGAAGCTGATCGCTTACTCTTCGGTCAGCCACCTGGGCTTTGTGGTGCTGGGGATATTCAGCTTCACGCAGTCGGGCATGAATGGCGCAATGTTCGTGATGCTGGCTCATGGAGTCTCGACGGGCGGGCTGTTCATGCTGGCAGGCATCCTGCACGAGCGCCGGCACACATATGAGATCTCGGAGTTCGGCGGCCTGGCGACTCCGATGCCCGTTTACGCAACCTCTTACCTCTTTATCGTGCTGGCTTCGGTCGGGTTGCCGCTGCTCAACGGATTCGTGGGTGAGTTCCTGGTGCTGAACGGCGCGTTTCAAGCGAAACCGATTTACGGAATTCTGGGCGCCACCGGTGTGATCTGGAGCGCGTGCTACCTGTTGTGGATGTTCCAGCGGGTTTTCTATGGCAAGGTGACGCATCCAGTGAACAATGGGTTGGCCGACATGCTTGGTTTCGAGAAGGCCGCAGTATGGCCTTGCGCTGTGGCCGCCCTGGTGATGGGGGTTGCGCCGATTCTCTGGCTGGCAGCGATCGATCCGGCAGTGCAGGCGACGCTGAATGCATTCCCACAGATCGTCAGTAAGATGGTGGGCCAATGATGCCGCTGGCTGAGATCCAGGCCATTCCGCAGAGTACCGACTACATCCGGATCCTGCCGGAATTGATCCTGTCGATCTTCGGCATTGCCGTAATGATTCTCGATCCTCTGGTGGACGAGGAGAAAAACCAGAAGACGCTTGGCCTCATTGGATTCATTGGAACGCTGGCGGGGCTGGCGTCTACCTGGTACATGGCAAAGTTCCCGGGACAGGCGTTCTTTAATACGATCCGGGTTGACGGTTTCAGCGTCTTTTTTAACTTTCTCG
This sequence comes from Candidatus Sulfotelmatobacter sp., assembly GCA_035279505.1. Lineage (GTDB taxonomy): Bacteria > Acidobacteriota > Terriglobia > Terriglobales > Acidobacteriaceae > Sulfotelmatobacter. Next base: position 20,424 of record DATEHP010000122.1, on the reverse strand, counting down.
TCATCGCGATTGCGGCGGTTGTGATTTTGAGTTCGTTCGAATACCTGGCGGTGCAGAGGATTCGAGCGGGTGAGTATTACGCGTTGATATTGTTCAGCGCGGTGGGCATGTTGGTGATGTCCTCGGCTGTCGAATTGGTGCTGATCTTCATCGGGCTGGAAATCTCTTCCATTTCCACATACATTCTCGCCGGGTTTCGCCGGAACGAAGCATCAAGCGCCGAATCGTCGTTGAAATATTTCCTCCTGGGATCATTCGCAACCGCATTTTTCCTGTATGGCGTGGCGCTTATGTTTGGCGCTACGGGATCTACCAACATCGACGTCATCAGCCGACGGCTGGTATCCAGTCCGGCTGAGATGCTGGTGTATACCTCGATGGCGCTGATGTTTGTTGGTCTGGGATTCAAGGTCGCGGCGGCACCGTTCCACGTCTGGACGCCCGACGTGTACGAGGGTGCACCGGCTCCGGTGGTGGGCTTTATGTCGACAGCGCCGAAAGCCGCTGCTTTCGCCGTTCTGTTGCGTGTTGTGTTTTCCATTAACGTGCCAGGACGCTTCTGGTTCCTGTGGGTAGTGGCTGCCCTTTCGATGACCTTAGGCAATATTGGCGCACTCGTTCAGAACAATGTGAAGCGCCTTCTGGCCTATTCCTCGATCGCACATGCCGGATACCTGCTCGTGGCATTCGCCATGACTACCCCGGATAATTCCTTGACTGGCATCTCAGCCGCCATGTTCTACACTGCGGCGTACGCGGCCATGAATGTGGGGGCGTTCGCTGTGGTCAGCCATCTGGCGAACGCTGGCGAGCGCTATGTCCATTTGGAGGATTATGAGGGTCTCGGGCGCGCTCACCCGCTGCTGGCGGCGGCACTCACCATATTCCTCCTCTCGTTGATTGGAATCCCGATGACCGGGGGATTCTTCGCGAAGTTCTATGTTTTCAGCGCCGCGTTGCGGGCTAATCTGATCTGGCTCACGATTATCGGCGTACTCAACAGCGCGATCGGTGCTTACTACTATCTTCGGATTATCGTCGTCATGTACATGCGGGAGTCTCGGAAGGAAGTGCCGGTCGGCCCCATATCACTGGGTCTGGGGCTGGCGCTGGCCATCTGTTTTGTGGCCACGCTCTATCTGGGAATCCTTCCCAACCGGGTTTTGCAGGTCGCGCAGCACTCCGCCCAGGACCTGGTGCAGGCTACGCCGGGCGTGGCCGGAGTTGCGCAGGAATCGCGTCCGGCTGCCCGTACAAACTAGCGGGGCTTTCTTTTTCACGGTATTCAAACTGCATTTGACAACCGGCTTGTACCGCGTGCATCATGGTCGCACCTAGTTCCCAGGTTGGTCCCTAGTTCTCCAGAGGGAGCCCGCCATTTAGCAGTGGAGGAGAGCCAATGTTCAATATGATTCGCAGGCTGTGGTCGGAGGATTCCGGGCAGGACATCGCCGAATACGCGGTCATGCTGGCCGTGATTCTGGTTCTGGTGGTCGGGACCGTGCGCCTGATCGGTTCGAATGCCAATAACGCATTCTCGAGTGTGGCTAGTTCGCTGCAGTAGAAGGGGTATGAGAAGTAGACGGGAGCTTCAAAGATCAGGATTTCAATGACACGATTTACTCCAGGCCGCCGATTTGCCGCGTATTACCGATTTATTCGGTTTGCGGCTGCGGGGCAGCTTGGGGTGTGGACGGGCCACTGACAACCTTCCAGACGAACCGAGCCTGACCGCAAGCCGCGATCCAATATCGCGGCTTTAGTTTTTTGCGCACAAAGACCAAAACAAGGAGAACCAAAATCATGATTGTGAATATGTCGGAGAAAGCAACAGAGCAGGAAATCAATCACGTGATCGAACGTATCCGCGAGGCCGGGTATCAACCCCACGTCACGCGCGGCACGGAGCGCACCATTGTCGCGGCGGTTGGGAGCGGACGCCGGCATGAGATTGAAGCGTTGCAGGTTGCTCCCGGCGTCGACAATGTCGTGGCGATAGCCCAGCCTTTCAAACTGGTCAGCCGGCAGGTAAAGCCAGAGCGCTCCATCGTCAAGATCAATGGCGTCTCGATTGGCGGACCTGATGTGGTCGTGATTGCCGGTCCCTGCTCGGTGGAATCTCGTGAGCAGTTGCTTGACACTGCGCATGCCGTCAAGCGAGCAGGAGCGTCGATGTTGCGCGGTGGCGCCTATAAGCCGCGGACTTCGCCTTACGACTTCCAGGGACTGGGAATTGAGGCTTTGAAGATCCTGCGCCAGGCAAAAGAAGAAACCGGCCTGCCAGTCGTCACGGAGGTGATGAGCACTGAGGACATCGATATCATCTGCGAGCACGTCGACATGCTGCAGGTGGGAGCCCGCAACATGCAGAACTTTGCACTACTGCGGCGTTTGGCAACGGTCAACATGCCGATCCTCTTGAAGCGCGGGCCATCGGCGACCGTAAAAGAATGGCTGCTCGCGGCCGAGTATTTGCTCTCTGGAGGGAATCATCAGGTAGTGCTGTGCGAGCGGGGGATCAAGACCTTCGAAACCGAGATGCGGAACACGATCGATCTCGCGGCCGTTGCACTTGCCCGCGATCTGTCGCACCTGCCAGTCATTGCAGATCCTTCTCACGGCACCGGCAAGCAGAGCCTGATTGCGGCCGTGTCTCGCGCAGCGGTCGCGGTGGGAGCTGATGGGCTCATCATTGAAGTGCATCCCTGCCCTGAGCGCGCTCTGTCGGACGGTCCACAGTCTCTGGATTTCGCGGGATTCGGAAAAGTTATGCGGGCGCTGGGGGAGCCTCTGCGGCAGACAGCAGGTTTGCCAGTGGCGATTTCGGCTGCATCCTAGATTCGTCGATACAACATGTGCAAACTAGACTCTGAGCCTGATTCCAACATGAAACCGTTCTTCAGTGAACCGTCGGGTTGGAGGGCTTCACCTTCATCGCCGGATCGCCGAAGAGCACGAATGTGCGGCGAACGTCAGGATCGGCGATATTTGACTTGGCTGTGACGATAGCATCTCCCAGCGCCATGCCCTTCGCAGTGAACATACTCTGCACCACCATCGCGTCAAGGTCTGTTTGGGGAGTGGGCTGGTTCAGGCCGCTTGATGCCAGCACAGCAACACCGCCACCGTTCGGAGCCAAGATGAGAGAAACTCCAAGCGGCTGTGCGTACACGTCCTGGAAGAGTCCGTTCAAGCAATCCATTATCAGGAACACCGGCAGCTGCGAACCGTTCGTCAGCGAATTCACGGTGTTTTCATCGAAGATGTCGGGACCCGCCCACTGTTCTTCGGAACCATGTCCCAGATAATTGACAAGCGCCTGACCAGAATTGATCGAGTTCGCGATTTGTCCACGGGCTGATGAGACGCCAACGTTGTCGACAAAGATATTGGTCATCTGCATTGTAGAAGGCATGCCAGCTTGTACGGTCTGGGTGTCTTGCGTGAAGCTTTCGATGTCGTCCTTGTCGGCGACGAAGAGGGCATTCGAAGTCCAGGAACCATTTGTCGACTGCCCCTCATAGGTGGAAATCTTCTCGGCAACTACTTTCGCCTCCTCGATCGTGCTGACCGGCAAGCGGCCCGTAGCAATCGTCGGCGTGCCATTGCCTTTAAAGTCGGAGAACCAGTCATCCGAAGCAGTCATCAGACTGGAGCTTGGAACGATGCGCGTTGGGACCAGATCCAGATTGCCGAAGCCTAGATAGTTACGCGGATCGACCGATGCGCGGCCGTTCAAGAGCAAGTAGGCTGGCGGCCTTTTCCAATTCTTCAATGCGGCCTGCAGGAAGCGTTTGATGGCGAGGGGACTGTGCTCGCCAAAGTTGAATTCATCGTACAAATTACCCACGGGAATCACAGCGGAGGTCTTCCCTTCCGCCGTATGGGCGCGCACCAACGGAGCCAATGCACCGGCGAATTCTCCGTAGGTGACCATCGCGATATCAGCCCCGGACTGCGGGCTGTACCAATGAGAGGGATGATTGGCCATGATACCGGCTGGCGAGGAGACACGATCGTCCGCCACGGCGAGCAGCGTATGCCGCAATGTAGATTGAGAATTCGTTGTTGTAAAGGGCACCTGAACGGCGATCTGATACTTGCCGTCTTGCGATGTGACTTGCGGCGTTAGTTGCATCGGCCGATTCGGATCGGTGATGTCAAGCACCACCGGCGGGGTGGAGAAATTGCTGACTGTAATTTCGTCGCCTGCTCGCCCGGTGAACTTCAACTGATCCGAGTCGGCGACATAGCGGCGCGGGTACGTGATACGGATATAGTCGACCAGGCTGGTATCGTAGTCGCCATTCTGGGCAGTCAAGGTAATGGTGTTACCCCAAGGCCGCAGAACGCCGGGCGGAACATCGAACGTCAACTTCCCCTTGTCCTGGCCGATGAAGGTCACATCACCAAGATTCGTTCCGTTCAGAGATACCGCGACATCATGCGGGAAGCCCAGGATGATTCCTTGCAGCGAAAGCTCCAGCTGTGCAGCTTGTGTGGCGCTGGCATCGAGGTGCGGAGTGACCAGGATTTGCTCAAGCGGCGTAGAGGAGACCAGCCCACCAAAGAAGTTGTCGCCATTGGACGTCAGCAGGGCCGAGAAATAGATCGCGTGTTGCTGCAGTTCGACGGTGGCTGAGTAGTTGGCGGGGGGTTGATTCGAGCCTGACGAGCCAGCAATGTGCGGAATGCGCGCACCGCGTCCTTCGCCGCCCACCAACCAGTAAACCCGTGTTCCCGAGAAGACGGTGTTGATACCGGTTCCGTAGAAACTAATCGCCGCTTGCGGGCTGAAACCACCCGGCCCTGCGGTCGCGCCAGTAATCTGAATTGGCTGCTCGACGGCCTCGGCATACAAGTGCAGGGTCGCGGGATCAACGTTCGGATCAAGTCCAGCTTTCACCAACTCGGGCTGTCCGACTCGATACCAACGCTCATGGCGAACGTTCAACTTGATTGCGGGATGCGATGCCAGCTCAAACTGCTTTTCAAACTGCCATGGAGCAGGGGAATCGGTCGCGGCAAATGCCTCTGAGACATGGGTCTCCTGGCTACCCGGTGCTGGTGGCTGCGCCTGATTCATCTGACTAAGCATCCGGCTCTCCGACGGAGCAGCCTCGGCGGACGATTGCGTTCCGGCGGTAAAGACCGGACCGTGCATGGTGCGAGTGCCATTCACATCGATATCTTCAAGCCAATAGCTGGTTCCCGTACCAGGCGCGGAAGGATCGATCCAGGCGTAGCTCTTGGCGGCATGGCGCGATAATGCTCCACTCATCATCAGCGCCGAACCAGCGATGATCGAGGGATTCATCCGGACCCTGTTTCCATTTACCTCACGGTAGACGTTAAATCCGAGGTTGTGGGACTCGCCTCCGGTTTTCCAGATCAGCATCACACGGTTGGCACCGTTCCTGTCGGTGCCATAGCGTGCCGAGAAAGAGCGCAGCGTAATTCTAGTGGGCGCCACTACGATTTCGTTTTGAGTTGACGTGTTATTCGCCAGGTTTGGATCAGTCTGATCGGCCGTGACGGTGGCTGTGTTTGAAATGAGGCCCGGTTGCTCAGGAATGGTCAGAATCGTGATGGTCGCGGTACCGGCATTCGCCATGGTTCCGAGGAGGCATGTAACGATTCCACCTGCCTCTGAGCATGTTCCCACAGTACTTGTGGAAGAGAGGTAGGTCACAGAGGAGGGGAGCGTGTCTGTGACTGTCACGTTCGTCGCTGATGCGGGGCCGTTGTTGGTGACTGCGAGTGAGTAGGTGAGCGGCGTTCCTTCGGTCACCGGATTCGGAGTCGCCGTCTTAACGATCGCCATATCCGCGCTATTGGCGTTGGCGACGACGATGGTCGTGCTAGCCGTATTCGTGGTCAGCCCCGGCGGCATATTGGAGGCGCTAGAGGTTGCGGTGTCGGTGATGCTGGTGCCGGAAGGCGTGCCGGAAACGACCTGGAGCACGACGGAGAAGGTTTGCGAACTGTTGGCATTGATGTGCCTGCCTGTGAGTGTGCAATTGATGGTTCCTGTCCCGTTCAAAGGCGGCGTCGAGCAGGTCCAGTTCGCGGGAGGCGTGATCGACTGGAACGTCATGTTGGGTGGAATGGTTTCAGTGAAGGTCGGGCCATTGGCGGTATTGGCTGGACCATCATTCGTAATCTTTTGGGTAAAGGTGACGTTGCTGCCTGCAGTCACGGAAGTCGCCGATGGAGTGTTCGTCAACACCAGAGTAGCGTCGGTGGAGGCGGCAACGACATCGGTTGCAGTGGCGCTGTTGTTGGAAGAATTGGGGTCGCTAATCGCGGAACTGACAGATGCAGTGTCCGTGAAGGTGGTGCCATCAGCGGTTCCGGCAGGCACCGTGACGACGAAGGTAATCGTTCCCGCAGCCGCCGGCGCGAGCGACGGTGCAGTGCAGCTATACGGCACGGTGGAAGTGCAGACGAATCCGCCCGTGCCGGTCAGCGAGGAAAACGTTGTGCCCGTCGGGAGTGTCTCTGGGACGGTGACCGTGGTTGCCGTGCTGGGACCGTTGTTGGTGACCAACTGCGTAAAGCTGATATTGTTCCCGGCCTGTACGGGGAACGGGGTGGCAGTGTTAGTGATGGAAAGATCGGACGAGGTTGCGACCTGAGTGGTGACAGTCGCGCTGTTGTTAGCGCTATTGGGATCGGAGGTGGTCGAGGAGACTGAAGCGGTGTCGGTGATCGTGCTTCCCGCAGCCACCGTCGAGTTGACCGTTACCGTGAATGTGATCGTCGCCGTGGCGCCTGGGCCCATCGTGGTGGTATCGGTGCACCTGTACGGCACGGTTATGGTGCAGTTCCATCCGGGGGCGTTCAATGTACCGAAGGTGGTATTCGCGGGCAGAGTCTCGCTGACCACGGGTGCGGCGGCGGTGTTGGGACCGCCGTTGGTCACGACTTGCGTGTATGTGATGATACTGCCTGCATTCACCGGATTCGGGCTGGCGGATTGGGTGAAGACGAGGTCGGCTTGCGCGCCGGTGGCGATGTCAGTAACGAATGTGGCCGAGTTGTTGCTCAAACTGGAATCGTGCGAGGTAGTGGCGACGTTTACCGTGTCGGTGATGCTGGTGCCGCCGGTGGCTTTGTAGATGGCGGTGACCGTCGCTGAGGAACCCGGCGGAACGGTGGCGGCAGTACAAGCTACAGGCGCCGTGTTCGGGCAGCTCCACGTAGCGCCGCCGGAATTCACCACGCCCACCGATACGAATGTGGTATTGGCAGGCGTCGCCTCATTCAGAGTTCCGGTGGAGCAACTGCTGGGACCGTTGTTGGTAATGATTTGCGTGTAGGTGATGTTGTTGCCGACCTGCACCGCGTTTGTGCCACTATTGGTCACTGCCAGATCGCAGGAAACGCCGACATCGGTTACAACCGTGGTGCTGTTGTTGGCCGACGTTGGATCTGTGGTCGTGGCGGTTACAGAAGAATTCGCGGTGATCGTGCTTGCCGCTACGGTCGAAGGCACATTCAGGACGATCACGAGATTGGCCGAGTCGGTGGACGCGAGCGACGAATCGTTGCAGGTGATTGTGCCCGAGGATCCCACGGCGGGAGTCGTGCAAGTCCATCCCGCAGGAGGTGAAATCGATTGGAATGTCGTGTTCGTGGGCGTGGCTTCGGTGAATACGACTGCCGAAGACGCTGCCGGACCATTGTTCGTGATGGTCTGGGTGTAGGTGATATTGTTTCCGGCAAAGACAGCGGACGGAGTGGCGGTGGTGGTCAGGGCCAAGTCCGCCTGTGTACCTGTGGCAACGATGTCAGTCGCTGTGGCAGAGTTCGCACCGAACGCCTGATTGGCGGCATTTACGATCGCGGTGTCGGTGATGACAGTTCCGCTGGCTGTCCCGGAGTTCACAGTGTAAACCACTCTGAAAGTCCCCGAGGTTCCTGCGCCCACGCTCGGGTTCGTGCAGGTGGGGGGGAAACCGCTACAGGTCCATCCTGCTGGGGGGGTAATGGAAACGAATGTAGTATTCGCCGGAGTGTTCTCGGTGAAGGTCGCGGTGGTCGCGGCGGCGGTGCCGGTATTCGTGACCAGCTGTGTGTAGGTGATGTTATTGGTGGCCTGTACCGGATTCGGCGAGGCGCTGTTGGTGACGGTCAGTTCTCCGCCAGCCGTCGTGCCCACAACGGTACTGACTGAAGCAGAATTGTTTAATGAATTCGGATCCAACGTGGAAGAACTCGCGGTGGCTGTGTTGGTGATGAGGGTGCCATTCGCGACTCCACTGTTTACCTTTGCCACCAGCGTGAAAGTTGCGGCCGTCAGGCCTGGCATCTGGACGCTGGTGCAAACGATGCTGCCGAAACTGCCAACCGTGGGAGTCGCGCACGTCCATCCCGTGGGCACAATCAGCGACACGAATGTCATGTTGGACGGAATCGAAGTCACCATGGTGGCGTTGTCGGCGGCGCTGGGGCCGTTGTTGGTGACGATCTGCGTGTAGGTGATATTGCTTCCTGCCGCGACCGGATTTGGCGACGCGGCATCGCTCATGGACAGGTCGGCAGTAGAGCCGACGTTGGCAACGTCGATGGCGGTGTCATTCAGCAGGTTGGCTTCCCCACCTCCCGATGTGTTTGCGATATTCGTCAGAGTGGCCGGTGCCGATTGCGAGACGAGCGCGTTTAGAGTGATGGATGGATAGCTTGCCCCAGCGGACTCTACCGCAGAAGTTGTGCAACTGAGAGTCTGTCCAGAAACCGAACAGCTCCAATTTGTGCCAGTGCCACCGGTCGGGCTGATCCCGAAAGGCAGGGTGTCATTCACGGTGACGAGCCCTGTAGTCGAGCCGTAGGGGCTAACATTCGAAACTGTAATGGTGTAGCTGGCCGCGGCACCGCGGGTGAAGTTGCCGACATGACTCTTAGTGAGGGTGAGATCAGGCGTGCAAAGAGCCGAAGATTGAATTCCGGTGACCTGACCTAGCGTCGCGGATGTATTCGTAGTGCCTGCTGAACCCGGAGTCGCTCCATAAGCAACACCTGGGGTCAGCGTGGTTCCGTTTCCGCCACCTGCAACGCTCATGCTTGCGGGCGTGCCGGAGACGAAGATCGCACCGCCGGCGCCGCCGCCGCCAGGACCGTGGCGATCCGCAAGACTATAAGGCTGTGAGTCCCAGGCGTCCCCGCCCCGGCCACCATTGGCTTGCAGAGTGAGTCCACTCTCGCCGCCGTTGGCTGAAAGGACGACAATAGTGCCTCCAGCACCGCCTCCGCCGCCAGCGTCGTTCTTCGTCGCCGTATAAGCATTCACTCCATTCGCGGTCAGAGTTGCCGTGCCCGACAGACTATCCGCGCGAATAAAGATGATCCCTCCACCTGAGGAGCCGGCGCTAGCCTGATTGTCGCCATCAGAATTGTTCCGCGTGCCGGCGCCGCCGCCACCGCCCATAGCCAGGCGATCAATGGCTGCCGGAAATGGGGACCCACCCTGTCCGCCGTCACTCAGGTTCGCGTTCCATGAATTCCCGCCGAATCCGCCTGTTCCCCCGTTGCCGCCGCCTCCCCCTCCAGAGTTCTCGGTATTTCCTGCCGCATCACCATCGGTACCGCCGCCTCCTGCGTTCCCGGGTGCTCCGTGAGCCATGCTGGCATCGGCGGCCGTGGTTCCATTGGGATATCCGATACCCGTGGTGGTTTGGAGGAAAGTTCCTCCTGATTCCACCCACATGGGCGTGCCCGCAACTCCCTCGCCTTTGGCGGCATCGATGCCGGTCGCTCCGCCGGCGGCACCGGTGTAGGTTGCGGGAGAAACCTGGCGATAATCTGTGTTGACAGCCCCGGCAACGCCACCGGTTAACTGCATGCCGGCGCCGCCGCGGAAACCATCGCCGTCAACATTCACAGAAGCTGCCCCGAGGTTCAACTGTCCGGCTATATCGAGTGCGAGGATTCCACCCGTGGAACCGTTCCACGAGGGAGTTGTGATCCCTGACGTCAATGTCGCGGAGGTGTACTGTGGCACGAGTACAACTTGGAATGTGCTTGCGCCCTTAGTAGTAGTAGCCGCCGCGGTCGTGTAGGCGAATACGGTTCCACTCCCCGCGCCTGCGCCGGTGATCGGGACCGAGCCACCGGCAATTGGACCGGTCGCTTTCACGTACTCATAATTGCCGGCATTGTTAATCGTGGTGAAGCCGCTGCCGGTGCTCCCGTTGCCATAAGCGCCAGAGTTCGATGTATTGATGCTCGCGTCCTGCATCTGGACGATCAGCAGCAGGCTTCCATTGGCAATTGTTCCGGTGCCATTCGCCGCTCCAACTGGGATCGAGGTTGCGCCAATGGCGACGTTCCCATTGCCCGGCCAGTAGGTATTGATCTGGCCTGTAAGATTCCCGCCCGCTGTCAATGTCGTTGTGGAACAAACCACGCTCACAACAGGCGCAAGAGCGACGTAGGTGTTGTTTCCGGTATTCGGGTCCGCAGGAGCCCCGGAATCGGTAATTGTTGCCGTGTTCGGATAAAAGCCGGCAGCCGTGGTCGAAACTGTAACGGTCACCGTGGCCGTTGCGCCGCTCGGAAATGGATCTGGTAGATTGCAACTGATGGTCGGCGCTGTTGTCGGACAGGTTGTCCCCGCGCTCGTCGTCACCGATACCAGTGACAGATTCGCGTTGGCATATGTATCCGCGAGCGTGACGCTATTCGCGGCCGACGGACCATTGTTCGTGATGGTGATGTTGTACGTGGAGTTCTGCCCGAGTGCGACCGCGCTTACGCTTGTGCTGACAGAAATATCTGCCGTGCTCGGATTCACCGAGACGGCGCCGTAAGACCAGTTCGAGGCCCCGCCCGTAAAGGTTATTGAAATCGGAACGGCGGGCGCACCGGTACGAGAGGTACCCACGCTTCGCACGTCGGGGTTCGCGGTCCCACCGGGAGTAGCTACATTCCAGCGAGAGACCTGCGGGCCAGGCACTGTGGCGCCGCGGTCTCCCTCAATTGCCAAAGTGTCAAGGATCATCCCATTGATCACGCTTGGGACATCGAGTTGAGAGCTCGTACCCGCGGCACCGTTGGCGGAGACGAACGTCCCCAGGGGAACCGTCTGATCCACTCCGGTAAACGTAGTCACGCCGGCCACAACCCCGATGTTTACGGCCGCGGGAATGTTGACGCTGACCACAACGTTAAACGTACCGGTTGCCGGCGCGAGCAAAGACCACATTTCCACGCGGCGGGTGTTCGTGGCATCATCGTGCGCGCCCACAAAACTTAACGGTGTGCCGTTCCAACTGACCCCCACCACGCCAGTGGTTGCAGCGTTGGTGATATTCATCGACACTCCCACCAGCATGAGGCGGTTCGTGCCAGCCGTGGTGTGGGCGATCGTAAGGGTAGCGGTACCGGCACCTGTCAGAACGGCGGCACCCGAAGTCGCGGAATCCACCGCCACCTGGGCGCTCAAATCTGTCGCAAGCCCGAGCAGGAGAGCGGCTATGGCTATCGCGAAGTAGAGACTTGTTATCGCTCTGGCTCTCAGCAGCTTGCGCGAAAGATATTGCGCCCGCGCCGCGGACCGGAGCAACCACCCACCCATACCTCTGAACTTAGCTTGCACGATATTCCGTCCTACCCGCACTTCCTTGGCCCGAGCGAGCCCGAGAATCTGTTCCGCCTTCAGTGCCGGATCGTTTTGCTGGCCGCAATCCCCGCGCGTGATGAACACGTCTTTGCCGGGATCTACCGCAACGATCCGATGAAGCCGGAAGCCTGCGTTAGATTTTGCTAAGACGATATCGTCCTTTCGTAATTTGGTAACCATTACGGGAGTAACTTCGACTACCTCTCCGTCACGCACCGCAGGAGACATGCTGGCGCCACGTGCTTGAAAACGCACGTTCAGGCCCTGCTCCAGCAACGGACGGACGATCTCTTGAAAGAGTTTCGAATCAGCAAAGACCTTCGAGTCAGCTCCGCCCTCAATCATGGAAGTTGCGAATCTTCTCTACTGCGCGCTGGTCGGGTTCGAATGCATAGCGATACACCGGGACTGCATTCGCGAGTTCCTCGAGGAAAACCAGCGCTGAATCGACGTATTCGTGCCGGTGAAATGGCACAAAACTCCGGGCGAACAGTTCGGCGACGGCCTGGCTGGGGGTCAGCGGCGTGATGACGTTGCCGTGGCCATGTTCGAGCACGAAAACGCGCGCCAGCAGCGCGCTGTTGGGGGACGCGTACATAGCCTCGCCATGCCAGGGAGTGCCGTACATGCGCATGCTGTATTTCCCGCAATCTGCAGCACCCTTTCCTTTGTCATCCTGAGCGGAGAGATTGCTGCGCGAAGCGGAGCAATCTCGGAGTCGAAGGACCCCGTGTTTGCTCGCACTACCCGGGGCGCCGCAGGGAGTTTCCACAACCGACTCATCCCGCCGCACAATAATGCGGTCGTCACTCAGCACTTCGACGTCTTCCACCCCTGTCCAAAGCCGCGTAGTCGTGCTCTTCCCTGCCCCGGAATGCCCAACAAACAGATTCCCAATGCCGTCAGCTCGAACAATTCCGGAACCATGCAGTTCAATCGCTTTCTCCTGTGTCAGGCGGTGCATGATAAGGAGCTCGTCCAAGGGATACTCCAACGGCGAAACAAAAAAGGGGAAGCCTGAGAAGAGCTCCTCACTCAATTCGAGGGTTGCGTATAGAAAGTGCCGATCGGTGGTTAGCCGTCTATAGGGATGCCTTCCGAAGACTGGAGCACTAAAGTCAAACCGAAAGCCTTCCTGGCATTCGTAGAGTCGCCACGTCGTTCCCGAATCAAAGAGCGGTGGTCCAGAGATTGTGTCAAGTCTTGGGAGGCAAATCACTTTGAGTCTGATGTCGGGAACACTTTCCGCAACACAAAAGGGCCTCAAGGCGGGATCTAGACCGTTTGCCAGTCCGGCACCGGACAGATTTACGGAGACTCCTCCGATCTCAAACTGGAAGTGACCTGCTGAGTTCAACTGCTCGAAGGAGTTCTCCTGCGCGGGCAGCGACCAACTCACGGTTCTAAGTTCATGATCGAGCATGCGGTCACGATCCGACGCTGCCACAAGGCGCAATCGCGGTACATGTCGCTTGCACCGGTCCGGCAACTGATGGGTTCTTGCAGTGTCCTAGCACAGCTTCCTCGGGTCGCAGACTGATTCTAGCTAGTCGCGGAGGCTCATAAGGTTCCTTGCCCATGGCCTGCTTCGATTCAGTTTTCATTCAGCCTCCCGACAACGAGACACTTCGGATCTAGGATTCAGAAACTCCCGCATCCGCCACAACCGGATGACACCACATTGGAACTGCGGAGAATCGGAAGGATCTGCTGTGGCCCCGCCCAACTCTCTACGTCGATCTCCCGGTTCTCGATCCGGCGGGCGGAATCCAGCACGTTCTGATGCTGAGTACCTCCCGCGCAAAATTCACATTTTCCGTGGGCGGGCACCTCGACACCAACGACCGCGGCTCTGAGGTGAGCAACTTGGCAAAGGAAGTCCACCGGATTCTCCCGGTCTCCGTTCTCCAATTCTCCATTTGCCGGACACATACCACACAACGACTGAATCCTGCATTCGGCGCACTTTGTGATTCGGGTTCGCTTGCGTTTTCGAGCATCCAGAAGCGATCCATCCCAAACCTTCCTGACCCCGCCAGTCCGAACGCTGAAAGTCTCCTGCTGCGAAATCACACAGATACCAATCTCACCCCAGGCATTGATTGCGAACGATTTGATCCCTCCGCCGCAGAAGTACATCGTCTCCATCTGCGCCAAGTTCGGGGGTCTTTCCAAATCGTGCTCCGCCAGCTTGCGATACTCACTCTTCCCCTTCGGCGCCGCCATATCCAGTGCCACAACCTCCTCCGGTGTCAGCCGCACCGCCAGCGGACTCTGGGAGCAATCAATCCGCGGATTGATTTGGCCATCCATCTTGAACTCCACGCCCAACTCTTCTTCTGCAAACCGCCGCATCGCCATTACTTCATGCTTGTTGATGCTGGTCGCGACCGTTTTCAGCTTCAGCGGTAGCCCTCTTTCCTTCAGCAGCTTGATTCCACGCAGGCAGCGATCGTACGAACCTGGAATTACCGTCAGCGCCTCATACGTTTCGCGCGTGCGCCCGTAGAGCGTGATCTCGATGGCGAATGGCGGCCAGTCCTTCAGATAGTCCGCGATCTGCTCGTTGATGATCGTTCCGTTGGTAAACAGCGTGATCAGAAATCCTTTTTTCTTGGCGTAGGTGTAGATCTCGAGAAAGTCTTTGCGGGCGAAGATCTCGCCGCCGGTATAGAGAATCCAGAAGCAGCCCATCTCCACCAGTTCGTCGAGCACGCGGAAGTGTTCTTCTTTGGTCAACTCCCGCCGCTTGGCGTCCATGTCGCCCATGGGCAGGTTGTTGTAACAGTGCAGGCATTCAAGCGGGCAGCGGCGAGTCACCTCGATGGAAACTTGCAACGGCACACGCTCGCCAGCCTGGCGCTGGTGTAGATCTGCGCTGAACGCGCCGTAACTAAGCTGCTCCATGCGCCCTCAATTCCGAAAGCAGCGGATACGAGTCATCGCATCCGCTGCCTTTTGCCGTTCTTCCCGCCCCACTGGTTTCAGTCGCCCGCCATCGCCACAGACGTAAGGACCTCGACCAGACCAACAGCTTTCATTTCACCCACAAAACTTGCTACGTCGCGCTCCGCTTGCGAGGGATCGACGTCGTACTCCGTCGCCACAGCCACAACCAATTGGCTGACCATGGTCGGAGACTCCAACAATTTCCAGATCAGCGTGCCGGTTCCGTTGAAGCTGTAGATCGATGCCAGGTCTCCGACTTTCCCACGAATCGGAACAATCAGCGTCTCGCCCGCCACTACGCGCGCCACCACCGACTTCGAGCGGATCAACTTTTCGTTTCCGAAAGAGTCTGACAAACCATGGCTCCATCGTTCGGATTTCGTAAAACACCCGCTTCGAAACCGGGCCACTTTCGTCCCAAATTGAGATTACGGCAACAGCACCCCCTCCTAGCAATCGGACTTTAGGGCAAGGTATTGAGTTGGTTATCACCCTGAATGGTTCCCAACCATCGATAAATTAGAGACTTACAACTTGACTGAGGACTGCGACCGGACGCGACATTTGCCCGGGGTAAAGAAAAGAGAAAGTCGTGGACCCATTGCCGCAGAACCATTCTTTCTTCTAGACAAACGAAACAAAACGCTATAAAAAGAAATGCGCTTTTCCGCTGCGTTCGCCACGGGCAAGGCGCTCACGTTCAGGCTCAATTCCGTGCTCAACGAAGAACGACGCCGCGCCATCCTCGATCTGCTGAATCACCAGGGACGGGTTCTGGTTACGGAACTCTCCCGGCAGTTCCAGACTTCGCAAGTCACCATCCGGAAAGACCTGGAAATTCTGCATGCGCACGGTCTGGTCCATCGCACGCATGGGGGTGCGCTGCGATCGCGCGAAGGCGCGCTCGAAGACCCGACCTTGCGCGAAAAAGAAAAGCTGCACCACCATGAGAAGTTGCGTATCGCGGAGTGCGCTGTCGGAAAAGTGAAGGAGGGGCAAGTGCTGATCCTGGACTCGGGAACCACGACGACCGCAATCGCCCGCAGCCTGAGGAATTTTCAGAATCTCACGATCATTACTAATGCCGTGAACATCGCAGCCGAGCTTTCGGGGACGGCTGTGGAGGTAATTCTGACCGGTGGCACTCTTCGAAAAAATTCCTTCTCGCTTGTCGGTCCTATTGCTGAGGAAACTCTGCGGCGTTTAAGTGCCGACATTTTGTTTCTCGGCGTGGACGGTTTCGACGTTCACTTTGGGCTAAGCACACCGAACCTTCTGGAGGCAAAGGTGAATCGCGTGATGGTGGAAATCGCGAAGAAGACGGTCGCCGTATGCGATTCCAGCAAGTTTGGCCGACGTAGTTTGTCGCTGATTGCCCCGACCTCTGCTTTGCAGGAAGTTATTACCGACCGCTCCGTGCCAAAGTCAGACCTGCGAGCGCTGAAACAGAGTGGGATCGAGGTCGCCTTGGTCTAACTAGCGGATCGCAAATTTAAAGTCCTGCGATGAGCCAAGACCACAATCTGAAGTCGCTTCTGCATTCTGATTTCTTCATTTTGAACCTCTCATGCCCCGTTTCGACGTCACCATCGCCGGCGAACTGAATCTCGACCTTATTCTGTACGGACTGCCTGAGCAACTCGCACCCGAGCGCGAGTTGCTGGCGGATCGCGTGATGCTGACGTTAGGCTCTTCGTCTGCGATCGTTGCGCATAATCTTTCATCTCTGGGCAGCCGCGTAGGATTTCAATCGCGAATTGGAGACGACCCCCTGGGCCGGATTTCGGTTGAGCGGCTACAGGAAAGCGGAGTGGATCTATCGAAGATCCGTGTGGTTCCAGGCGCAACCACGACCGGCCTCACCGTGATCCTGCATCATGAGTTGTGGCGCAACATCCTCACTTATGCAGGGACCATTGGGGAGTTGACGTGGGACGATCTCGATCTCGAATACCTTGCTGACTCGCGCCACTTTCATTTCTCCTCGTACTACTTGCAGACGTCATTGCGGCCGCGTGTGGCGGAACTCTTTCGCTATCTGAAATCGAAAGGACTCACGATCTCTCTCGACACCAACGATGATCCGGAGGACCGCTGGGAAGGTGGACTCCACGAACTCCTGTCGCACGTTGACGTGTTCCTGCCGAACGAGCGCGAGGCCTTGAAAGCGGCCGGGACCGAGAATATGGAAGAGGCGATCGGCAAGTTGGCGAAGCTCGTTCCGCTGCTGGCCGTGAAACTCGGGCGCAAGGGTGCCCTCGCCCAGAAGGGCACCGAGCGCGTCAGCGCAGCAGCGAAGGCGGTTGTTCCGGTCGATACGGTCGGAGCCGGCGACAGCTTTGACGCGGGGTTTCTGCATGAGTACGTGCGAGGAAGTGATCTTGCGAGATGCTTGGCGAGCGGCAACGCTGCAGGAGCGCTTTCTACTACGCGGCCCGGTGGGACCGAGGCATTTCGCGATGCGGATCACCGCAAGCAGTTCCTCGGTCGGTAACTCTGCTCCGACGCACTTCGCCTACCGACCGCGGATTTTGCGCGAAGGGTCCAGGCGCGCGCCGACGTGGGAGAAGAGACAGGAGACAGGATTGCATAGATCCTTCGCCGCAAAAGCTGCGGTCAGGATGACAAGAATGAATTGTCTCTCTTAAGGAGCGAGCCCTCACTTCGAACTGACTTCCAGCAGTAAATGTTCTTTGAAGTCTGCCTTGAGTCGCGGAGTTTTACCGTTCT
This sequence comes from Candidatus Sulfotelmatobacter sp., assembly GCA_035279505.1. GTDB lineage: Bacteria > Acidobacteriota > Terriglobia > Terriglobales > Acidobacteriaceae > Sulfotelmatobacter. The sequence continues at coordinate 3,122 of DATEHP010000122.1, read as the reverse complement.
CTGCCTGCACGCTGCCCAAATTCTTCCCGTCGACATAGTCCACGACGTTGTACGTCCCGGACTTTAGTCCGCGTAGTTCCAGTTCTCCGGCGAACGACTTCCCTGGATCGGTGAAGAACGCGTAGTACATTTTTCCATCTTTTTCGATGGCATACGCTTCGGGCGAGTCGTACCCATAGACGTAGAGATCGCGGAACTCACCCTTAGAGAGCATTTTCTGGTTGTACAGGGCGATCCACTTCTTCCAGTGCTCTTCCTTCTGACTGGTGAGCGCGACTGGCTTGAACTTTGGGCCGGGATCAGGCCAGACGAACTTCGTACCTGGCACCCCGCCAGCCCCCACAGTCGAGGCGAAGTCCGCTCCGTGCTCACTCCAGCCATTCGCTCCGACGCGAGACATTTCGGAAAGCTCCACGTGATCTCCGTAAACTGCCGACTTCGGCCCCAGCAAAGCTTTGTACATCTTGATGCGGCGCCGCACCTGCACCGCGCCGACGGGATCGGCCGTCACTGCCTGGTCAATGAATGGCAGCCAGGCCAGCGACGGCGGCGTGCCGCACGGACACGCCTGGGTCACGCTCTCGGGCTTGATGGCGCGCGTGGTCTCGAAGATGATCTTGTATATGTCGGCCATGGCGTTCACGGAATCCTGCGGCGACTTGTGATGATGCGCCGGGTTGTAGCACGCGGGCACGCTGTAGATGTTATCGAGCTTCGATCCATCGAAGCCCCAATCGCGAATAAATTTCTCGGTGAGTTGCTTGAAGTAACTTTGCACCTCAGGCACGGCCGGGCAGAGTGCCGCCAGATCGCGCGTCATCCGGCCATGCTTGCCGTTCTTGTCGAGAATGAACCAGTCCGGATGTTCCTTCGCCACCTTCGACACGATGTACTTGTGCGACTCCCACTTCCCTTGCCCGTCTTCGGCTCCCAGCGGCAACCACCAAAGCTGCGCAAGAATTCCCTGCTTGTGGAAGTCATCCGTCATCTGCTTGATCGAGTCGCCTGGAAACGTATCGTGGCGTGGATTCCAGTCGCCATAGGTGTCAAACCAGCGATCGTCGAGCGTGGCCCACTTGATGCCCAATTCCTTCAGCTTGGGCACTGTACCGAGCATCTGCTTCGGGGTGACGTTGAACTCGTATCCCCAACCGCACCAGCTGACGTTATAGGCCTCGTTCGAAGGCTTCGGAATGTCCCATCCTTCTTTTTGCAGAACGCTCGACCACATGCGCAGCGGCTCATAGAAATCTCCGCTATACACGGCGACGAAGCTGCGCGGAGTGGAATAACTCTCTCCCGGCTTCAAATCAGAATCGATCGTAATCTCGATGCTTGCATTCACCCGGCCATCGGGATCGACCTTTAACGGCATCGACAAGGTCCAGGGCAACGTTTCCACATGGCCGATCGCTTCGCCGATGGATGCTGTCCATACGGCGACCACCGGAATCCCGCCCCCATAGCCACCTTTCACGGCCTCGCCCATTAAATTCGGCTGCGAAGAAGTCCGCACCACCTTCTGAACGTCGTCCTTGCCCCAGTCGTAGCTCGATCCCTGAAATGACCACATGTCGTAGGGCTGCGCCTTTGCGTCCACCTGCTGCGCGTTGAAGCGGTGTTGCTGCATGAGCACTTGATCGATATGAAAATCGGCCGTGCCCACATTCTTATAGCTGGCACTCACCAAAGCGATGCCGGGGAAGTCATCGTAGGCCTCGATGACGAGCATGCGTTCAATGGGAACGCCTGACGGTCCCAGGGGATGCGCCGGTATCTCTACGCGCTTGCCGCGTCCCAACTTGCCGCTCGCTTCCACGACCTTGGTCTGCCCGAAGTCCGGCACGAAGTCCAGCTCTTTGCCCTGGCTCACGATCGAGTCGTTGCCACCGGTCGAACCCACCACGGGTTCGTCAAGGGTCAAGTGCTTGTCACTCAGACGGAGAGTCGCCTGCAGGAACCCGGAAGGCAGAATTTGAAATTCAGCCGCGCTCGTGGTGATCACGACTGGACCACCATCCTTCACATCGACTCTTACGTCCGACGGCTTGGACGGAGGAGCTTTGGGTTGTGGCGCAGGCTTCGATGTGCAGGAAAGAAATGCAAGAGCAACGGCAAGCAGGAATACTGACGCGATCCACCGACAAACCAAACCGCTACGTCCTTGCTTCATGATTCATCTCCGAATGGGAGCCGTGAACGAAAGAAAACTTAACCTGAAATTGGAATCGAATATTGAGCCTGAAGACGACTATAACCAGAAAGGCCGCGAAGTATCACGAAGGTTTTTCCTTCATGCACCTTCGTGTCCCCGTTATTATTTATCGAATCTCCGCCAGCGAATGTTCCAGCGCGCCACGCTTAGGGGTGGGCATTGCACCCACCTCACTGGCCACCCAGGCCCCAACCAGATTTGCGACTTCGTTCATCAGATCGAGCGAGGCGCCATGCAGGTACTCATGAACCAGCCCCGCGGTGAACGCGTCACCGGAACCCACCGTATCCGCCACGTGCACTTTGAATCCGGGATGTTCACTCGAACTTTTCTTGCTTACGAGGAGACTTCCCCCGCCGCCTCGAGTGATGGAGATCAACTCCAACTCGTACTCTTCAATCAGGCGGCGTGCGGAAGACAATTCGTCCTTGTGGGGTATCCGGCTCAAGCTCATGATCTTCGGCAGTTCGTCGTTATTGAGCTTCACGATGTCAGCCATCCTCATCGAATCTGCCAAAATTTCTGGCGAATAGAAGGACTGCCGGAGGTTGACATCGAAAATCTTCAAAGTGTCAGGCGGGGTAGCTTTCAGGAATCGCCGGATCGTTTCGCGGCTTGTCGCTGATCGCTGTGCCAGCGATCCGAAGCAAACGGCATTGGCGGTCTCGGCCAGGTGCTGCCAGCCGAGGGTCCACTGCAGATGATCCCATGCAACCGGCTGAATGATTTCGAATTTCGGCTGTCCCTTGCCATCGACATGTACGTTCACCGTGCCGGTGGGATGCTCGCGGTCGGTCTGCACGTGATCGATGTTTAACCCTAATTCCTCCAGGCGCCGCAGGGCTTCAATGCCTCGGGAGTCTTCGCCCACGCGGCTAGCCACGATACCCCGATCACCCATGAGCGT
>DATEHP010000121.1:0-56632 GCA_035279505.1 Candidatus Sulfotelmatobacter sp. | reverse complement strand
CCGCCGCGCAATAGCACAACCGTGCGTCCGGGTGCGTCAAAGTGCATCTTCACCGTCTTGTGCACGTTCTCAAGAATTCCCACTACGCCCAGCACCGGCGTTGGATAGATCCCCTCGCCCAAAGTCTCGTTATAGAAGCTGACGTTGCCGCCAGTAATCGGAATTTCCAACTCCTCGCAAGCCTTGGTGATGCCGTCGATCGTCTGCGAGAACTGCCACATGATGTGCGGCTTCTCGGGATTGCCGAAGTTCAGGCAATTCGTTGCCCCCACCGGAGTCGCTCCCGAGCAGGCGACCTTCCGCGCCGCTTCCGCCACTGCATGCTCCGCCCCCAGCTTCGGATCCAGATAGCACCAGCGCCCATTTCCATCGAGCGCCATGGCCAGGCCACGCTCCGTGCCCTTGATGCGAATCACCCCCGCGTCTCCCGCCCCCGGCGCTTCGACAGTGTTCGTCTGCACCATGTGGTCATACTGCTGCCACACCCAGCGTTTCCCGCAGATATTTGGCGATGCCAAGAGTTGCTTCAGTTGTTCTGTGAATTCAGGGTGCCGCATTTCTCCCGCGTTTTCCGCACAAAAAGCGGGGATGTTTGCCGGCATCTCGCGCGAAACCGGAGGCTCCCATCGCGCCAATGGCCGCTTGTAAAGGGGCGCCTCATCGGTCAACGCCGGATTCGGAATCTCCGCCACCGCGTTCCCATGTTCCAGCACGCGCAACTTGTTGTCAGTCGTGACCTTCCCGACTTCGATTGCATCCAGACCCCACTTTTCGAAGACGCGGAACACCTCTTCCTCGCGTCCCTTCTGCGCGACCAGCAGCATGCGCTCCTGGGATTCGCTCAACATGATCTCGTACGGAGTCATGCCCGTCTCACGCTGCGGCACGCGATCGAGCTCGATCTCGATTCCTACGCCCCCGCGCCCGCCCATTTCGCACGTGGAGCACGTCAACCCTGCTGCGCCCATGTCCTGAATCCCGACGATGGCCCCGGTCTGCATTGCCTCAAGACAGGCCTCGAGCAGCAGTTTCTCAAGGAACGGATCCCCCACCTGCACATTCGGTCGCTTGGCCTCCGAAACCTCGCTGAATTCCTCGCTCGCCATGGTCGCGCCATGAATTCCATCGCGCCCCGTCTTGGCACCCACGTAGATCACCGGATTCCCTTCGCCCGCCGCCCGCGCATAGAAGATCTCATTCTTCTTTACGAGTCCAAGAGCAAATGCATTCACCAGCGGATTGCCCGAGTAGCAAGGCTCGAACTTCGTCTCGCCGCCGAGATTGGGCACGCCAAAGCAATTCCCATAAGACGCAACCCCGCTGATCACCCCTTCCATGATCGAATGATTCCGATGAATGTCTGCTTGCCTAGCGACAGCCGCCTCGGCTGCCCTGCCAGGGCGAAGCCCGGCAGCCCCCGTCACAGGCCCAAACCGCAAAGAATCCATGACGGCAACGGGCCGCGCTCCCATGGTGAAGATGTCCCGCAAAATCCCGCCCACTCCGGTGGTCGCCCCCTGAAAAGGCTCGATAAACGACGGATGATTGTGCGACTCGATCTTGAAAGCACATGCCCACCCATCTCCAATATCAATGATTCCGGCGTTCTCTCCCGGGCCCTGCAGCACCCGCTTGCTGCGCGTCGGCAGCCGCTTCAAGTGCACGCGCGACGATTTATACGAGCAGTGCTCGCTCCACATTACGCTGAAGATGCCGAGTTCGGTGATCGTGGGCTCGCGTCCGCCAAGAAGCTGCCTGATTTTTTCGTATTCGTCAGGCGTAAGTCCGTGCTGCCGGATGGTCTCCGGAGAAAAAGCAGAGGTCAAGGAAGTAGGCATGGAGGAGCTTCTATTGTCGCATTTGGCGGGGCGAATGGGTAGGACCAACAGAATCATTCGCCGGGGGAAACTCCTCGCCCTCGCTCGGTATCGGTGACTTCCCGCAGAGCGAGCAAGGCAAACGCCGTGGCCGTTTTCTGGTCGGTGCCCCACGGCGCACCGACAGATTTCCGCAGGCCATCCACTTGTTGCCGGAGCTCTTCCTCTGTGAGGCTCCAACTGCTGGCGGCAGTCCGCCAGACTTCTCGCTCGCGGGCAGAAATCACAGCCAGTCCGCAAACCTGGCAGGCGGAAGTGACAGCCCGCTGGAACAAGACACCTTCCGCAGTGTGGATCATCGGATGGGCGCGCAGCACCGCTGATAGGTCTGTGGGCACCGGCCTCGAACTGCACGGTATTCCCCCTGCTTTGACCTCAACTGCCAAAGACCCTAGGTGATCGAGGACCTCTTTCATCGCGGTGCGGGCCGATTCTTCAGATGCGGCCTCGGCTCGACTGACCAACTCCACGGCCTCAGATAGCGGCAGTTCCGCAGCTTTGTGGTAGACGAAGCGGGGCACGGAATCCCCCCGCGGCAACAGTTTGATGCGACGACGCAGCAACACCTGAAACTTGCCGGGAGTTCCAGCAATCGCAACCAAAGCCGCCCAACCTGTATGTAGTCTGAATCCGAGCGCCGCGGTTGAGGCCATTCATGGAAGAGTAAGAGCGCGGCAGCAGTGGGCGCAAGGGGACAGCTGTCAGAGGAGACGCTTCGCGGTTCGTTTCCGGTAAGATCTCAGAGCACCATGAAACGCATCATCATCGGCACCGCCGGCCACATCGATCACGGCAAAACCGCGCTGGTCAAGGCCCTCACCGGCATCGATGCCGATCGTCTCGCCGAAGAAAAACGCCGAGGCATCACCATCGACCTCGGCTTCGCCCACCTTTCCTTGCCTGTGCCGGATGGCGGAAATCTGCAGATCGGTTTCGTCGATGTCCCCGGCCACGAGCGCTTCGTGCGCAACATGCTCGCCGGAGTCGGCGGCATTGACCTGGTCCTACTGGTTATCGCGGCCGACGAATCCATCAAGCCCCAAACCCGCGAGCACTTCGACATCCTGCGGCTACTCGGCGTCCAGCGCGGCATCACAGTCCTGACCAAGTCCGACACGGTCGATGCCGAAACCCTCGACGTTGTCCGTTTGGAAGTCGAAGAATTCCTGCGCGGAACGTTTCTTGACCACGCCCCCATCGTCCCCGTCAGTGCGCTAACCGGTGTGGGTCTCGACGGTCTGAAGCGCGCCATCGTCGATGCCGCACGCCAGGTTGAACCGCGCGATGCTCACGCCCTGCCGCATTTGCCTATCGACCGCGTGTTCACAATGAAAGGATTCGGCACCGTGGTCACTGGAAGTCTTACCTCCGGCACCATCCGCCGCGAAGACGAATTGGAAGTCTTTCCCTCAGGCCGCAAAGTCCGAGTGCGCGGCGTTCAGGTCTATGGACAGCCGGCAGACGCCGCAATCGCCGGCCAGCGTACCGCCCTGAATCTAGCCGGTGCGAGCACCGAAGACATCTCGCGTGGGATGATGCTTGCTCCGCCAGACACCTTTGCTGCCACGCGCCGTGCCGACGTCCGCCTGACTCTCCTCGCCTCAGCGCCGCGCCCGCTACGAAACCGCAGCCGCGTCCACTTCCACTCCAACACAATGGAGACCGTCGCCGAAATCTCTCTCCACAATAATGCGAAAGAACTCGCACCTGGGACCGAAGCATTTGCTCACCTTAAGCTTCCCGCCGCTGCGCTCCTTCTGCCCGGCGACCGGTTCATCATCCGCCAGTTCTCCCCCGTAGTCACCATTGGTGGAGGAACGGTCCTCGACGCCGCTCCTGTGCCGCGCCAACCGGACATCGCCGATTTTCTGCTGGTACTCTCAGAAGGAATCCGCGTCCCCGTTCTGGAACGACGTATTCGCCGCCGCAACCGTGCAGGCATGTCACTCGCCCAACTCGTCGCTGAAACAGGATGGTGCGCCGAGTCGATTCAATCAGCGCTGGGCCCGACCCTTAACGAGAAGAAAGCGCATCGCGTGGGCGACATTCTCATTGACGGTGTTGCTCTCAGTGCGCTCCAGGCACTCATACTCGCGGCTGTCGCCGGGTTCCACAAAAAGAACTCGCTGTCGCCCGGTATGGCCAAAGAAGAATTGCGCGAACAGGGGAAAGCATCGCCAGAAGTATTCGCCGCAGCACTTGAGCAACTTGCCCGTGAGCACAGAGTTGAGCTTGTAGGAGACATCGTCCGTCTCCCCGATCACGGCGTTACGATGAAAGGCGAAGAAGAGGAATCGAAGGAGAAAATCGAAGAGGCCTTCGCCACCGCCGGACTAAAAGTGCCCGCGCTCCACGAGGTTCTGTCCGGCCTCAAAATCGACAAAGCGCGCGCCCAAAAGATCGTCACGCTTCTTCTGCGGGAAAAATCCCTGATCAAAATCTCCGACGACCTCGTCTTTCACCGCACCGCACTCGACCAACTCCGCCGCCAAATCGGCGCCCACAAAACGAAGTCCTCCACGATCGACGTGGCCGGGTTCAAAGATATGACTGGCGTTAGCCGCAAGTACGCCATTCCCCTGCTTGAATACCTCGACCGCGAGCGAGTGACCAAACGCGTTGGCGACTCGCGACACATCCTCTGAAGAGCCTTCGCTGGGACTGCACAAGTGGGTTCCGCCGCCCCTAGTGACCTCCCGTAACCTACTGCCTAATCCTATGGTTCGATATCCTGACCTTTCTGATATTGGGAGGTCTTCATGTCTTTCAAATTACTCGTCCGGGCTTGCACCACGGCGCTGCTTGGTCTGGCACTCTCAGCCACGATCGCCTTCGCGCAAGGCAATGGCCACGACCACGACAAACATGACCGCGATGACGACAACGATCGCCGGTACGACCGCGACGACCGTGATCACGGCCATGGCAACGGTCACTATAACGGCCACGATCGCTACACGGACCGTGATGGCGACATCCGCGGCTGGTACCGCACTCACTACAATCACCTTCCTCCCGGGCTGGCGAAACGCGACCGTCTGCCTCCCGGCTTGGAGCGTCAACTAATTGTCCGGGGCACTCTTCCGCCCGGCCTGCGTGGCAAAATGCAGCCCTGTCCTCGCGAACTCGAAGTCATGCTTCCCCCGCCGCCCCCGAACTACGTCCACGTAGTCATCGGAGGCAACCTGGTCCTCTACAATCGTGCCAACTTCCAGATCGCCGACGTCTTCCACTTCGAAATCAATTAGTCCGACAGGTGTCCCACCATTTCTTGTCTCGTATTCTGCGAGACAGGTGGGACTCTGAATTCCCCTGTGTTTCCCGGTGCCCTCTGTGGTGAGCGCGTTCCGTGCGTTAAACTCCCCTAAGTGTCCTCGCTCTCCGATCAACTCGGCTTCAGCTTCCGTCCACCTGAGCGCCGCGTGTGGAAAGTCCGCGACTTGGTCGCCTCCGTCCGCACTCACATCGAACGCGAATATTCCGACGCCTGGGTCGAGGGCGAAATCTCCAACTTCCGCGCCCCCGAGTCCGGACATCTCTACTTCACCCTCAAAGACGGCGACTCCCAGATTCGTGTCGTGATGTTCCGCTCCTCCGCGCGTCTGCTACGTTTTCGTCCCGCCGATGGCTTGCAGGTAGTCGTCCGTGGACGCGTCACTATCTACGAGGATCGAGGCGAGTTGCAAATCTCCGCTGAATACATCGAACCCAAAGGCGCCGGATCGTTGCAACTCGCATTCGAGCAGCTCAAAGCCAAGCTCGAAGCCGAAGGCCTGTTCGCCCCCGAACGCAAGAAGCCGATCCCCACGCTCCCGTCTCGTATCGGCATCGTAACCTCTCCGCAAGGCGCCGCTCTCCGCGATATTCTGAACATCCTGCAACGCCGCCATCGTTCGGTAAACGTGTTGATCTTTCCCGCCCAGGTCCAGGGTGACGCCGCCTCCTTCGAGGTAGCCGCCGGCGTCCGTTTCTTCACTCAGCACGGCAACGTTGAGGTGATCATCGTCGCCCGGGGTGGAGGCTCTGCCGAAGATCTCGCCCCTTTTAACAACGAAGGCCTCGCCCGCTCTGTATTCGCTTCATCAATTCCCGTGATCTCCGCGGTCGGGCACGAAACCGATTTCACCATCATTGACTTCGTTGCCGACCTGCGTGCTCCCACGCCCTCGGCCGCCGCCGAACTCGTCATCCGTTCGCGCCAGGACATCGAAGACAACGCCGCCGCGTTGTACGATCGCCTCACTCGGGCCATGCGCTACCGCCTCCTCATGGGACGGCAGGCTCTCACAGAACTCTCGCAGCACGGCTCCTTCGCTCGCATGATGGAACTCATCCGCCAGCGCCAGCAGAAACTTGACGACCTGACGCACCGAATGGAACTGGCCCAACGCAACCTGCTCGAAAAATCTCGGCGCCGCTGGGAAATCGTTTCCGCCGCAGTACGCCACTATGATGTCCGCCTGGTCCTGACTGGCATGCGCAAAGAACTCGACAGCCGCGCCACGGCGTTAGCGTCTGTCATGCGCAACGTTCTGCTGCAGCACCGCGTCCGCAGCGAACGGCTGGAAACGGCGCTGCGATCGCTCTCGCCCCTCGCCATTCTCGATCGTGGTTACGCTTTGGTCTTCGATGCCAACGGCAAACTGCTGAAGGATGCCGGCACAGTAGAAATAGGTGACGAAATCTCTGCCCGCCTCGCTCACGGCCAAATCGAGGCCGCAATCACGAAAAAGCAGAGATAAAGTGATGCGCGGTTTTAGCCGTGCCCTAAACCAATGCCATGGGGAAAAGGGCCTTCGTCCCTGAGGGCCAGGGGCGCCTCCACCCGCCTTTTAATCCCGCACTTTGCGCGTTGCGTGTGCAAAACCCACACTAGGGCTCCTGCTCAATTTCCACTGCATTACAATGGAACACCAGACTGAGGGTCTGAACACGATTGCTGCCGCTAATCACATCCTGGTCGCAAGCCGCATGGATCGCTCTCGATATCCTACTCGTCGCCCTTCTGATCTACCAGGTCCTGGTCATGATTCGCGGCACGCGCGCTGTTCCCATGCTCGTTGGGCTCACAGTCGTCGGTATCACTTTCTATTTTGCCCGCATCGGCGAGCTGACCACGCTAAACTGGGTGGTCAGCCACGTCCTGCCTTACGTTGTCTTTGCTCTGATCGTGGTTTTCCAGTCCGAGATCCGACATGTACTCGCCGACCTCGGACGCCGCCTGACGTTCCTCAGCGCCTCATCCGCCGAAGCTGATTCCTACGACGACATCGTGCTGGCCGCCAACCTTTTCTCCCAACATCAGACCGGCGCTCTGATCGTCATCGAACGTGAAATCGGACTGCGTACCCACATTGAAAGCGGGGTCCCGCTCGACGCGCGCCTTTCGTACGATCTCCTCGCCACCATCTTCCGTCCAAGCGCCCCCTTGCACGATGGCGCGGTGATCATCCAGAAAGATCGCGTCGCCGCCGCCGCTTGCTTCCTTCCCCTCTCCATGAATCCGCTGCTTTCCACGCAACTCGGCACCCGGCACCGCGCCGGCATCGGCATCACCGAAGAAACTGACGCCATCGCCGTCATCTGTTCGGAAGAAACCGGAGCCATCAGCTTCGCTGTCGGCGGCAAGATCGAGCGCGATCTTACCGTCGATCAACTGCGAGAGCGCCTGAGTGCCGAACTCCGCCGCCACATTACTCCTGCCACGCTGCCCACCACCATTGCTGGCAACCACAACGATTACGCTGGTTTCGACTCGCCACTCACCGAGTCCGCGCCGCGCAAGTCCGATGCTGGTTCAACGGAGCCGCGCTCGTGATCGCCCTTTTCAAACGTTACGTCGTCCACAACTTCAGCCTGAAGTTTTTGTCGCTGCTGCTTGCTACCGGCCTTTGGTTCATGATCGCGCGCGACGAGCAGCCCGCCGAAGTTGCCATCCACGCGCCCATCGTCTTCCAAAACGTTCCCCAACAACTCGAAATCAGTTCCGAGTCGATCCCCGAGGCGCAAATCCGCGTGCGCGGTCCCGAGCGCATGATTCGCCAGTTGAAAACCAACGAGGTCCAGGCGGAACTCGATCTGACTGGCGTGAAATCCGGCGAGCGTACTTTCGATCTGAAATCGCAGCAGATCCGCCACCCGCAACACCTCGAGGTCGTCCAGGTCGTCCCCAGCCAGCTGCACCTGGCCTTCGATACGAGGTCAACGCGCGAGGTCGAGATCCGTCCCCGCGTAACCGGCAACTTCGCCACCGGAGAGCAGATCGTTAAGGTCGACACCGACCCGCCGCGCATTACCATCACCGGACCGCGCCATCACGTCGAAAAGATTGATGCCGCCACCACCGATCCGATCGACGCCACCGGCACCCTCGGCAGCGCTGTCTTCACCACCAACGTCTACGTCCCCGATCCCTTGGTCCAAGTCGAACAAGCCACATCCATTCGCGTCACGGTGGTTGTCCAAAAAGTCGGCACCGCGACTTCACATTGAGAAGATTGAATGTGCGGACAGCCGTTGTGGCTGCCTCCGAGCGATACGACAATTGCGCGCTCGCCTCGCTTCCTTATAAGCTCTTGGGTTGTCTTTCGATCGTTGAAACTTATTCATGACCCAGCAACGGCAATTATTCGGGACGGACGGAATCCGCGGCGTAGCCGGAGAATTCCCCTTAACCGCACAAAGCACCAATCTCATCGGACGCGCCCTCGGCCACGATCTCGTTCGCACGACATCCAAAGCCAAAGCCGTCATCGGCCAGGACACCCGCGAATCCAGCCGTTGGATCGCCGATCGCGTCTCCGAAGGCCTCGCCGCCGTCGGCGTCGACGTTCACAGCGCTGGCGTTATCACTACTCCCGGTGTCGCCTACCTGGCGCGCTCTCGCGGAATGGCCGCCGGCGTGGTTATCTCGGCCTCCCACAATCCCTGGACCGACAACGGCATCAAAGTTTTTTCCGGCGACGGATTCAAGCTCAGTGACTCCCGCGAACTCGCCATCGAAGAAGAAATTTTCGCGCTCCTCAGGAATCCCGCATCCGCCGACGATACCGCGTTGAAAGTCCCGCGCGCCTCTCTTCCCGGGGAAAGCGAACTCCGTCACGCCTATATCAAGTCGCTCGCGGCCAGCGTCACCTCCGATCTCCACAAACTCCGCGTCCTCGTCGATTGCGCAAACGGAGCTGCGACCGCCGAAGCTCCGGAACTCTTCCGCTTGCTGGGCATTCAGGCAACGTTTATCCACATCGCTCCTGACGGAAAAAATATCAACGAGCACTGCGGCGCTCTTCATCCCGAGACGTTAGGAAAACATGTCGCCGACTCTGGAGGGAAGTTCGACCTGGGCGTCACCTTCGACGGCGATGCTGACCGCGCTCTCTTCTGTGATGCCTTCGGCCGCGTCGTCAATGGAGACGGCGTGCTTCTCACCGCCGCCCGCAACTTGCACGCTGAAGGAAAGTTGAAAACCAACACCGTTGTCTCGACCACCATGTCGAACATGGGGCTCGAGATTGCGCTCAAGAAGTCCGGTATCCGGATGCTCCGCGCCAATGTCGGCGACAAGTATGTCCTGGAAGAGATGCTCAAGACCGGCGCTATCCTCGGCGGCGAGCAATCCGGACACATCATCTTTCTCGACGGAGACGCCACCACCGGCGACGGCCTCCTCACCGCCCTCCGCCTCATGGACATCGTCGTCAGTTCGGGCAAGGCACTGGCCGATTTGGTGAGCGACTTAAAGGTATTCCCGCAGAAGATCCAAAACGTCCGGGTGAAAGAAAAGGTTCCGTTCGCGAACGTGCCCGCAATCCAGGCCGCCATCACCTCAGCCGAAAGAGAATTGGATGGGAACGGCCGAGTAGTAGTCCGTTACTCAGGCACCGAAGCATTGGCCCGGGTGATGGTCGAAGCCGAATCCGAATCAAAGATGCAAACTCTGTGCGCCGCCATCGCAGCCGAAATCCAAAAAGCACTGGGAGTGTAGTACCGGTTTGTGTAGGGGCGGATGCCTTCGTCCGCCCCGCGAGCCCAGCGAGCGTGTCCAAGCCAACCAACCGATGCCGCAGTAACCAGCAGGACAGCCGCGAAGTGTCGACATGTGAAAGCCCACTAAAGGAACTGCCGGGAAGGGGAGATCGACTGGTTGCGAGCTCCGTAGGAGCGAGAGCGACACCCTCCGCGCCTACAACGCGAAATACGTCTTCTTATGCCCAAGGCTATTCTCATCCCCAATCACTAGCCGATCCGGCCATCCCGGCACCGTCTCAATCAACAACCGCAAGCCCCGCGTATCCTTGGGAACCTTGAACTCCAATTGTGTCGTATACGACGATGCCGGCGTCAACGGCGTCACCAACGAAGTCCCTGCACTCGAAATTACTTCATACTGATGCCCCGCATCATCCAGTAGCCGTACGTCACGCGGTGAAGGCGTCAGCGGCGCATCTTTCGGCCGATTGGGCGAAGTCGTGGTCTGATCAAACCGGGTGCGCAGCGTAACCATGTAATCGTCCACCTGCCCTTGTTTTTGGCTCTTTACATCGAGCACTGAATACGCCAGATGGCAATCAATCTCACAAAAATATTTTTCCTGCCCACGCCCGAGCAGAGTTTCGTGACTCCCCGCCGAAAAACCGAGCAGCATCGCAAGATACACAATCATTCCCCCGCAGATCGCAAACCCGGCGACTCGCGCCAGTCGGGGTTTGCGCGCGAACCAGAAAATCACCACCGCCGCGATCGCCGCAAATATTCCCAGGCTGGCCGCAAGGAACCCCATTACCGCCAGCGGCGCAGGAAAATTCATATTGCTCGCCGCCCCGGTGGCTCCGCGAAACATCTCTCCTGCTCCCAGCATCACAGCCCCTTCCTTCTGATTGAAGTCCGGGTAGATTTCGTCCGCGATCCAGTAGTTCTCGACCACCAACGCCAGCAGCATCCCCAGAATCCAAACTGCCCAACCGGAACCGCCGCCGGCCGCGGTCAGACGGTAGAGACTGCACAAAGAACTCCACCAGATACGCAGCGCAATAGCAGACATTGGCCAGGAACGCGAGCACAGCCATCTTGCCCAGCGCCTCCAGCGTCAATGCTGGACGAAAATGCGGCCAGGTAAGTGCCAGCCACAGCAGTGCAACAACGAACAACACGCAGTTGTACCAGATCCTCCGCGGCTCCCAGAACCCCGCCGCCTCGCCGAACCGGCGTTCCGGATTGCCCGAAATCTCTTCCATAAGGATCTCCTGCAATGAACTTTGTATTGCAAAGCTCATCGAGTCAAAAAAAAACCACTTCGGCCGGGGGACGATACCTGATTCGTATTTCTACCCGCTCGAAGTAGAACCCAGCAGGCTGCGGCGATGGACAAAGGCACGCAGATCAGAACTCCTATGGCAATGAACTCTAACATGAGGAAACCACCGCCAGCCGGCCCATGGCGTTCCAACAAAGCGAACCCTCCAAGGACCATCGCGGCGAGCACGCCAACCAAAAGCACCAATACCCCAGTTCCGGCCGCCAGCGCGAATCTCCCAAGGACTCTCATCTCAATGCTCTTCTCGCGTCACGCGGATCCACTCCTCCATCTGATCCAGATACTCGGCCAGCGCAGCGCGTCCTTTTGCCGTCAGTCTGTACTCCGTCCGTGGCACGCGGCCCTCAAAAAACTTCACGCAGGAAATGTATTCCGCCTCTTCCAGCTTGCGCGCATGCACGCTCAAATTCCCATCAGTGGTTTTGAGCACACGCTTCAGATCGTTGAAACTCAGCGAATCGTTAGTCGCCAGCGCACTCACAATCCCCAGTCGGATGCGCTCATGAATCAATCGGTCGAGTTCGGGCAGTTCCGGAGTCCGTGGCGCCGCTTGCTCGCGTGAATGCGCTCTCGGGCGCGCTTGATGTTTCCGGGACTTTCCACGCAATGCCAGCGCTCTACCCACCATGCCTCCTCGCGATCAGAAATCCAAATATGACGTGCAGTCCGCCAAACCCTGCCGCGAGAAACCAGTTTCCCCAATTCTCCGGAGCAAGCACAGTAAGCCCACCCACCAGCATGAAGCACAGTCCCATGACCGGAACAATGGGCACCGAGAACGCCCCACCAGTCATGATGCCGGCGCCGTACAGCAGCAGCCACGTCGCGGGCAGAGCCGACTCCAGCCCCGAGCGAAATAGCAGAAAGGTTAGGAACGCCCCCGCCACCAGTGGTGGGGCCAATCCCAGCGCCGCTTTCCGCGCCGGTCCGGAAAACAGCGGCAGCCCACGCCGGTTCGCTTTCCACGTACAAGCCAGCAATCCGATGGCGGCCGCTAGAAGCGCCTCAGCCAACCACACCCGCAACCAGCCGAATGGCGTAACCTGCCGGCCGGCAAGCAGTGCCGCAGCAAAAGCCGTTCCACCCAGCACAACATGTCCCCACCCTGAGACAGCCGTAAACGCCGCCGACCGCTCCATCGTGTCCCGAATAAAGCGCAGGTCATCGGCAACGTTTGGCGCCACAGCCGGCCTCGCGGATCTATGGAATCTCCGTATCCGGTGCAGCTGAGAATCGAACATGGAGAAAGCGTAGCGCGGTCGTAGGCAACTGTCAAGTACTTTTCATTACAAAGTAAGAACACTTGTCATTCGGAGTGGCGCATTTTGCCGCGAAGGATCTATGCACTGGAAGCGGACCGAAGGCGGACTTCGACTTTTATCCAGCGATTCCGCCGATGCGTTCCTCTACTTCAACAACCCAAACACCCCAACTCCGTTAGTCGTTCCCACAAACACTTTCCCATTCGCAATCATCGGCGTGATGAACTTATTCCCCGCGCCAAAGTGATCGCGCCCGGCGGCGGCTTGGTTGGAGTTGTACAGCTCCACGAGAGTCCTGGCGTTGTAAGCATGCAACACCGCTGGATTGGAATTCTCCGCCGCCCACACAATTGCATTCTGCCCGGCGTGCGACGAGATGCTCGGGGTTGCCCCGGGATACCCGAATGCATTGGAAGTCCTCGCCACCGCCGAGGTCAGCAGTTTCGCATTCTTGAACTGGAACGCCAGAATGGGCGACCCGACCGGGCCGTAATAGAGATACCCATTCAGGAACGCCGGCATCGACCAGACACCGCCTGGCAACACTCCCGCGAGTTCCTGATAAACATTGTTGCTCCCGGAATTAAACTTCCCCATGTTCGTGCGATCTACAACGTACAGGTTCGAATCTTTTCCCGCGCCCACCGCCAGTTGCCAGACCTTGCCCGCGGAGTCTTTCTGGCTTACCAGCAGCGTCCCGCCCGACCCGAGATCCGTATCGCTGCCATTTTCCGACGCCTCATTGTCCATCTCGAAATAATCCGCAACCCCCAGTCCGCCCTTCGCCGTCACCCGAAGAAACGCGTTCCCATAATCGCCATTAACAGGAAAACCCGACGCGTTAAGCGTCGTATCGAAAACTCCATTCGCAAGCAGCAGTAAGATGTTCTCGCTTCCATCCGCCGCCATTGCCGCGCCCGAGTTCCAGATCGCTCCCTCGTTCCCATTCGGAGTCAGGTTCAGCACAGTCGTCTGCGCCAGCGTCGTAGGGTTGTAGCCCATAATCCATCCGGTATACGGACGGATGTCGCAATGTGACGCCCACGCGAGATACAAGTTGTTCCCAACCAGCAGCAGCCCGGCGCGTTCTTTGTATTGCCCGGGATCGAAAATCACATTCCCGCCCGAACTGTTGTCTCCCGTCCCCGGATAGGTAGCTGCGACATCCACGGGCCCTCCTCGAACTTCAGCGCCGGTGGTCGCGTCCAGCGCATGCAGGCGCTGATGATATTTCCCGGAACCATCCTTCGACATCGCGACCACAAAGATGACCGGATTTCCCCTCTTCGGCCGCAGAATCACCGGCGTCGACGTGATGCCGATTTCCGGCGTCACCTGCGAACAGCCGCGATTGTCCGAAGTCGTTTCGCCCGTTTTCAACGTCGTCACGTGCCAAACATTGGCCCCCGTGTCGGCGTCGTAGGCATACACGGTTCCATGCTCGCTCGCCACAATGACCAGGTTGTGGGCCACGCCTGCGACCGGCACCGCCGAAAGATAGAGCGGCTCGGCGTCCACCAGTCCATCCGCGGGCAGCGTGAACAGCTTGCCAAAGGCTGCCGAGTTGACACCGCTCGTCGTGAGAATCGTCTCCTTGTTGTTCACGCCGGTGCGGGCGTTGCTGTTGTGATAGGTCAGCACGTCTTGTGCGAACGCAGGAAGCGCTCCCCACATCGACAAGAACAGCACAAGCACCAAGCAAGATCGAAGAGAGAGAAACGAAGCAGTGGATGAAAGCGGCATAGCAGAACCTCCCGGAGGGACCAGCTGATTGAAGTTGCGAAAGGACCCCGAGCCAACAGCCTCGATGAAGGTGTCGTCGATGCGGCCTACAGTGTTCCAGAAATCGTCCTGCCAGTTCAAACGCAGCAGTACATGAGACCAATCGCGATGTGCCCCAAAGTCGCTAAAATGAAAAATACTTTATCCCCGTACCCGCCACCATGACCGGCCTCGCCAAACTCCTGATCCTTCTCGGCGCTGCGCTCCTCGTCGCCGGAATCCTCCTGCTGCTCGTTGGCCGCTCGCACTTCCCGCTGGGCCGTCTCCCCGGCGACATCGTCTACCGCGGCAAGAACACAACCTTCTACTTCCCGTTAGCCACCTCCATCCTGCTGAGCGTTCTGCTCACGCTCATCCTGTATGTGATTGGGAAATGGCGGCGCTAGGCAGGTCGATGGGCGGAGAGCGGACAGCGGGGCTTTGCAGCCGGCGTAGAGACCTCTAAGCCGAAAGGCCGCCGTAGTCCGTTTATTCTCGACCAGCCTGATTTTGGTTTTTCTTTGGCGTTGTTTCGTTACTTCCTCTCCCACCGCTTGTTACTTTCCATTTGCAAGACGAGGCTCAGCATTTCGAGACGTGATGCTCGAATTTCCCCGGGGGTGACGAAGAACGGTTCGACCGGATCCCAACAAGATGAGCGTCGATTTTACAAAAAGGAGACAATTCCAGTGAATACAACGCAGATTCTCTCTCTCACCAGAAAAGCGGGTCGATTCGCGAAGCAATGTCAATATGCTGTCATCGCGTTTGCTCTCGTGAACATCTGCTTCTTGCGCGCAGTGGCGCAAGACGTCCACTCACACGCGCCGACAGTGCAGAACGATCAAGCTCAACAGGACCAGCAGAGTGCCCTTCTCAGGAGCGTTCGGCAAGCCACCGAGCGCTATAAGGATGTGAGAGTGGCCGAGAACGACGGCTATCGCCTTGAGTTCGGTTGCGTGAGCGGCGACGACTTTGGCGCGATGGGCCTCCACTATGTGAATGACACTCTGGTGGGCAACGGGATCGTGGATGTCAATCATCCCCAGATCATTCTCTACGAGGCGCAGCCGGACGGAAGTGTCAAACTGACCGGAGCCGACTATCTGGTGATCGCCAGCGCCTGGGATGAGAAGCATCCGGGCGTGTCGCCCTACCTAATGGGACAGATCTTCCACTACTTCTCGTCCCCGAATCGCTTCGGACTGCCGGCCTTCTACACGCTGCATGTTTGGGCGTGGAAAGAGAATCCCAAGGGCGCATTCGTAAATTGGCATCCCAACGTTTCGTGCCAGTCCTTCGTTGGCCAAACCACTCCGTAGGCGGAGGATCGTTTAAAAAGCGGCCTTTCGATTTCCCTGCGGATCGAAGGGGCCGCGTGCTACAACCGCGAGGGAGTGAGCGGGGAATTGTGCGAGCGAACTCACACGGATTCCCCGCGTTCGTACTCATCCAATCGAGTTCTGCTAGAATGCGTGCCGTGAAAAGACGAACCTTCGTTCAGGCGCTTCCAGCGGTAACCCTGCTTCCAGCCTCACTTTGGGCAGCTTCCCGGCAAGACAACGCCACGTCCGCTAGCGGAGGAGTGTATGAACTCCGCGTCTATCATGCAGCTTCGGGAAAGCTGGCGGACCTTGAGGCGCGATTCCGCGACCACACCATAAAAATCTTCGACCGCCACGGGATCAAAAGCGTCGCCTATTGGACGCCTCTCGATGAGCCTGAAAAAAGCAATACCCTGATCTACATTCTTCAGCATCCAAGCCGCGAAGCGGCCGCCGCCAACTGGAAATCGTTCCAGGACGATCCGGAGTGGAAGAGTGTCAAGGAAAAATCCGAGGCCAACGGCAAACTCGTGGACAAGATTGACTCGACCTTCATGGCCTTGACCGACTTCTCCCCGCGATTGCGCTAGGCGGCGGATATCCACCAAATCTCACCGTGCTGGACGATTCGCGGACTGACTGACCGACACTCCAAGGCAAGACGAATGAGAGCTTACCTTACGCTCAGCTCTCACTTTCTCCTTCTGTAGGTGAAGCCGTTTACGAGTGTGGCGCTCTGCCCGCCAGGATTGGTTACCGTCACGCCCACCGTTCCGACTGCGTGCGGCGGAGTGGTCCCGCTCACCGAGGTGGTGCTTACAACCTTTACGTTCGTCGCTGCACTTCCCCCGAAGTTCACCGCAGCCCCTGACTGAAATCCTTTTCCGGTAATCGTCACTTTTGTTCCACCCGAAGTTCGTCCCGACGTCGGTGAGATCGACGTTACCGACAGTGCAGCTGGCGGCTGTAGCCCGTAAACCAGCAGTTGATTGGAGAAGGTGGCGACATACACTTTGCCGTTCGCGATGGTTGGCGGCGCGAATTTTGCATAGTTGCCGACGTCGTCTCGCGCAGCGTTCTGCTTGCTGTTCCACAGTTCCGTGTTCAGGTTCATCGCGTCGAAGGCACGCAGGATCCCGGGCACTGTCTGCTGATTGGAATCGCCCGAGTACGAGACCGATGCCCATACAATTCCGGTGCCCGCTGTGCTCCCGTTGCCGGACAGCGACAAGCCTGCCGCATTGGAATTTCCCGCCGGGCTGGTCATGGTGCTCTGCGACACAGAGGTCGTTTGAAAAGATCCATTCAAGAACTCGAACCCCTTCAGATAGTCACCCGGTCCCCAGAGATAGAGGACAGGACCGTGATTGGGACTATTCCAATAAATCGGGCCGATCATGATCTTTCCGCTGGTCGCCTGAAATTCCTGGAGGTCACCATTGAACGCTGCGTTGAATTCGCCCATGCTGGCAGTGTTGATCAGGCGGAGAATGCCGTCCTTGCCTCCGCCTACGATCGAGCTGGTCCCAGGCAGCAGGATCGGCCCGCCCGATCCGAGGTCGGCGTCAGTTTGGTTTAGGGATCCCTGATTATCGGGTGTGAAATAGTCGCTGACCGAAAGCCCGGTCGAGGCCGCCAACTTGACCACGCTGTCGCCGTAATCAGTTCCGCCGGTATTCGCATCAAACGTGCCGTTGCCCGTCATGAAATAGATATTGTCCGCATCCGCGACCAGACCTTGTCCACCCTGCCAGATGGCCGCTTCACTGCCGTTGGGCGTGGTGTTGAACACAGCCAATTGCGCTAAGGTCGACGCGCTATAGCCCAGCACCCATCCATGATAGGAACCGATATCTCCATGCGACCCGAAGGCGATATAAACCACACCGTTCAACAGAAGCAATCCTGGACGATTCAACTGGTACAGCGGCTGGAACGCGATCGTACCGGCGCTCGATCCCGAGCCACTGCCCGGTACACTAGCCGTGATCTCGACCGGGCTCCCGGGCTTTTCCGCTCCCGAAGTGATATCGAGCGCATGCAGACTCTGGTGGTAGGTGTTGTTGCTCGTGTTCTTGGTCTTGGCCACCACATAAATCGTGCTGCTGACCGGATCGATCACCGGAGTGCTGGTGATGCCGATGACGGGCGTCAAGTCCTTATACGTGGACGAAATATCCGTGCTCGGCACGGGCGTGCCGAGGTTGACGTGCCAAAGCTGCGGGCCCTGATCAGCATCGAATGCATAGACGCTGTTGTTCTCAGTCGCCACATAGACGACGTTGTGGAGCGCGGAAGAGATCGTCACCTGCGTCAGGTAGAGTGGTTGAGCGTAGATGTAGCCATCCACCTGGCAAGCGAAGAGTTTGCCGAACTGGGTGACGTTGACGTTGGAAGTATTCAGGATCGTCTCATTCAGATTCTGCCCGGTGCGGCCCACGTCGTTGTGATGCATGGTCACTGACACCTGGGCTTGTGCCAAGCAAAGCGTCAGCGAGTGGAAGAGAAGAAGTAATGCGATGGCGAAATACGCGGCTCGTTTCATGGGTGTTCCATTTTGCTGGCGATGGGCCCGGAGCGACAGGTCACCGTGGGGTGGGGTCCGATGCCAGATGGACCGTTGCCGACCATGTACCGCCGACCATGTCCCTGACAGGTCGAGAGGGGGGAAGATGTGCAGGCCCCTTATGCCTAGATATGTTCCAGTGTGGATAAAAGCAGCGGCATCATCGTGGTGAGCACGGGAATAGGGGAAAGAGAGGATTAGCCCAAGCTCCGCCTGATCGGGGATTTGACGGCGCAAGAAACTACATTTCTACGATGATTTCTTCTCGTCCTTCGCGCTCGGTTTATCGGCAGGTTTGCTCTGGGGCTCTTTCCGTTTTTCGTCGGAGTCCACGGCAAATAGCATGTAGTGATCGAAACTGTGGCGTCGATAATAGCGATGATGGCGGAATTCAAAATAAATTTCCGCGCTCTTCGGCAACCATAGAGTCGTGTTTTTTCTGGCAAACGGGATGGGCCCGTATTCCACGACCTGATGCTCGCTGAGAAGCTGGATTTCCGGCGTCGGACTAACCAGTTCCGATTCTATGCGCATGATCTGGAATTTGTCGGCGGTGATCCAGGCGCGTCCTTTCAAATTGACCGGGTAAATCTTGGTTCCGACCTTGTAGCTATGAATGCGGCTGGGGCGGTCGGCGCGTTGCTCGAAGCGTACCAGCCAGGTCGCATGCCCGCGCCAATCTCCGAGTCCCTCACATTTCAGCTCGAAGTTGTCGCGCATGTGCGGATGGAACACCAGCGCTAGCGCTGCAAATCCGGTGCTGGAAATCGCGTCCGGATAGCCGGTCAGGCTCAACTTGTCAGCGCGGTATTCATCTACCGAAAGAAACCCTGGCTGCTGCTCCGAAATCGAAGCGACATAGTTAAACTTGCGTGTTTCCGTGCGAATGGGAAGCCCGTAGGCATCAAGTCTTTGGTGGAACAGGTCTTCAACCGCAGCGAACCGCATCACGTCTTCCACCAATTCCTGCACCCGCTTCCCCGATTCGTCGATCACCTTCTCGGCGGGGCAGGCCATTCCCGCGGCAACATTGAGTTTGACGTCGTCGATGCCGGGCGGCTGCCACGACTTCATCGAAAACACCGGAGCGCCAAGAGCCTCGAGCGGGTCAACTCCTAGTAACTTGGAGGGACTTGCGTCCGCCGAGGCCATCGCGGCAGGATTTGCAGCATGTTCTTCAATTTCTGCAATCAGGCCGCGCACCTGCCCCGCCATGGGATGGCGCGGTGACTCTTCCAAGAACCGATTTAGTGCCTCCACCCCTTCCTTACTGTTGCCCAAATTCACCAGTGCTTCTCCCAGCACCAGCTCTGCTGGACTGGCCAGAGCTTTCCCTTTTTCGATTGCCACATACGCTTCGTCGCGTGCGCGGTCGTAATTGCCCTGATGCAGATACGTATCGGCCAGCAAATTGTGCGGCTGCCAGTTATTCCCATCTTCCAGCACCGCCCGCTCCAGCGCCGAGCGCGCCGCCGGATAGTCTCTCTGTTGCAATCCCGCTCGTCCCAACAGCGTAAGCGCCTGCGTGTTTCTGGGATTGATATTGCTAGCGACACGCAAGTATTCCGCTGCCCGCCCGTAATCGCTTTTCTCGTAATACAAATAGCCCAGCAGAAAATTCAAGTCCGAACTCGATGCACCGGACTGATAGGCTACAATCAATTGTTTCTCCGCTTCCTTCAGATTGTTTGACTTCAGCGCCGAGACGCCCCGCTTCACCACTTTGCGCGCCTTCGCGGAGAGCCCTATATCTGGCACATCAAGGTTGATGGCCTCGGGATCACGTTTCAACGTAAACTTCAGTTGCACCGGGCTCCAGGAATTGACCACTTGCAACTGGCGGCGCTCGCTGAGATAACCCACCGCGCTCGCTTCAATCTCGTATTCTCCGTACGCTACGTTGGTAAACACTCCTTGCGAAACTTCGTCCTGAAACGCTCCTTGCACTATATCGTTCGTCGTCCGCCAAATCGCCGTCTGGGTTGACTTGCTGATCAATTGAAGCAGCGCCTGGCGATCAAGGTGGGCGTTCTTTTTTTCCGCAGACACAGTTGCGACCACAACGCCTGTCCCCGGAGCGGTGATATACAACGACGCAGAATCCCGCAACCCATTGTCCACGCTCGGACCTGCCCCCTGCGCCAGCAACGGGACAGCGCAGCACACGAGCAGAAACGAGAGCATCAGGCAATGGCGGATGAAGATGAAGGGCGGCACGGCAATGCGGTGCATGGTAGGAAACATCCGCCCGCAGTGTGGCACAGCGTTTTTGCCGGGTCAAACGAAACTCCGAAGAGTGTCCCGTCAAAGCTTCGCTTGGGGGGAATTTTGATGTTCACCCGTCACAGACTATTACACTTCTCACTCGCGTCATTCCGACCGGAGTCGGAGCGCTAGCGACGGCAGAGTGGAGTACCGATGAATCGCTGGGGCCCGATGCGGCATGCAAGATCGCTGGATCCTTTTTCGCCGATTGTGCGCATCGGGCGCGCGGCTGCTCACTAGGCCCCTCACGGCCGAGCCCCAAATTACACTCATCGACCCGTCCCCGACCTCGGGATCATCTAGGAGGCTGTAGGGTCATAGTTCCTGAGGGATAGTCGGCAGTCTTCGCACAAGTTGTTTTCGAACTGCACGCCAACGTCTGGAATCGCCCCACAGATGCGACACGACCAGCCATTTTCGAGCGAGAGGTGCTCCCACGCGATATCTTTTCGGCGCTCTGGATCTGCTGTACTCATCCCCGTTCCGCAATGCGGAGATTTCGCGTCCAGTGTGGGACTGAACGCTGTACTCGAAGGGCCCATAGCGATGGTCGACACGTTACCCTCATATCAGCGCAGTGTCTAGTAATTGACGAGGTGCCGTGGCGGAAGTTTCAGGCGGCGGCGTTACGGCAAATTGGCGTAAATCACTCTATCTCCCACTGATCTGCCAGAAGAAATTTCGGGCACAACTCCGCCATTTGACTTCGCCTCCCCCGCCTATTACTCTCGATTCCGTTATTCCGCTCTTTGTCATCCTAGGAAAGCGCGTCTTCGCCGCTCGGCGAAGACAGGGAAGCGGGTGCAATTCCCGCGCTGCCGCGCAACTGTAAGCGAGGACATTGCCCTCGGCCACTGGAAAATTCCGGGAAGGCCGCGGACGAATCCGGATCGAACTCATCCTCACTCGCGAAGCCAGGAGACCGGCGCGATCCATCGACCTCAACCTCTTTCGCGTGCCAAGGAGGATGGAATGCGCACACCTGCTGTCTTCTTCACCCTGCTTCTCTCCGCAGCGGCTCTCGCCGCCGATCTCACGGTTAAAGTCGTCGATCCCCAATCCGCTGCTGTCTCGGGCGCTCAAGTGTCCTTGTTATGCGGCGTGGAAAACAAAACTGTCATCGCCACGCAAATGACCTCTGCCGAAGGCACTGCAACATTGCCCATCAAGCGGAATGAACCCTGCCAGGTTAGAGTTCTCGCGCCCGGATTCGCAGAGGACTTCGCCGCGGTTCCAACCGAACCGCAGCTCAAGATTGTCCTGCGCCTCGCTGTTTCCTCACAGACGGTTGTCGTGACCGCCACCCGCACGCCGGTGCCCGGTGAAGCCGCCGGCGCCGATGTCGACTCACTCGACGCATCTCAACTCGCTACCATGCAGCCCACCGCAGCCGCCGATGCCATCCGCTTTCTACCCGGCGCCATCGTCAACGCCGCCGGCCAGCGCGGGGGCCTCACGTCGCTCTTCGTGCGCGGCGGCGAATCGCGCTACAACAAGATCATCGTCGATGGCGTCACCATCAACGAACCAGGCGGTACATTCGACTTCGGCACGCTGCCCATGGATCAGGCCGATCGCCTGGAGTTCGTGCGCGGCGCCCAGAGCACGCTCTACGGCTCCGACGCCATGACCAGCGTCGTCCAGGTCTGGACCCGCACCGGAATCACTCGCCTCCCCGAACTCCGCTTCGGAGCCGACGGCGGCAATTTCACGACCGCTCATGGATTCGCCTCGCTCGCTGGCGCTCGCGGGCTCTTCGACTACAACGTCTTCGGTAGCCAGTTCAACACGCAAGGCTCCGGCATCAACAACGCCTACTCCGATTCGCTGGAAGGCGCGAACCTCGGCACCGCTGTCAGCGATCACGCGTCTCTGCGTGTCCGCATGCGTCATTCCAATAGCCACACCGGCGTTCCCGGCGGATGGAGCTTCAACGGATACGATCCTCTGGTCTCAAACGGAGGGCCCCTGTATCCGCTCCCTCCAAATCCCGATCAGTCGTCTCAACTCAACAGCTTGCTCGGCGACGTCGACCTCACCGTCACGCATTCAGCGTGGCAGCATCGTCTCAGCGGCTTTGACTATCTCTACCGCTACGCCGAACAGAATCCTGGAGACCCTGATCGTGTGAGCCCGGTGTTCGGCCCGATCGATTTTGCCTCCCACGAAGTCGATCGCATCAATCGCGCCGGCTTTGAATACCAGGGCGACTACTCCGAGCGCGCCTGGGCGCACACCACGTTCGGCTACCGCGTCGAAAATGAAAACGGATTCGTCGGAGATCTCAATTTCGGACAGACTCACGGCCAGCGCCTGAATAACGACGTCTACCTGCAACAGCAACTCACTCGCGGCCGGTTTGTTCTGATAGCGGGCGCAAGATTCGTTCACAACAGCGCTTTTGGCAACACGGGCGTACCTCGGGTTGCGCTCACCTGGCAGGCCTGGAAGGGGAATGAGATCCTATCCGGCACCCGATTGCGTTTCTCCTACTCGACGGGATTCAAAGAACCTCGTCTCGAGGAAACGTTCAATGGAATCCCGCCGAACCAATTCAATCTTCCGAACACAGCGCTGAAGCCCGAGCGCTCTCGCTCCTTCGAAGCCGGTCTTCAACAAACACTATTTGAGGGGAAGGCAGTTCTGAACGCGACTTACTTCAACAATCTGTTTCATGATCAGATCAATTATGTGGAAGTTGATCCGGCGAACTTCGTCGGGCAGTACGTCAACGTCAACCAATCGCTGGCGCATGGCGCGGAAGTTGGCCTGCAAGCGAAACTGCATCCGCGCCTGCTTTTGAATGCAGCGTATACCTACACGTCCACCCAGATCCTCGATAATCCCGCGCCGATCGACGAACAATTCAATCCCGGCCAGCCTCTCCTCCGACGCCCAAAACATTCGGCCACGGAAACCCTGTCGTATTTGGGATCTCGCTGGGGCGGGAATCTGGGCGCAACCTTCGTGGGACGCCGCCCGGATGACGACTTCTTCGGATTCGGCATCACCCACGCCGCGGGCTACGTGCGCGCCGATGTTGGTGGATGGTACGCAATCAATTCCCACGTCACGATCTACGCCAACATCGAGAATGCCCTCGACCGCCATTACAACGAAGTAGTAGGCTATCCCGCCCTGCCGATCAACATCCGAGGCGGTGTGCGTTTTCAACTAGGGGGAGAGTAACGCCTCTGAGAGTGCCCCACCCTTGTCGCGATTTGTGCGACAGGGTGGGGATTTTGACTTCGTGTTGGTGAGTCGGGACGAATGTGAGAACCAAATGAAAAGGGGCCCGAAGGCCCCGATTTTCGCGAATGACCAACGACGCGCCTCAGCCCACCTTCTGCGGAACCCGCGGCAGTGGCATCGCCGCTGCAATCTTCGCTCCAAAATATTTCGTCCGCGCGTTCAACAGCTTCTCAATCTCCACTTGCTTTAGCGGTTGCTGGCGTCCCAGCAGATGCGTAACCAGGGCGATCTGGGCGAAGTGCTCCACCGTCTCCATCTTCATGTACGCGTGTTCGAGCGTATCCCCGTAGGCGACCACGCCATGATTCGACATCAGAATCGCATCGTAGTCCGGTACATATGGCTCCAGAGTCTGCGCGAGTTCCGAAGTCCCCGGCGTCCCATATCGCGCCAGTGGAATGCATCCCAGCCCCATGACCACTTCACACACCAGAGGCTCAGTCAATGCGATTCCAGCCGCGGCAAACCCCGTCGCGGTGGGTGGATGCGCATGACAAATCGCCTGCACGTCCGGACGCAAGCGGTAAATCAGCAGGTGCATCCCGATCTCGCTCGTCACATTCCGGTGCCCCGTAACGCGCTGTCCCTCCATATCGACGATCACCATGTCGGCAGGCCGCATCGACCCTTTGCTCAGGCATGTTGGCGTCACTAGTACCCGGTTGCCCTTCAGCCGCACCGACAGATTCCCGTCCATCGCCGCCACGAAGCCCCGCTCGTGGAGCATCCGTCCATACCGGACGATTTCTTCCCTGTATTTGCGTTCTATAGGCATCCACACCTTAAGGGGAGTTGATAAAAAGCAGGCCGCACGTCGGGCTTCCGCATAGTATCAGCACCACTGCGCCGGAAACAATCCAAAATTTGATTGAAAATCGTTCTTGCAGCGGCCTCGAAATGCGGCGCGGGCGGCCTTCCTCCTTATAATTGCCCCCTGTGCGCGTTTCCGATTTTCACTACGACCTTCCCGAGGATTTAATCGCCCAGCAACCGCTGCCCGATCGCGCCAGTTCGCGTCTCCTGCATCTCTCCGCCTCAACCGGCGCTCTCGCCGACGGCCACTTTCGTGATTTTCCCGACCTCCTCCGCCCCGGCGATCTTGTCGTCTTCAATAATACCCGCGTATTTCCCGCCCGCCTGTACGGACGCCGCGCAGGCCTCAGATCCCAGCCTCTCAGCCTGCATAACCCCGCCTCCCGCGATTTCCTAAGCGGCCAAGTCGAAGTCCTGCTCACGCGCCAGCGGCAGCGTACTCCGAACGACTGGGAATGCCTCGTCCGCCCGGGCCGCAAGATCGGAGTTGGCGAACATCTTTTCTTCGGCGATCATGACGAACTCCAGGCCGAGGTCATCGCCCGCGGCGAGTTTGGCGAACGTCACATCCGCTTTGCTCCGGCGGATGACTTCTTCGCCCGCATCGAGAAGATTGGCCACATCCCTCTTCCTCCTTATATCGCCCGCGATGATTCCGACGCCGATCGCGACCGCTATCAGACCGTCTATGCCCGCGAGCGCGGATCTGTGGCCGCACCCACCGCTGGTCTCCACTTCACTCCGGAAATTCTTTCCCGCCTCCGCACCCGCGGTATCGAGACCACCGAAGTGACCCTCCATGTCGGACTCGGCACCTTCCAGCCCGTCCGCGTCGAGAAAGTCGAAGAGCACGCGCTGCACTCCGAGCCCTATTCGATCTCTGAAGAAGCTGCCGCAAAGATTCATCAAGCCCGCAGCGAATCCCGTCGCATCGTAGCCGTAGGCACCACCACGGTCCGCACTCTGGAATATGCCGCGCGGCAGGCGGGTGAAGTCCAAGCCGGCTCCGGCGAAGCCAATCTCTTCATCTATCCTGGTTACAAGTTCCTCGTCGTCAATGCGTTGCTTACGAATTTCCATCTACCCCAATCCACGCTGCTGATGCTGGTCTGTGCTCTGGGAGGAAAAGAAAGCGTCCTGCGCGCCTACGACCACGCCGTCGCTCAGCAGTACCGCTTCTACTCCTACGGTGACTGCATGTTCGTCGAGTAGCGGACGATAGGCGATCGAACCATGTGGAGGTGGCCGCTGGACCACGTAGGGATGGCCGCCTCGGCCGTCCAAGCCAGCGCAGAGCGCGGCGCTGCTGGCTGCGGAAGCTAGACCTCACTACAAGCTTTGAAAGGAGCGCGGCTTCGAGCCGA
The DNA here is from genome assembly GCA_035279505.1 of Candidatus Sulfotelmatobacter sp. Taxonomy (GTDB): domain Bacteria; phylum Acidobacteriota; class Terriglobia; order Terriglobales; family Acidobacteriaceae; genus Sulfotelmatobacter. The sequence goes on along the minus strand of DATEHP010000121.1, from coordinate 30,834 downwards.
GCCGCGCCGCAAACTGCAGCGGAGCCAGTTGCAGCTTCAGCCGCTGAGGGAAATTGTGAGCCCGCCGAAAGTGTCATCCACCGTACGGCTATGGGGGGCCGACCTGAGGATTGGTAACGGAGAACTCAAGGACTGAAAAACTAAGAGAAGAGGACTCGAGGAACTGAGAGCCGGGGAACTGCCTCTCCAAGCGAAACGGGCACCCCGACAGGTGCCCGCTTTTTGAAATCGGCCAACTATTCTAGAGCTACGCCCGCGCCCCAACCGCTGCCGGCTCGCTCGACGCCACAGGCTTGTCCTCGCCATTCGCTTTTTGCTGCGGCTGCCCGCCCTTGCGAATGTCGATGCCGCCCTTGAAGAATGCGCCATCTTCAATCGAGATGCGCGCCGCGATCACATCCCCGGTCAGCGAACCATCGCTGCGGATGTCAACCCGGTCGCTGGCGGTCAGGTTTCCGCGAACTTTTCCGAGCACCACAATCTCTCGCGCGTTGATGTTCGCCGCGACCACTCCATTGCGACCCACCGTCACGCGATTGCCCGATAGATTGATGGACCCTTCCACTCTGCCATCGATGTAAAGCGACTCGGAACCGGTCACCTCACCCTTGATTACAAGCGACTTGCCGATCGTCGCCTGGTCCGCAGTGGTGGTCGTCACCGGCCGGGGGGCCGCTGGCGATTCGCTTGCGCTCATCGCAGGCGCACTGGGCGTAGACGTAGTTGGGCGCTCCGGCTCAGCTGGCCGGCCGGGTGTTTGAGGCTGATTTGTCGGCTTCCACATGGATGACAGGGTCCTTTCCTGTGTTGGGATTAGGAGTAATTTGGCCGCACTTTCGTAGCCAAACGCGATTGTACTCCTCAGTCTCATTTTGAGCCCTGTGGAAATCCCCTATTTTCAACGAAAGTAACCGGATTGGTACGATGGTGAGCTGCTTCCGCATCTGCCCGCACTTACCTTGAACTGAGGATTTTCGCTCCGTCGGCGTGTAACGTTTCCCGAAATTTTGTTTCTAACGTATCCTTCCACAGCTTGGCGGAGTTATCCTCCGAGGGAGAAGATTTATCGAAACAAACAGTCCGTTTCGACGTCTAAACAATTGATCCCGGGGCGAAAGAAAAAGGCCCGTGCGAACGTTCTTTCGTTAACCTTCGTGCCCATTTGGGGGGAGTGACTTTCGTTGACAACTTCACCCGGAAACCAAGGAGCCAATCATGTCCGACCCAGCTATCATCGCTCCAACCATCGCTCGCCCCGAACCCTCCGAACACTCTCCCTACCACGAGCGCTACATCTCGCTGGTGCCCGGCAACGACATCCTGAGCATGCTCGAGTCGCAACGCCGCCAGACGCTGATACTCCTCTCCGGACGCGACGAATCCGAGGGCGATTTTCGCTACGCTCCCCACAAGTGGTCCGTTAAGGAAGTCCTGGGTCACGTATGCGACACCGAACGTATTTTCGCCTACCGCGCCCTGCGCATCGCGCGCGGAGACCGCACTCCGATGGCAGGCTTCGAGCAGGACGACTACATCCGCAACAGCTCTTTCGCCTCGCATCCGTTCCCCGAAGTCATCGAAGACTACATCGCCGTCCGCCGCGCCACGCTAACCCTGTTTCGCAACCTCGACGAGCAAGCCTGGATACGTTGCGGCATCGCCAACAACAACGAGATCAGCGTTCGCGCCCTGGCTTACATCACTGCCGGCCACGAACTCCACCACCGCCGCATTCTGGAAGAAAAATATTTCGCCGGTAAATAATACTGTGCAGGGCAGACGCATTCGTCTGCCCTGCGAGCGAAGCGAGCGTCAACGACCCATGCAAGCCTTACTCGAACTCCTCCATGGCAAAGGTGCGCACGCCGATCCGATCGCCTGCGTCGAGGATGTGAATGCGGAACTCGCGATACGCCGCATCGGAGGTTTCCCACACTCCATCGCCGACCTGGTCTTCCACATGAATTACTGGATGAACTACGAACTCAAGCACATCCAAAGCGGGAAACCAACATACCCCGAACATAACTCCGAAAGCTTCCCGTCCTCGCCGCAAGATTGGGATCAGCTGAAACGCGACTTCTCCTGGTTCCTACAGCAATTCGCAAAGCTGGCTCAATCCCCGCGCGCCGAGCTCGATCGTCAAGTCGAATCCGTCCACGAGGGCGACAAGAAAGTCGCTGGCACGGTCGAATCCGTCCTGTGGCAGATGGTCGCCCACAACAGCTACCATACCGGCCAGATCGCCACCATCCGCCGCGCCCTGAACGCCTGGCCCCCGAAAGCCGGCGGCGATACGTGGTAACTGTGAGGCTCTGATTGAGACCCAATTCCCTCGCTCTTATCGGCTCTCTGTCATCCTGAGCGCAGCCAAGGATCTCTTGCACGCTGGCGCGGCTGCGGCCTTTCCTGGGATTTCTATCACTGGCCCTACTGATGTTTCGGACTCACACCAGAGAGCGAGAAGAGCCATCAACGATTACCGATCTAACCAGGAACTCAGCAACGAGAAAGTTTCTCGCAAGCCAGCGAGCCAGTCAGCATTCTTATTCCCGAAGGTCGACGCATTCTGGGTTGTATCATTCGGATCGCGATTTCTTATGAGGAACACGGGAGCGCACGATGATCTCGCGTTCTAGAGCTGCGCTCGGAGTTTTCTTTCTCGTTGGCTTCGGCGTCCCGTGGGCCGCAGCCATCGTTGCCAGGCTAAAACACGTCAACTCTCCTCATATCATGCCTGTATTCATGATTGGCACAGCTTTCTGCAGTGTGGCAGGTGTGCTTGCCATCTACATGGAGGGAGGTTGCTCCGGTCTGAGAGATCTCGGAAGACGGTGTGTGCTCTATCGAGTCTCCTTCGCCTGGTGGGCATACGCCCTCTTCCTACCGCTAGGTGGGCATGTCATCGCCACATTGCTCGATTGTGCGGCTCATCACCGCCTCGTTCCAATCGCGCCGATGAATCTGTTCCATCAGTGGTGGATGCTGTACGTGTGGACGTTCGGCGTGCTTCAGGGCCCATTAGGTGAGGAACTTGGGTGGCGCGGTTATCTCCTGCCGCGACTGCTGCGTCAACATAGTCCGCTAACTGCGAGCGTCGTATTGGGTATTATTTGGGCAGCCTGGCACTTCGAGATCTTTTTTCACTCCGTTTCGGCGGACGCTCTTTTCTTCGCGAGCGCAGTGGCTCTTAGCATCCTGATGACCGTGTTGTTCTTGCATACACGAGGAAGCGTGCTGCTGGCCATCATCATGCATGGCAGTGTCATTCCTGGCAGGGACATCGCCCGTGCCCTTTTCCCCACTACCGATCAGCCTCCAGATTGGCTTAGAGCCGTTGTCGCGATTGCGATTGCCGTAATCATCGTCGCAATAACGAGCGGCAGTCTGGGGCGAGTCAAAAAGCAGGCATCCCTGAGTTATGCTGAAAGCTGACCGCTGAGAGCGTTTAGCTCACAGCTCGAAGCTCATGCTCTCCGACGCCGCCATCCTCACCCACATCGCCCGCCAGCCCAAGCGCCAAGCCGGATACAAGCAACTCGTCCGCGAGCTGGGCCTGCATGGAGAAGAACGTCGCGACCTGAAGGATCATCTGCAAACGCTGGTCAAAAGAGGCGCACTCATTCCTATTGACTCCGACCGCTACGCTCTGCCGCAAGCCGCAGCCGACAAGAACCTCATGGCTGGACGCCTCTCCATGCATCGAGACGGCTTCGGCTTCGTCATCCCTGATCCCAAATCGCTAAGTGGCCCGCTCAAATCGAAACTCGCCGGCGACATCTTCATTCCCCCGCACCAGATCGGCACCGCCATGCACGGTGACCTGGTCTTGGTGGACATCACCAATATCCGCCCCGATGGCCGCGCCGAAGGCCGCATCGTCCGCACGGTGAACCGCGCTCACCCCACGGTGGTCGGCATCTTCCACTATGGCAACCGCGGAAACTACGTGACTCCACTGGACACAAAGATCAAGCAAGAAGTAGTGATCCCAAAAGGCATGGATCGCCCAGAACCTGAGGGTGCCCCACTTCTGGACGATTTTGCCAGAAGTGGGGATGTTCAGAAGGAAGCTCCTCGAAGGAAGTCGAAAAAGAAACCCGTAGACCGCGTTCTGGGCGACGAGGCCGCCCGCCACGATGACTGGACGAACCTCGAAGGCCTAGTAGTCGACGTAGAGATCACCGATTGGCCAAGCTCCACCCAGAGTCCGCGAGGCAGAGTCATCGAAATCCTCGGCCGCGAAGACGACTTCGGCGTAGACGTCGAGATCATCATCCGCAAATTCCATCTGCCGCATCATTTCCCCGCCGCCACCCTCGAAGAAGCGCAGCACGTCCCTGCCACCATTCCCGGCCTCGAACTCAGCCGCCGCCGTGATTTTCGCTCGCTTCCCATTGTCACCATCGACGGAGAAACCGCCCGCGACTTCGACGACGCCGTCCACGTCCGCATGCTCCCCAACAACAATTTCGAGCTGCAAGTTCACATTGCCGACGTCGCCCAGTACGTCACGCCCGACTCCGCCTTGGATCAGGAAGCCCGCCTGCGCGGCACCAGCGTTTATTTCCCCGACCGCGCCGTCCCCATGCTCCCGCTCGAACTGTCCACAGACATCTGCAGCCTGCGCCCCCACCTCGACCGCCTGGTCCTCTCCTGCATCATGGAGATCGACCACCGCGGTGAGATCGTCGGATACGACCTGTGCGAGGGCGTCATTCGCTCCGCCGAGCGCATGACCTACACCGTAGTGAACGCCATTTTCGAAGGCGATGAAGCGCACGCCGCCCGCTATAGGCCGCTGGTCGCGATGTTCGAGCTCATGCGCGACCTGCAGCAAATCCTCTACCGCAAACGCGAGCGCCGCGGATCGATCGATTTCGATCTCCCCGAGCCGGTGATCGAATTCGACGAGTTCGGCCTGATGAAGTCCATCGCCCGCTCCGAGCGCAACATCGCCCATCGCTTGATCGAAGAGTTCATGCTCTCGGCGAACGAAACGGTCGCTCACCATCTCGAGTCGCACCGCATCGCCAGCCTCTACCGCATCCACGAAAAGCCCGACGCCAAGCGCGTTTACGACTTCGAAACCATCGCCGCGACTTTCGGATACTCGCTCGGCGTTGGCGCACTCCCCATTCATCGCGTCCAGATGAAAACCGACCGCCGCGCCGCCTACGGTACCGGCAAGCGCGTCAAAGAAATCGAGATCCCCAAGGAAATCCACATCACGCCGCGTATGTACCAGAAGTTGACCGAGAAGATCGCCGGCAAACCAGAAGAAAGAATCCTCAGCTACCTGATGCTGCGCAGCTTGAAGCAAGCGCGCTACTCGGAAGAAAATCTAGGCCACTTCGCGCTAGCCGCCCCAACTTATACCCACTTCACAAGCCCGATCCGCCGCTACCCCGACCTGATCGTCCACCGCGTCCTGAAAGATGTTCTGCATGGAGGCACCACGAAACCAGGTGCCCCATTTCTGGTCGATTTTGCCAGAAGTGGGGATCTTGACACCCGACGCTTGACGCCCGACGCCGACCTCCCCAGCCCGTGGTCCAAGCGCCGCGACCACGAGGCCCATCGCGACGATCACGCCCCCCTCACCAGCCCCATCCCACTCGAAGAACTCCACTCCATCGCCGATGAGTCCAGCCAATCCGAACGCCGAGCCGACGACGCCGAACGTGATCTCATGGAATGGAAAAAGGTCAAATTCATGCAAGACCGCATCGGCGAAGTTTACGACGGCCTGATCACTAGCGTGACAAAGTTCGGCGTCTTCGTGGAACTGACCGCCCTGTTCGTTGAAGGTTTGGTCCCCCTCAACACGTTGATCGACGACCGCTACACCTACCACGAGAACACGCGCGAAATCATCGGCCAGCACTCGCGTAAGATGTACCGCATCGGCCAGCAAATGAAAGTGATCGTCGATCGCATTGATCCGGTAGAAAAGAAGATCAACTTCGCCGTCCTGGAAGAAGCCCCCCCGAAACCCGCAAAACGCCGCAAGAGCAGATAGCGAACGAAGCCCTTTTGCCGAAGACAGCACAGCATCCCAAAACATTGCCTAACCCGCCTGTTATGTTGCAGATGCAACCACTCGCATCCGCAAGTTCCCCCGTGACCGAAGAAACCACGAAACCAGCAAGCCGGACAATGTCACACTTGCATCTATGGATATAATAGGAGCAGCCCATAGGAAGTAGTTGGTTCCTTCCGGAAGAAGATCACGAAAAGATGTCCATGAAAATTAAAGCAGCGATTCTCGTCACCTCCTTTGCCGTATTGCTCTTTGTCGTCGTCGGATCGATGGGGGGCGTTCACGCCTCCTCTAGCGACGGCTCTTACCGCCAGTTGCAGGTTTACAGCGAAGTACTCTCGCGCGTGCGCACTGAGTACGTCGAAGAGCCCAACATTCCGAAGGTGACCGATGGAGCTCTGCACGGCCTGCTCGAATCGCTCGACTCCAACTCCAGTTATCTCTCCGCGGATGCCTATAAGGCATTCAAGGCCCACAGGGCGGAGGGCAAGGCTGACATCGGGGCCGTTGTTTCTAAGCGTTTCGGATACGCCGCTGTCGTCGCTGTGCTTCCGGGTTCGCCGGCCGAAAAAGCCGGAATTGAAGCAACTGACATCTTCGAATCGATCGAAGGGCGGAGCACTCGCGAGATGTCCCTTCCCGAAATCCGCAACCTCATCATCGGCCCGCCGGGATCCACCCTGAATGTTCAGGTTGTCCGCGCTCGCAAAGCCGAGCCGCAGAAGGTGGTCATCACACGCGACGTTGTCGGTATTCCTCCCGTCGCTGACAAGATGATGGATGACGGCATCGGCTACGTGAAAGTGGAAGCGCTGACCAAGGGTAAAGCGCAAGAGATCGCCTCGAAGATCAAGTCGCTGGAAAAATCCGGGGCGAAAAAGATTTTGCTCGACGTTCGCTACTGCGCCGAAGGTGACGAGAACGAAGGCATCGCAACCGCGAATTTGTTCCTGAATCACGGCACCATCACCTACCTGCAGGGACAGAAGTATCCGCGGCAGGCATTCAACGCTGATCCCGCGAAAGCAATCACCAACCTTCCCGTTGCGGTGCTGGTAAACCGCGGCACCTCAGGCCCCGCAGAAATCATCGCGGCCGCTATTCTCGAGAATGCCCGGGGCGACATTGTCGGCGACAAGACGTTTGGTGACGGCTCCGTCCAAAAGACTCTCGAGCTTCCCGACGGTGGCGCGCTGATTCTGTCCATCGCGAAGTACTACTCGCCGAGCGGCAAGGCTATCCAGGACGCCGCCATCACTCCAAACGTAGTAGTAGCCGATGCGATCGATGATGGCGCCGGCGACGGAATTACCGATGATGGCGCAGCTGCTCCTTCTTCCGATGAAGACGCGAAGCCAAAAAACACCATCGACGAGCAACTGAACAAAGCCGTCGAAGTCCTAAAGAGCCGCGCCAGCTAAGGCGCTATCGCAAATACGAAACACGTGTAGCCCCGGACGCCTCGTCCGGGGTTGCGCGCGAAGCGCGCAACGCGTTCAGCTGATACCTCCTCCAGCCCTCTACTAATTCACCCTCCTTCCGCATTACACTGGTAAGTTGCGATCCATCCCATTCATCTCTCAAGGAAGGCCGTCATGTCGTTGAACAGTTTCAATAGCCGAGCGCTCCTCAAAGTAGGCAAAAAAGAATACGAAATCTACCGCCTCGACGCGCTCGACAAAGCAGGCATCTCCACCCGGCACCTGCCCTTCTCCCTCCGTATCTTGCTCGAAAACCTGCTCCGCACGGAAGATGGCCGCAACGTCAAGAAAGAAGAAATCCGGGCACTTGCCGCGTGGAACAGTCAATCGAAGCCCGATAAAGAAATCGCCTTCACCCCCAGCCGCGTCCTGCTGCAGGATTTCACCGGTGTGCCTTGCGTCGTAGACCTGGCCGCCATGCGCGACGCCATGAAACAGCTCGGCGGCGACCCCTCGCTTATCAATCCACTCCAACCCGTTGAATTAGTCATCGACCACTCCGTTCAAGTCGACGAATTCGGCACCGCGAACGCCTTCGACATGAACGCCCTGCTCGAATTCCAGCGCAACAAGGAGCGCTACTCCTTCCTCCGCTGGGGCCAAACCGGATTCCGCAACCTGGCCATCGTTCCGCCCGACACCGGTATTGTTCACCAGGTCAACCTCGAGTACCTCGCGCGCGTAGTGTTCGTTCACGAAAGCCCCGGCAAACGCGTAGCCTACCCCGACACCCTGGTAGGCACCGACAGCCATACCACCATGGTCAATGGGCTGGGGGTTTTGGGGTGGGGGGTGGGTGGGATTGAAGCCGAGGCTGCGATGCTAGGCCAGCCAGTTTCCATGCTGATTCCGCTGGTGGTCGGCGTGAAGCTTACCGGGCGACTGCGCGAAGGAGCTACGGCCACCGACCTTGTACTGACCATCACCGAGATGTTGCGCAAGCACGGCGTTGTGGGCAAGTTTGTCGAATACTTCGGGCCGGGACTGCGCGACCTGCCTCTCGCCGATCGCGCTACCATCGCCAACATGTCGCCCGAGTACGGCGCGACTTGCGGCATCTTTCCCATTGACAAAGAGACGCTGAAATATCTGCGGCTCACCGGACGATCGGAAGAACAAATCGCACTTGTCGAGGCGTACGGCCGCGAGCAGGGATTGTTCCACGACGACAAGACTCCAGAGGCACAATACTCCGAACTGCTCTCGCTGGATCTCGCCACGGTTGAGCCGTCACTGGCCGGTCCGAAACGCCCGCAGGATCGCGTCGTGCTCTCGGAAGCCGGAGAATCGTTCAACAAGGCGCTGCCGTCCCTGATCAAGCCGAAAAGCGCCGTGAAAGCCACTGCCGGGGGTGCCCAGGGTCTCGCCGATTTTGCGAGACCTGGGAATGCGAGCGCCTCGACGAAGTGGGAAGCCGAGGGTGGAAGTCCGGCGGCAATCGGCGTTGAAGATCCGAATGTTCACGAGCACGTCCCCGTCTCGGTGAAAGACTCGCTCAAACATGGCAGCGTCGTCATCGCCGCCATCACCTCGTGCACCAACACATCGAACCCTTCGGTCCTCATCGGCGCCGGACTGCTCGCCAAAAAGGCCGTCGAGAAGGGTTTGCAAGTTCCGCTCTGGGTCAAGACTTCGCTCGCCCCCGGCTCGAAAGTCGTCCGCGACTACCTCGATCGCGCCGGACTCATGCCCTATCTCGAGAAGCTGAAGTTTCACCTCGTCGGCTACGGATGCACCACCTGCATCGGCAACTCTGGGCCGCTTCCGGAAGAAGTCTCGAAGGCGATCGACGAGAAAGAACTGGTGGTCGCTTCGGTGCTCTCCGGCAATCGCAACTTTGAAGGACGCATCAACTCCGAGGTCCGCGCGAACTATCTCATGTCTCCGCCGCTGGTGGTTGCCTTCGCGCTCGCCGGCCGCATCGACACCGATCTTCGCAAAGATCCGCTTGGCAACGGACGCGACGGCAAGCCGGTATATCTCGCCGACATTTGGCCAACGTCTCGCGAAATCGAAGATGCGATGCAGCATTCCATTACCTCCGAAATGTTTTCCAAGTCCTACTCTGAAGTTTTTGAAGGCGACGAGCGCTGGCGCAGTCTCAGCATTCCTAAGGGCCAGACCTATGCCTGGGAAAACGACTCCACTTACATTCGCCGCGCGCCGTATTTCGACGACATGGCGGTGAAACCCTCGCCCCTCGGAGAAATCACAAAAGCCCGCGTGCTGGCCGTTCTCGGCGACAGCGTCACCACCGACCACATTTCTCCCGCAGGCTCGATCAAGAAAGACAGCCCGGCCGGAACATATTTGCAGGAACACGGCGTGAAGCCGGCGGATTTTAACTCCTACGGCTCGCGCCGCGGCAATCACGAAGTGATGGTCCGCGGCACCTTCGCCAACGTTCGTCTGCGCAATAAGTTGGTCGCAACCGAAGGCGGATTTACTCGCCACCTCCCGACCAACACTGAAATGTCGATCTTCGATGCGTCGGAAAAATACCGCGCCGATGGCACGCCGCTCATCATTCTCGCCGGCAAAGAGTACGGCTCCGGATCGTCCCGCGACTGGGCCGCCAAAGGTCCTGCGCTGCTGGGCGTCCGCGCGGTCATCGCCGAAAGCTACGAGCGCATTCATCGATCGAACCTGGTCGGCATGGGCATTCTCCCGCTTCAATTCTCCGCGGGACAGAATGCCGACTCGCTCAAGCTGACGGGCGAAGAAACCTTTGAGATCGCCGGCATCCGCGACGTAGTTGACCACTTCGCCGCCGGACGCACGGCGAAAGTGAAAGCGACCCAAAAAGGCAAAGACCCAATTGAATTTCATGCTTTGGTACGCATCGACACACCGCAGGAAGCGCTCTACTACGCCAACGGAGGGATCCTCCAGTATGTGTTGCGCCAGTTGCTAGCGAGTAAGCCGCAACCGGTAGGAGCGTAAACGTATCGATTGATGGTTGCGAAATCCCCACTCCTGGCAAAACCGGCCAGAAGTGGGGGGCTCCCGTTGCTCGATCAAGACACCGCCGATCGAATCTCCCTCTCCCACCAACTCCAATCATTCACCTTCACAATTCCAGTCTCTCCGCATGTGTAAGTTCTGAAGCTGCTCCACTCCCATTGCTCAGGACGTTCCACCAATGCGCAGGCCTGGATTCAGGTGCATGGAGTGGAGCTTCACCGCAATCTTGGGCTGACTGTAAACGTTGAAATCACGAAATCTCTTCATCGATATGTGTTGACCGGCGTCCGGCAGGAGACCAGTGTGCCCCGGCTGGCCGACAAGACTCTCCGCGTAAACCCAAGCTTCACCGCACAAATCGCGCTAGAAACATTTCCCATCAGAGGCTCGGACATAAGCACGTGTACATCCTCGGCATGATGACAGATCCGAACCACACCGAACCGATACCGGTTCGCATCTGCTCCAGAACTTTAGGCAGAAGATCGCGGCCCTCGGGTGTGCCGAGCAACGGCCGAAGGACATCGGTGCGCAAAATCACTGACAACTGAACCTCTCTTGTGTAAGGTCTCCACAACTGTAGATGTCAAAATCGAGTGCGGAGTCCCTTATGCGGAAGGAGACTCGCAGTAAGAAAGCCATCTGTGCGATTTGCGGGAAGCCGATCACCAAGGCCCAGCGCCCGTCGGTCCGAATGCAACCAGGCAAAGAAGTCCATCTGGAGTGCTTCATCAAACACGAGAAGGATGCCGGCAAGCCCAATTAACTGCCGCCCCGCAGGGGAAGGTTTTGAGCGTAATGGCCCGTTTTCGCCAGCTGTCGGACGATGCCACGTTCTAGAGCGAACTCAAAATCTGAGGATCGGACCAAATGTGATCCGCAGGTTGTTGTGCGCACCATTGTTGAAATAGATCTCGTCTCCCAGTTCAAGCCGCAACCCCGCGGGACCAAGGCTCGCCTCGACCCCACCTCCCGGATAGATCGCTGCGTTTAAGCTGGAGGTACGAATTCCGAGGATTGTGCTCACAACATTGCCTAATGGGAGCAGGCTTGGGCTGAGTCGAAAATCAGTAAATCCACCTTTCAGAGTAGCAAAGGGACGGAACCCGCCCTTCGCAGGCTGAAGCATGAGCCCGAACAGGCCGTGAGTGACTCCAACTGACGTGCGTTCAACCGCAGTAATGTTGCCGTTCACAACATCACGGTAAGCTTCCTCGAAATTGATCCCGTAACCGTAAGCCAGTTCCCCTTCCATCATCAGATTGCGATGGATGCGGTAGCCGAAGCGTCCCCCCACTCCGAAATTGTTAGTGTTGGTCTGCGAAATGCTGAGGTAATCGAGAAATACGCCGACTTCGACGCGTTTCTGTGCAAGTAACGAAGAAGGCTCTACGGACGACAGTAGGGCCATAGCAATGAGTGCGAACTTGCGCATGCAGAAGAGCTCCAGACCATAAGCGGAAGCTAGGATGCAAGTCGCGTGTCCCTCAGTTGGCGCATTCGTTTCATTCCACGAAGTTGGACCGATAGATACCGGGATTTTGAGCGCCAACGGCCGTCTGGCCGATTTCTTCCGCAGACAACTTGCCCTGCATCTGGCAACATCTAGGTTGGTACGAGCAGGGAAAGGGGAATTTTTCTTCCGTTAGGAGGGAACGTGAAAGCCTTTGCCATGGTGCTTTTCTTTGGAGCCTTCGTCTTTGCGCAGGAATCTTCCTCTCCGATTAACTCCGCTCCGGGTTGTGGGACGGCCTCCGTCAAGTTTGACGTGAAAACGGACAAGTCACCGCATGCGCTGCTGCAGCCGCCGGAAGGGCAGGCAATGGTGTACTTCGTTGAAGATGACAGCGAATTTGAATCCACCCCAAAACCGACAACACGCATTGGAGTGGATGGCATTTGGGTGGGGGCTAACCACGGCAATTCGTATTTTTCATTTGCGGTCGCTCCGGGCGTGCATCACTTATGCGCGAGCTGGCAATCGCTGGCGGTGATTGGCGCACACGATACCAGCGCCGCGGCACATTTCACGGCGGAGGCGGGACAGATGTACTACTTCCGGGTGAAGAACAAGTGGCTGCGCGAGCATGCCGCGAGCCACGTGGATCTGTCGCCGGTCGATAGCGACGAAGGCCAGCTTCTGGCCAGCCGACGCGCGCTGAGCGTTTCACATCCGAAGTAGTTCCCTTCTCCTCGAAGAAAAACTTAAGCACGGCGGTTACGGCGCCGCCGCCTCGGACTCGGATACTCGATGGCAACTTGAGTGCAATCGCCTGTGTTGAACAGTTGCCGGGTCGACCTGCTCAGAAGAAGTGCACCGAAGTATCACTAAGAGGCTGAACCTCCAGCCACTTGTGACTTATCTTTTGTGACTGTGCAATGTGAATTGTGAAGCATCTGAACCACCCGTCTCAACCCCATTATTTTGCACGTTTCAATGAGGTTCTCTAGATGAGCGAGAACACTGCAACATTAGCTGGCCGAAGCGGTCAGGGATACAACCTGCATGCATCGCCGTCCGCACCAACTAGTGCCCCACCTGCTCTTTGGAATCCGAGCGCGGCGGCATGGTGGAGCGGGCTTTTCTCTCCAGCATTCGGAGCGTTTCTACACGCTCGAAACGCAGATGCGATGGGGCGCGTGAACGAGGCGAAGGCGAACAGAGCGTGGTTTTACCTCTGGATTGTTTATTTCGGGGTCACTCTCACGCCTATTCCTATCCCAAGAGGGAGTGCGATTGGTCTGCTGCTGGTTTGGTATCTCAGCCTCGGAAAGAACCAGGTGGCTTATGTCAAAGAAAGATGGGAAGAGGGTTATCAGCGGAAGCGTTGGACGACTCCGTTGGTAATCGCGTCCTGCTGTTTGCTTGGCGCGATCGTTGTATTGGTGGTAGCACAAGAGCTAGCGATAAGCTTGCGATGAATCGATTTGGCGCGACGCTCAGTGGGTGAAATATCCCGGTCACTCACCTTGTACGGTTTGCTCCTGCCCGTTGTATCGCATCTTTTGCCGAATCCAATTAAGCAACTCAACTGCCTCCGCCTCGTCCACGTCCGAAACAAGTCCCAGTGTCCTACCTTCGCAGTCGAAGACAAAACCGCTCCCGAGTTTCGTAACAGACTCTGAAAGCGCCGGGCCGCAAAAAGCGCGACTCTCAGGATTACAGGCTCAGTTCGGTGCGGCCGTACTCTGCAGGCGCTTGCGGGCTTCTGCGAGCTGGTCGGGGGTCATGCGCGATTCGAGTTCCGTCACCTTCGCCTCGGCCTGCTCGGCACCGCTGCGCTGCGCCTGCGTGTACCAGACATACGCTGCGACGTAGTTCTTGGCGGTGTTGCCGTCGCCGTAGGAGCGCTCTCCCATCTGAAATTGGGCCTGCGCATATCCGCTGCGGGCGGCGCGTTCCAGAAGAGCTATACCTTGCGCTTCGTCTTTGGGGATGTCGCGTCCGTTAAAGAAGGCATTGGCCAATTCAAATTCCGCCGCAGGATCGCCAGCCTGCGCCTTCTGCGATAAGTCGATAAACTTCTGGGAGTCGTTGCCGAACAGCTTGAAGTTCAGCGTGAGACGTAGACGGCTGACCACCGGCTTGCCGTAACGCCGGCCTGGATCGAACTTCCACTTTCTGACGGTCTCGACTGCCCGCTCGTCCATGCCCATGCCAATCTTCTTGGTGACCAGCACGTTGCTTGGTTTTCCGTCGATGCCCACGGTCACTACCACCACACAGCTGCCTTCGAATTTCGCGGCCCTGGCTACATCGGTATATTCCACGTCCGGGGAATAGATAGGAGTCGGAGGCGTTTCCACCGGTACGGCGCCTTGGCTTGTGCCCCCGGCGGGCGCCGCGCCGATCCGCGTTGGAACCGCTGCCTTGTTCTCGGCGCGCAGCTTCGAGCGCGCGGCATCGTACTTCCGCAGGTTCTCCAGCACCTTCTCGACGGCGGCCACTTGCTCGGGCGTGTGCGATATCTTGACGGCAAGTTCGAGGACTTCGATCGCCTCCTTGGTCTTGTTCATGCTCGCTAGCACCTGTGACTGGTCGATGCGGATCTCAGGCATGCCGGGACCAAGCTGCACCGCTCTTTCGATCAGATCGCGCGCCTCCGTCAGGTTCGCGCCGCGTTGCGAATAGAGGATTGCCAAAGCGTCGTAACCCGGAGCGAACGAAGGATTGATCTTGATCACTGTGCGCAGGCTCTCCTCCACGAGTGCCTGCGAAGCCTTGTCGGACAGGCCTTTCCGGATGGAGGCCGCGGCGAACAAGTAATGCGCCACGAGGCTATTGGGATCGAGCTTTATCGCCTGCTGGCACCACTTTCGCGCCTCGTCAAAATTCTGCTCGTGGTAGGCGACGTATCCCATGGTCTCGCGCGCGCCAACGCTGGCAGGATCGTTGCGCAGCACGTCGTCGAGCAGCGCTCGGGCGTCGCTGGTTCGTCCCACGTGGGCCAGGAGTTCGGCCCGCTGAGTATCCGCCTGGGTTTGCGAGAGTGGCTGCACAATGAACGACGAATCGTCGACACCGATCGTGCCCGGCATTTCGCTAACCTGATACTGCCCGCTGGCCGCGTGCCTTCTGAGATCCAGTTCCAGTTGGTCGAGATCGCCAAAGGACTGCGCGGCGGCTGCCATGGGATCGACATTCCTCTGCAGAAGATCCAGATAGTCGTTCAGGCGGTGCGTGCCTTCCAGTTCGTCTTTGTCTTTAAGGTAGTGTGTCAGCGCCCACGATTCGGCGTAGAAGATGGAACCCTTGTCCTGCTCGTGATAGTAGGAGGAGTGCGGATCGACACCGAACACTGTGGACAGCGGCAGCAGCGCATTGTAGTCGATCGTATGCTGGATTCCCGGATCGCCTTTCCCCAGCCGAACGTGGTCTTCGAAGAATTCGGTGTTCTGATAGTACTCGGCAATGCCTTCGGTCAGCCAGAGCGGCATCCAGTGATGGAGGCGGCTGAAGACGAAGTGCGCGTACTCGTGATAAATCGGCGCGTAAGGATGCGCACCCGGCGCGTTGAGCAGAATCAGAATGTAGCTTCTCTCGGGAGCGGAGAGAAAGTATCCGATGATATTTACCTGTCCTTTGCCCAGATAAGCCGATGGCTCGAGTGCCTGCATCGAGCGCGTGTCTTGCACAGCGAGCACCAGGATGGGCGAGGCGGTGTCGAGATCGGCCTCGGGAAAGACTCGCTGAAACAGCGACCGCATGGCCTCGAATTTATGCGCGGCGAGACGGGCGTCTTTTTCCGCCGCGTTGCTAATGACGAGGAAATGCGCCGTGCGGACTTCAAGCCAGGCGTCCGACTGTCCCGACGCGGTCGAGACCAGTACGGTCAGCACGCAAAGAATTGGCAGAACTCCGCGGCGCATCGCAGGGCTATATAGATACACCGGGAAACCGCTTGCGTCAAAGCGTCTGTCGGGGGCTCAGCCTTCTACGTCGCATTTTCGGGCGAAGGTGGCGGCACGGGATCGCTGCCAGCTTCGGAGGGCTTTGTATCAGAAAGCGGCGCCTCTTCCACTGGGGCTGAGGCGACGGCAGGTGCAGTGGTCTCGAGTGGGACACTCTGATCGGTCGGCGGTTCCGGATTGAGCAACTGCCGGATCGCGGGCACAAGCACGGCGGTGTCAGTCTTGGAAAATACCTTCAGGACTCCCGATTTCAGCGCCTCAATCTCCACGTGCGTCGACATATGCAAAGTGCACATCAGGATTGGGGTGGCAGGAAGCAAGGCTGAAATGTCCCGCGCAGTCGTCAAACCATCTTTGCCGGGCATGGCGAGGTCCAGGATGATGATATTCGGGCGAGTTTCCACCGATTTCGCGAGAGCCTGATCGCCATCTGGTACCTCGATAACCTCCCAGTGATCCGCACCTTCGAGGAGTTGCCGGAGCACCTTGCGGAATATTGCGTTATCGTCGGCAATCAGGATTCGGACTGGCATGCAACAGGGTCGACGGCGACTAGGGCGCGCGCACCGCCCGGTTTGCGATTGTAGGGCTCCCGACAAACTAATGCACGCCGCCCTTACAGCGGAATCAGGAAAATCCTGTATTCCTTGAGGGCCACGCATCGTGGAAGTACATAATTTTCAGCAACTTCCTGTCGCCTCGAGCCGGCATCTCACCTCCGACGGGCAATTCGGAATGAGCACGGAGTCTACTTTGCGAAAGAACAGTCAGGTAGTCGGTCCCTCGATGGAATCTCAGGTCCTGCGTCCCGGCGAGCGGACGAATTTCGAAGGCAAACCCATAGCCAATGCCATCCTCCTGGCGATCCCAGACGAGGAATTCGCCATGATGCGCGACGGTTTGCACTATCTTGATCTGCCGCACTACACCGTACTGCACGAACCTCGCAAAAAGCTGGAATACGCCTACTTCCTGAACACGGGTATGGCGTCGCTGGTGTTCAACACGAACCAGCGCGAGAGCGTTGAGGTTGGCGTAATCGGGAACGAAGGGTTTGCTCCGATTCCAGTCGCGGCGGGCATCCGCCACAGTCCGCATGAAGCCATCATGCAGGTCAGCGGAGACGGATTTCAGTTACCCGTCGACAACCTGCAGGCCGCGCTCCAAACGAGTCCCCAACTGCAGAAACTGCTGAGCCGCTACGCCACCGTTCATGGATTGCAGGCGGCACAGACAGCGGGTTGTAACCGACTGCATGATCTGGAGCAGAGGCTGTCGCGCTGGCTGCTTCTGATTCAGGACCGCGTCGGTTCTGGCCTGCTGAGAATCACGCACGAATTTCTGGCGACGATGCTGGGCACCGATCGTCCCAGTGTAAGCCTGGCCGCCGGCGGCTTGCGGAAGAAGCACATCATCGACTACACCCATGGCTCCGTCACAGTTCTGAACCGCAAGAAGCTGGAGAATTCCGCATGCGAGTGCTACGGATTGATCCAGGAGTTCAATGCTGAGATGGCAAAGTAACCGGTCGGCTCCCGCAGCGGCAAGGCCATAAGCACTCACTCAAGCAGAATTCCTTCCGGATCGTTACAAACCGGGAGTCGGCGCCGTGCTCGCACCCATTGCATGTCACACAGCAGTAATTCTGCGTCCGACGCGACCTGCTTCAGGGTCATCCTTCGTTGACTGGCAGGTGCCGCGTCCATAAGATGAATCGACCCGAAGGCTTGGGGGGTCTCCTGTTGATCGGTCAAACGATCTCACACTACCGTATCGTTGAGAAGCTTGGCGGCGGAGGCATGGGGGTCGTGTACAAAGCCGAAGACACTCGGCTTCACCGTTTCGTCGCGCTCAAGTTTCTGCCTGACGAAGTGGCCCGCGATCCTCAGGCTCTGGCGCGCTTCCAGCGCGAAGCACAGGCGGCTTCTGCCCTGAACCATCCCAATATCTGCACCATTCACGACATCGGCGAGGAGAATGGCATGGCGTTCATCGCCATGGAATATCTTGAGGGCGTGACGCTGAAGCACCGTATTGCGAGCCGACCGCTAGACCTTGAGATTCTGCTCTCTCTGGCCATCGAGATCGCGGACGCCCTCGACGCTGCCCACAGTAAAGGGATCGTCCACCGCGACATCAAGCCCGCTAACATCTTCGTGACCGAGCGCGGCCATGCGAAAATCCTCGATTTCGGCCTAGCCAAGGTCGCGCCTATGGTTAGCTCGTCCAGCCAGATTGCGTCAGTCAACACGCAGACTCAATCCTTGGACGCAGCGCATCTCACCAGCCCAGGTACCATGGTGGGGACCGTGGCCTATATGTCGCCGGAACAAGTGCGCGGGAAGGAACTCGACTCCCGCACGGATCTCTTCTCCTTCGGCGCAGTCCTGTACGAAATGGCAACGGCTGCCTTGCCCTTCCGCGGCGAAACCTCGGCCATGATCTGCGAGGCCATTGTGAACCGCGCTCCAGTCGCGCCCGTGCGATTGAATCCTGATCTCCCCGCCGACCTCGAACGAATCATCAACAAGGCTCTGGAAAAAGATCGTGACCTGCGTTATCGCTCCGCCGCCGACCTGGAAACTGACCTGAAGAGACTGAAACGCGATACGGATTCCGGAAGGGCGCCATTCGAAATCGGGGCAGCAGTGCCGCAGGTCGCAGCAACTCGACTCCTCCCCTGGCTTAAATGGGCCGCCGTCCCTGCACTCGTCGTTGTCACCGTCGCCCTGCTCTTAGTCTGGCTGCGCACTCCGCTGCTGCCGCCGAGAATTCTGGGATCAAAGCAGATCACAAGTGACGGACTCCCGAAGATCACCCTCGTGGGTGACGCCAATCGTCTCTACTTTACCGAGAATCCCCCGGCGCATTTGTCCATCGCTCAAGTGTCCATGAATGGAGGCGAAACCGCGTCCGTTGGCGTGCCGTTCGACAATCCCATCGTCACCGACGTTTCTCGGGAAGGATCCGAACTGTTAGTTGTTTCGTCAATACTCGCGACTTTGGACGCTCGTTTGTGGTCGGTGCCGGTCCCCGCCGGTTCGCCACGCCGGATCGAGGAGGTCTCCGCGCACGATGCCGTTTGGGCACCCAACGGGAAGTTGGTTTTTGCAAAAGGGAACGATATTTACATCGCGGAGCACGACGGCGCGAATCCCCGAAAGATAGCAACCACGCATGACGTTCCGCAGACTCTCAGCATTTCACCCGACGGAGCCCGCATCCGGTTTTCGGTTTCGAACATAATCAACAACACCTCCGAACTTTGGGAAGTGCGAACCGACGGCAGCGGCATCCATTCGCTGCTGCCCGGCTGGAACAATCCCCCAAACGAGTGCTGCGGCAGGTGGACGCTCGACGGCAAATTTTATATTTTTCAAAGCACGCGCGATGGCGTCGCCAACGTCTGGATTGTCCCTGATCAGTCCGATTGGTGGAGGAAAGTGTCGCGAGAACCGGTCCAGCTAACCACCGGACCACTGCAATTCGGCAGCCCGCTTCCCAGCAGGGATGGCAAGAGATTGTTCATGGCTGGCGTCCAGCAGCGCGCGGAGTTGGTCCGTTACGACGCGAAATCTGGCGATTTCGCGCCCTATCTCGGCGGTATCTCCGCCGGTGACGTGGATTTCTCGCGTGACGGCCAATGGGTAACTTATGTCAGCTATCCCGACGACACACTTTGGCGCAGCAAACTCGACGGCAGCGCTCGGCTCCAGCTTACCTATCCTCCAATGCGGACGGGTTTGGGTCACTGGTCTCCTGACGGACTGCAGATTGCGTTCGCAGGAGCTCTGCCGGGCAAGCCATGGAAGGTATACCTGATTTCAAAGGACGGTGGCAGCCCACAGTCCTTGACTTTGAAAACAGAGGAAGTTCAGGAAGGCGACCCCACTTGGTCGCCGGACGGGAATACGCTCGCCTTTGGGCTCTCTGGTTTCTTCGCTTCCAATCCAACACGCATCGAGTTGTTCGACGTGAAAACTCACCAGATTTCGCAGCTGCCGGGTTCTCAGGAATCTTTCGGTCCGCGGTGGTCGCCCGACGGCCGCTACATCGTTGCTCTTTCTCAGGACGGTAACAAGCTTATGCTGTGCAACCTTAAAGACCATCAATGGCGGCAGCTGGATACGACGCTGAACTCGTTTGGCTATCTTGCCTGGTCCCACGACAGCGCCTACATATATTTCGACACCATTCTGAGGAGCGACAGTGGATACTATCGTTTTCGAATCAGTGACGCGAGACTGGAAAAGCTAGTCGATTTAAGCAAGATTAGAGGATTCCCCATCCAGTTCGGCCCCGGTACCTGGACTGGCCTTGGCCCCGGCGACGTTCCCCTGCTCTCTCGCGACATCAGCACCCAGGAGATCTATGCCTTCGACCTACAGCTTCCCTGACTTCGGACTTGCAACAACGCTCCGTCGACCCGGCGAGTTATTCTGTTTTTACTTATCCGTTCAATCGCTAATTCGTCGCTGATCAGGCTTCCGCAGAAGTCGGCTCGCGGAAAATTGAAACCAGAATCTGCTACTGTCGATTGTGAGCGGATAACACGCAACTCAGAAACAATCGATACTTCAGTAGCGCTTATGGGCCAAGCCCCAGCTAGTCATCAAATGTCGTCACACGCGGTAGATCTCAGCTGCCGTTTCTTCCGCCCGGCACACCTGTGATGGAGGAAGCGGACCGATTTCTTCTTCCTGGGTGAGAGGAAGTACACTCAGTCACACCACTCGTAAGATACGCGGAGAGGGATTCAGACTGTACCGGCTGGCCCGCACGAGAGGGAGGCGTTGGCGATGGTTTTTCCCAGCTTTGATCTCACCGGCCAAGTGGCCCTGGTAACGGGCGCTGCCCGTGGCTTAGGCAGCGCGATCGCACTGGCGCTAGCTCACGCTGGTGCTGACGTCGCACTGGGCCTGCGGGATATGAACGCAGGCGGAGATCTGGCCGATCAGATCGGGGCTATGGGTCGACGGGCCCTGCCGTTGCAGATGGACGTCCGACGACTCGATCAGATATTTCAGTCAGTGGACCAGACTGTCAGGCAATTGGGAAGGCTCGACATCCTGGTCAATAATGCGGGACTTGCGCCAGAGAATCTCGCCGAGAACGTGCGCGAAGAAGACTTCGATCTGACGCTCGCGGTGAATCTGAAGGGAACATTTTTTGCCAGCCAGGCTGCAGGGCGTGTGATGATCCGACAGAAGAGTGGTCGCATCATCAACCTGAGTTCGCAAGCCGCCTTCGTGGCGTTGCCGACCGAGTCGGTGTACTGCATGACGAAGGCTGCCATTTCGCACCTTACGAAGTGCCTTGCCGTCGAATGGGGAAAGTACAACATCACCGTGAATGCGGTCGCGCCAACATTTATTCGCACACCTGGGACGGAGAGCGTGCTGGCAGACCCCGCATTCCGCTCCGACGTGATCGAGCGTATTGCTGCCTTGCACCGTATCGGCGAGCCGATGGATGTAGCGGGCGTGGTTGTCTTTCTTGCCTCAAGCGCCGCCTCTCTGGGTTACAGGGGATACGATTCTCATCGATGGAGGGTGGACGGCACGCTAGGGGTTGACTCTCCGTCGCCCCACACTCCTCTGTGTCGCAAAACTCTCTCCTTCCCATAGAACATCTACCTGAGTATAATCCTCGTCATGGCCAAGAGGGGCACACCTCCACTTGACAGCGACATGGTTCAAGGCACGCTGGACCTGCTGATTTTACGTACTCTGTCGGCAGGTCCGGCGCATGGTCACACCATTGCCTATGCCATCGAGCGGCGTTCGGAAGATGTTCTTCAGGTCGAGCACGGTTCGCTTTACCCCGCTCTCCATCGGCTTGAGGATCGGGGCTGGATCGCTGCGTTCTGGGGAACGTCGGAGAACAATCGTCGCGCCCGCTATTACCGGCTTACGGCTTCAGGACGAAAACAACTTGTCGCTCAGACCGATCGCTGGGAGCAACTGGTGCGGGCGATCGGGCGCATTCTCCGGCCAGCTGTAGAGTGAGATCTCGGAGCAGAGCCATGGGCATTCGTCGGTTCTTTCAGCGCAAACAATGGGACGCGGAGCGCGCTGCCGAGCTCGAGTCCCACCTTCAAATCGAGACCGATCGCAACGTAGAAGCCGGCATGTCTCCCGCCGACGCTAGGGCCGCAGCGTATCGCAAGCTGGGAAACCCCGCCCGGATCCGCGAGACCATCTACGAAATGAATTCAATCTCAATTCTTGACACGTTCTCGCGCGACTTGCGGTTTTCCCTGCGAGGCCTGCGCAAGAGACCTGGATTCACGATTGTGGTGGTCCTGTCTCTGGCGTTGGGCATCGGGGCAAACACTGCCATCTTCAGCCTTGTCGATGGCATCATTTTTCGCCCGCTGCCGGTACCGAATCCGGGCGGGCTCGTCACTATCGATATCGCGGCATCGCGCTTGACCAGCTTCGGGGATTCCTCCTACCTGGATTGGGTCGACCTCTCAGCGCGGAGCAAATCGTTTGAAGCGCTTTCTACCCGGCAAAGCATGTCAGCCGGCCTGAACCCTGCAGGAGTTGTTCCGGATGGCAAACCGCAGGTGGTTTGGGGGCAACTGGTCTCAGGAAATTTCTTCTCCACCCTCGGGGTGCAACCGGAACTCGGCCGGGCGTTTCTACCGGAAGAAGACCAGACACCTGGCAAATACCCGGTCATGGTCATCAGCTACTCCCTTTGGAAGCGAATGTTTGCCGGCAACCCGGAGATCATCGGCAAACAGGTCCAATTGAGCGGCCACAACTTCACCATCATTGGCGTCACTCCCAAGTCCTTTTCCGGAACCGATCTGTGGTTTCGTCCCGAAGTTTATCTACCCATGATGATGACCGCAGCCGTGTCGCCCGAGGGTAGCGACACGCTTACGCATCGCACCTATCGAGGATGCAGTCTGCTGGGCCGCCTGAAGCCTGGAGTGACGATCGCGCAGGCCCAGGCCGAGATGGACGTCATCATGAGTGCTCTCGAACGAGAATATCCCGAAAGCAACCAGGACACTGTCGCAATTATCCGGACGGAGATGAGCCGGCGCTTGCAAAGCGGGAGTACGACGCCGGCCGCTATTCTGATGGGGCTCGTGGTGCTGGTTCTGATGATGGCTTGCGCGAATGTGGCCAGCCTGATGATCGCCAAAGCCTCGTCCCGCGTCCGCGAGACCTCCATGCAGTTGGCCTTGGGGGCGTCACGCGCAACCCTGGTGTGTCAGTTTCTGACCGAAAGTGCGGTGCTCGCCATATTGGGTGGTGCCTCGGGCATCCTGCTAGCAGCAGCTTGCATTAAGGGATTTGCATCCCTCGTGCCCTACTCGGTGTCTCCCACCGGCCCCGACTTTCACCTGGATACGCGAGTCTTGGGCTGTGCTGCCTTTGCTTCCATGGCAGCGATTTTTTTGTTTGGAGTTGCACCTCCATTCATGGCCGTGAACGAGGCCCGTTGCGCCGCCATTACGAGAGGTGTGTTGGGTGGCCGGTCGCACAGCGCTGTTGCCCGCCGGATCCTGATTGGGGGACAGGTGGCTCTCTCGGTGGTTTTGCTGGTCGCAGGTGGACTGTTCTTGAAAGCCTTTTGGCAGGCACAGAGAGCCGACCTTGGTTTCAACCCGGACCACATGCTGCTGGTCTTCGTCGACCCCAGCTTGCAAGGTTACAAGGACGAGCGCGCCACTCATCTTAACCAGCAGATTCTGGAGCGAGTGTCCACTCTTGCGGGAGTAACATCGGCGACCTTGGCCGGTAACGTCCCGTTTCTCTCCGGCGGCTCCTGGGATCTATCCATTGATGGATACAGCAGCGCAGGTGGCGAAAAGTTCATGGACACCAACACCAATCAGATCGGCCCAAATTACTTTGCCACCATGCAGATCCCCCTCCTCAGTGGACGCGAGTTTACTGCGCGGGACACAGAGAAGGCGCCGCAGGTTGCCATTATCAATGAAACCCTGGCGCGCAGATATATCGTCGGCAAGGGTGGTCTGGATAAGGCTCTTGGGCACATCCTGCGGCTGCGCGACAACGTTCCGATACAGATCGTCGGTGTTGTGAAAGACTCGAGTAATGGCGGGATCGGCCAACCCCCGCCTCCTGTCTTTTATCTACCCAATCTGCAGCAGGGAAGCTCACGGGCGACGATTCAGCTGAGAACCAAGGGTGATCCAATAGGCCTTGTCTCCCTCGTTCGCGAGCAGATCAGCGCACTCGACTCAGAAGTCACTCCCGTCTCGGTGCTCACGATGTCGGAGGCGTTCTCCACCAACGGTCTATTCTCGTTTCGCATCGTCGCGATGTTGGGCGGGGCGTTCGGGATGATTGCCCTATCGTTGGCCATCGTCGGATTGTACGGGGTAGTCTCCTTCGTGGTGGGCCGGCGCACCCAGGAAATTGGGATTCGAATGGCTCTGGGAGCGCAGCGGAGCAATGTTTTACGGATGATTCTGGCCGATGGAATTTCCCTGGCCACAACCGGCGTCGTGATCGGCATGGTCGGAGCCCTGGCTGCTGCACCTCTCATGCGCGGTTTGCTTAACGGCGTGAACCCACGTGATCCTCTCACATTTGTGGCAATAGCCCTGATTCTTTTGACCGCCACGTCTGTCGCCAGCTGGATTCCAGCACGCCGAGCTACTCGCGTTGATCCTAATGTGGCTCTGCGGTGTGAGTAAACATGCAGGCTGTAGCGAAAGGCGCTTGATCCCTGCACTTCTGCGGTACCACTTCCGAACGTTCCCCGCACTGGCGCCCTCTAGAACTCCACATGCGCCCGGAACGACGGTACAGTCACCGGGCCGCGGTCGCGATTGTAGCCCGGATTGACGATGTGCTGGAATCCCGGAGCCACATAAATCCCGCGCCAGATGTGCAGCGTGTAATAGGTCTCCACGATGTTTTCGCGGCCGTAATTCAAAAGGCCATCTCCCAACAGAAAACCGAGCCCACCCGCGGCGAGATAGTTCTGGTGATCTTTCTTGATAGCGTTGCTGACGAATGCCACTCCGGCGCGATCCTGCTTGCGGTGCCACCACGCGCCGTTGGCTCCCACGCCTTCGGCGAATGTCTGCTCGACTTCGGTGTAAGCGAAAGACTCGGTGCGGCCATCGTTCCAGCCGAAGCGCGCGAACGTGATGAGATAGTGCGAAACATTCTGCTCAAGGTTAACGCCGAATCCGTATTTCATTGTGACGTGCCAGGGATGGTTGGTGATATCGGGCGTCACGCCGCCCTCGGCGGCCTTGATCACCTGGTCGCGATAGATCCCCATATTGGCGAAGTTGGTGTAGGCCAGCAGGCGGACCACACCTGATTTTTTAGGAATGACGCCGTGCCGCAATTCGAATTCATAGTTCTCCGCGTGGGCCTGCCAGGGCTTCCACACGAGATCGATGCCGTTGGCGACCTTGGGCATCAGGGCTTCGCCAAAGCGGAATCCCCAATTACGGTCCTCGAAGTCAGCGGTCAGCCCGACGGTATAGCCGCGCGTGTCGGCGGCGTAGTCCCACGCGCCGTTATTGTCGGCGGTCCAGTTGAGGAATTGGAGGTGCGTGTCGGAACCCACGGCGTTCACATCAAACGAGTCCGGCATGCTGAACTTGCCGACGCGGAGTTCCAGACGGCGGCGCGGGAGTTCTTCAAATAACGAAAAGGTGTTGCGTTGGTTCTCAACCTTGTCATCGCTCAATGCAAACACCTTGTGGAACTCTCCGCGGCCCAGATACGGAGCTTTGCTGAGCGATGGGTTGCGCACGATATCGAGGTCGGCATTTCCCGCCAGACCGAAACCCTGGGTCAGCGCCGCACCTCCCGCCTCCTCAATGTCGACCAGAAACTCGGTGGACCGGTTCAGCCGTACGCCGGTGTAAAGCGTGATCAGGCGCGAGGTGGCCTTCTCATAGCGGGGACTCAAGCTATGCGCGCCGCTGTAGAGCGCGTGGAAATCAGGATGCGTCTGAAACACAAAGTTCGCTTGGCCCGAGAGCCAGAATCGCGTGTCTTTGAAATGCGGGAACATGGACTCTGTGCTGATCTCATCAGGCGGCGCCTGCGGGTCGGCCTGCTGAGCGCCGACAGGGATAGCGCCGAGGGCTAGGGCCAACAGCGTCGCAAGCCCCATCTCGAGAATGGAGTCGCAGACATTCCTTTTTATACGCAGGATCATGTGAGGGGCATTCTCTTTGCGCTGGCGACTGCTGACCAAGCCCGAGCTTTCCCAGGTAAAATGCTTAACAGTACTATACGACAACTAGTTAACTATGGTTAACTATTTTCGATGTTGAACTGCCCCAAGGCAGTCTCATACACGACGCCCGCCCGATTAAAGGAGTGTTACGGGGCAGAAAGGAGCTCCCCCAGTCTGCAGGTAGAGCCGGCGTCAAAACCCCACTTCTCCCAAAACCGGGCAGAAATGGGGCACCCAATTCTGGTATGCATTGACGGTTTGACAGCATCGCGCTCGAACCCCTAACCTGATTTGTCTTTTATGAAAGTTCTTGTTCTAGGTGGCGGCGGGCGCGAGCACGCGCTGGTGTGGAAGCTGAAGCAGTCGCCTCGTGTCTCGCAAGTTTATTGCGCGCCCGGTAATGGCGGCATCGCAGACGAAGCCGAATGCCTGCCGGCGGACCTGAAGAGTCTGGACTCGATGGTCGCGCTGGCCACGCGCCTGCAGCCGGATTTGACCCTGGTCGGGCCCGAGTTGCCGTTGACTCTGGGAGCGGTCGACGAGTTCACACGCCGCGGATGGCGCGTGTTTGGCCCGACTCAGGCGGCGGCGCGGCTGGAATCGAGCAAGAGCTTCGCTAAAGAATTTCTGCAGCGGCATCACATTCCCACCGCACCCTTTGCGATCTGCGATTCCATCGAGCGGGTGAAATCGGCGCTGGGTCATTTCCACACGCCGGTCGTGGTAAAAGCCGATGGTCTGGCGGCGGGCAAGGGCGTAGTCATCGCCAAAAGTAAGGAAGAGGCGTCCAGCGTCGCAGCCGAGATGTTGAGCGGCAAAATGCTAGGCGACGCAGGGTCTCGGGTCGTGCTGGAAGAGTGCCTGAAGGGAGACGAGCTTTCGTTTTTGGTATTCAGCGATGGGGAACGCGTGGCTCCGCTGGTGGGCGCACAAGACCACAAACGCGTGGGCGACGGGGACAGCGGCCCGAATACCGGCGGCATGGGCGCGTATTCCACGGCGGACATCGTGGACGATCGCATGCGCGACTGGCTGGTGAACCACATCGCGCGGCCGGTGGTTGCCGGCATGAAGGCAGAAGGCAGCGAGTTCAAGGGCGTCCTCTACTGTGGGCTGATGATGACCGCGCGCGGACCCATGGTGCTGGAATTCAATTGCCGCTTTGGCGATCCGGAGACGCAGCCGATCCTGATGCGGATGGAGAGCGATCTGGTGGACGCGCTCGAGGCTTCAATTGACGGGCGCGTGAGTGATGGTGACTTCAAGTGGACGCGAGATGCGTCCGTCTGCGTGGTGATGTCGTCGGGAGGGTATCCGGGGACGTTTGAGCAGGGCAAGCGGATTGACGGGCTCGATGAGGCGAACGCGGTGCAAGGAGTAAAAGTATTTCATGCCGGGAGCACTCGCCGGGATGGGACTTACTATACCGCGGGCGGGCGCGTGCTCGGGGTGACGGCGCGGGCTGCGGACCTGGAGACCGCGGTGGAACGCGCGTACCAGGCGTGCGGGAAGATCAGTTTCGCTGGCGCGCATTATCGGAAGGATATTGCGGGGAGAGCGCTGAAGAAGTAGTTTTGTCACGAGTGCCGAGTCACGGAGAATGAAATCCCCACTTCTGGCAAAAGCGGCCAGAAGTGGGGCACCCGGGAGGGTAGGGATCCTTCGACTGCGGTTCGCTTCGCGAAACAAACCTTCGCAGCGGATGACAAATCTAAACACTTTTGGGGAGATCAATGAGCAAGCCTCTGGTTTCGATTGTGATGGGGAGTGATTCCGATTTGGAGATCATGCGCGAGGCGGGGAAGGCGCTGGACGATTTCGGGATCGCGTATGAGATGGATGTAACTTCGGCGCATCGCTCGCCCGATCGCAGCGCCGATTTCGCGAAGAAGGCTGCAGAGCGCGGGATCAAAGTCATCATCGCCGGGGCCGGCGGGGCGGCGCACCTGGCGGGCGTGATCGCGGCGCACACGATTCTTCCCGTGATTGGGGTACCGATTCCTTCGACTTCGCTGAACGGAATGGATTCGCTACTCTCGACTGTGCAGATGCCGGCAGGGATTCCGGTGGCGACAGTAGCAATTGGCAAACCTGGTGCGACGAATGCGGGGATTCTCGCGGCGCAGATGATTGGGCTCAGCGATGAGTCGATTGCGAAGAAGATGCACGCGCACAAGGAGAAACTGGCGCGGGGCGTGGAGGAGAAGTCGAAGAAGCTCAAAAGCTTGTAACGCTTCGTACTCCGAGCGTCTCGCTTCGCTTTGCCGGACGGCCGAGGCGGCCGTCGCCACACGGTTCGTTATGACGTCGAGGAATCCAGCTTTCAGTCTACAGATGTAAGCTCTTCAGGTATTCGCGGAAGGGGCCGCCGAGGTCTGAGCGCTTCAGGGCGAATTCAACCGTCGCCTTGAGGAATCCTAGTTTGTCGCCGGTGTCGTAGCGGTTGCCTTCGTAGACATAGGCGTACATCTTTTCCTTCTTGAGCAGCATGCGCATGCCGTCGGTGAGTTGCAGTTCGCCGCCGGCACCCACCTGAATCTTCGCGAGGCTATCGAAAATCGCAGGCGTCAGGATGTAGCGGCCGATCACAGCAAGATTCGACGGCGCTTCTTCGAACTTCGGCTTTTCCACCATGTTTCGGATTTCGAAGAGGCGTCCATTGAAACCCTCGGCGGGCTGCGCATCGAAGACACCGTAAGACGAAATCATCTTGCCTTCGACCACCTGCGCGGCGATCACGCTGCATTGCTTCTCGTTGAAGACGTTGACCAT
Source organism: Candidatus Sulfotelmatobacter sp. (assembly GCA_035279505.1). Taxonomy (GTDB): domain Bacteria; phylum Acidobacteriota; class Terriglobia; order Terriglobales; family Acidobacteriaceae; genus Sulfotelmatobacter. Next base: position 1,965 of record DATEHP010000121.1, on the reverse strand, counting down.
CTGCTTGAGCGCGGGGACCGGGCTCTCGATTACGTCGTCGGCCAGAAGAACAGCAAAAGGTTCGTTGCCCACAAACTCGCGCGCCATGAGTACGGCGTGACCCAGGCCGAGCGCCTCTTTCTGGCGGACGTAGGCCACGTACATCATGTCGGAAATCGAGCGAACGATTTTCAGCAGGTCATGCTTGCCACGCTCCTCGAGCATCTTCTCGAGTTCGTAACTGACGTCGAAATGATCTTCGATCGACTGCTTGCCGCGTCCGGTGATGATCAGAATCTGATCGCAGCCAGAGGCCATAGCCTCTTCGACGCCGTATTGAATAATCGGCTTGTCGACCAGCGGGAGCATCTCTTTGGGCTGGGCCTTGGTCGCGGGCAAAAAGCGGGTGCCCAGGCCGGCGGCGGGAAACACGGCTTTGCGGACTTTCATGGTCATGGAACGGTCGTCAGTGTTGGTCTTCGGTCGTTGGCCTGGCGCTAACGGGGTCGGATCATTGTAACTGGTTGTTACGTACGTACGCGATGTCTTCGGGCACGAAGGGAGTTGGATGTCGAAATTTGCGTGGAGAGTTGCTGACTAGAAAGTCAAAAGCCCACCCTGTCGCGGGAAACGAGACAAGGGTGGGCACTCGCTAATAAGTCCCGGGGCGGCTCGCTTCGCCTCGCCGGATAGCCGAGGCGGCTGTCGCCGGGAGCTTCGATAATTCCCGATCACTTGCTGACGACCAGCACTACGAAGCTGTCTGGGAGAACCGGCGGATAGCCGCGCGGGTTCTGGGGCGTGGGAGCGGGGCGCGGGCCGAACTTCGCCGCGACCGTGTAGACGTTGTGCGTCTTTGTGTCGAGAGCCATCGTGCGGGCTGACTTTTGGGTGGAAACATTTTCCGCCACGGTGAACTTACTGGGCGACTCTTCTTTCACAACCGTGAGCACTCCATCGCCGCCGCAGGAGGCGAACGCCAATCCAGTTTCGTCATCGTACGCAGTGGCATCGACGCCATCGCCGATCGCGGGAGTAGCCAGAACTTTGCCGCTGTCGGCATCCACCACGGCCATCATCTTGTTGTCGCATCCCACGAAGAGGCGGCGGTTCTTGCGGTCCATGGCCAGTCCGCTGGGTTCGGTGCAGGGCGCGAGCGGCCACTTGGCTTTCACTTCCAGCTTGTTGGGATCGATTGCCGTCAACTCGCTCTTGTCTTCGATGTTGACGAAGATTTCGCCCTTGGCGTCGCTCTGGGCAAACTCAGGCTTACCGTCAAGTTTGATCGTACCCAGCACTTTGCCGCTAGCGGCGTCGATGGCAGTGGAATCCGCGCTGCGTCCGTTAAAGGTGAAGACACGTTTGGTTGCCGGATCGTAGAGAATTGCGTCGGGATTCTCGCCGGCTTTCACCTTCTCGCCAATTGGCTTGAGAGTCTTGATATCGAAGATTGTGACGGTGCCTTCGCGGCCGTTGCTGATGAAGCCGCGTCCGAGATCTGGCGCGAGAGCGATTCCGTGGACGCCGGGAGTGTCGGGGATGTCGCCGACACTCTTGCCGGAGTCGAGATCGAGAACGATGACGTGCGTGCCGCGCGAGATATAGAGACGCCGCGCACTTGCGTCGGCGGTGAGGTAATCCCAGCCACCGTCGCCGCCTACTTTGTAAGTTGTTGCCACATGGTATCCCGGACCAGCGGCGGCCAGTGCCAGAGCCGCCAGGGACACACTGAGGACCGTTATCAGCCACTTGGACTTCGTTGACATGCTTCCTCCTGTAGTTTCTTGGGAATTTGGTTTCGCGTGGCGGGGCCCCTTCCCGACTGCGCGACCGCAAATTCCCACCTCGAACCGGCTACGCTTCGAACCGAAAGTAACTTTACCTCATTTTGGAGGTCACCCTAGACTTCTTCTATATGGATGGTTCCTCGTCATTTTCCGCGGAGGCCGCGAACGGTAGTCCGGTCGATCCGCGCCTTCAGCCTAC
>DATEHP010000120.1:0-2551 GCA_035279505.1 Candidatus Sulfotelmatobacter sp. | reverse complement strand
CGCGCGATTCAGCCGCTGTATGCGCTCGGCCACCAGCAGATATCCGTTCGTGATCAGTCCCGCGATCATGCCGTTGGCGCGAATGCGCCGAATCACGTCATCCAGTTCCGGATGCATCAGCGGCTCGCCACCCGAAATCGTCACAACGGATGTTCCCAATGCGCCCAGCTTGTCGATGCGCCGGTACATCTCCTCGATCGGCACGGGCTGCGAGAAATCGTCGAACTCGTTGCAGTAGGTACACGCCAAGTTGCAGCGCCGCATCGGAATGATGTGCGCCAACAGCGGATGATCGGTCGAAGCCACCGCCTGCGCCACCATCGTCGCTCCCCGCAAATTTCGGTGCAAGGCTTTGGCGTTCCGACGCAGAGTTGTCAATAAAGAAGGCATTCGGTTGGGTAACTTCTATTACAACACAGGACGCTCACAGTTGCCCGCGAAGTACCAGCATTCTGTGCAATTGCTGGATTGAACGGCGAAAAAACCCGCGTATTCAGGACAGCACCTTTTCAGCTCTCGGGCGGCAGCAACTTCCGCCAAGAATCATTCCGCGGCCACATCTCATGTCCGGCTTCGTCGAGGATGCTGAGCGATGCGCCGACAAACTCTTCCTGGATCAAAACGTAATCCGTGTCATAGGTCGAAATTGCAAAGATCGGGATCCCCTTCGACGACAGGGGCTCGATGAACGAAAGCAGCACGCCCGTCTGCGAAAACGGAAATGGCCCTTCCAGCTTCAGGCAAACCCAACGGTATGGCGACGAAACGCCAGCAGGAAGATTCTCGATCGGGCAGACGATTGAAAGTTCGTCTCCCGTACGCGTCACCGAGGTGAACTCACCCCTGGTCGCCCACTCCGGCACGGTCGCATCCGGGGCAAGCCGCACAATGGCGTAAGGTCCCTTTGAGAGCCAGCGAAATCTCAGATTCATGATCGTAGCGATGGGTGCCCGATTTCTGGCCGGTGTTGCCAGAACTGGGGATCTGGACTTCTTGTGGCGCGATACAAAATTCAAACCTGGCCGACGAGTCCTATCCCTCTACCGCCTTCCGCACCGCCGCCCGCGCCAGCAACCGCGTCGAGTCCAGCGGAGGCAGCGGCGAATCCTTCGCTGTCACCAGCAGAGGAATCTCCGTGCAACCGAGCACGACGGCATCGCACCCCTCGTCCTTCAACTCCCGAATGACTTCAATGTGATACGCGAGCGACCGCGGCAGAAACTGTCCATTCACCAGCTCATCAAAAATAATGTGATTGATGCGCTCGCGCTGCTCGGTTCCGGGAACTCGATGCTCAATCCCCGCTGCCTTCAACGCCTCGCGATACACGGGCCCTTCCATCAGATACCGCGTTCCCAGCACCGCCAGCCGCCGATGGCCGCGCAGCTTGGCCTCGGTTGCAACCTCACGCGCAATGTGCAGCCAAGGCCTAGGCGACCGATGTTCCACCAGCTCAAACGCCTGATGAATCGTGTTATCAGGACAGATCAAAAAATCCGCGCCCGCTTTTGCCAGCTTTTCGGCAGATCCGAGCATCAGTTCGGCCACTCCCGCCCAGTCGTTCGCGTCGATGCTCTTCATGTATTCCGCGAGCGAAAATGAATGCAACGAAACTTCCGGATGGTCATACCTGCCGATCATCTGCGCACCTTCGAGCGAGATCGTGCGATAGCAGAGGGCTGCTCCCTCGGTGCTGCACGCGACGATGCCGATATGCAACATGCTTGATGTAGAGGCGTTGCTTGCAACGTCCTGCTCGTCCAGAGAGACGTAGCAAGCTAAGTCTCAAGGGCACCACTTAGCGTTGTGTCCGCGTACGGGCTCCTGTCCCGATACCGTTTCTCGAATTCCACTCTGGTCACGATGGTCTTGATGTCTGTGACCCGATCAATCGCGAGAATCCCGTCCAGATGATCGATCTCATGCTGCAGCAACTCGGAAAGATCGTTCTCCTCTCCAACTTCGACTTCAAGCACGTCTCCATTCAGGCTCTGATACCGCACCGTGATTTCGCGATGCCGCTCCACCTGCATAAAGATCGAGAGAAAGCTCAGGCAGGCGTCCCAAACAACGATCTTCTCTTTGCTGCGACGCACGATCTCAGGATTGATGAAGGGCCAGGGCCGCTCACCCGGCAACTGCAGAAAAACAACACGCTGCAACTCCCCAATCTGCGGAGCCGCAATCCCCCGCCCATAGCCCGTTTCCGACCGCCAGTGCGCGAGCGTATCCGCCAGATCACGAACCAGATTCCGCACTTCCGGCGACGCCGGGTCCGCGACGGGCACACACCGTTGCCGCAGGACCGGGTCGCCAAGCTGCAGGATTGGTTGAACCGCCATGCCAATTCTCCGTCGGGAATTACCGCGCGGCCGCCGCGTCGAACAAGCTCAACAGCTCCAGCTTTTTTTCTGCCGGCAGAAATGACGCCTCAAACGAATTCCGCGCCAGCTCGCGCAGATGCTCATCCGTGAAGCCGTAGGTTTCCTGAGCGAACTGATACTCCCGGGCCAGCGACGTCCCAAAAAGTGCTGGATCATCCGAATTCAGC
>DATEHP010000119.1:0-2705 GCA_035279505.1 Candidatus Sulfotelmatobacter sp. | reverse complement strand
CACATGCGCATCGCGGGTTGAACGAAATACGGCAGATCATCTCAGCGGCAGCGATCTCTGAGTCGGCAAAGACCACGGCGATTCGCTCTTTCGAGGCTCTGGGTGCGGCTGAGGCCAAGATACACAGCGTGGCAGTGGAATCTATTCACTTCCACGAGGTAGGCGCGGCTGATGCCATCGTGGATATCGTTTGCGCTGCCGTGGGGGCCGAAGCTCTCGGTATAGACGAGATTGTTTGCTCGCCTCTGAATGTCGGGGGCGGAACGGTGAAATGTGCGCATGGGACGTTCCCGGTGCCCGCGCCCGCGACTGTCGAGTTGTTGCAAGGCGTGCCCGTGTATTCGTCCGGCATTGATGCAGAACTGGTTACCCCGACGGGAGCGGCGATTGCCAAAACGCTAGCCTCGCGTTTTGGTGCATTTCCGGAGATGAAGATTGAAAAGTCGGCGTACGGGGCGGGATCGCGGGACTTTCCCGGGCATCCCAACGTGCTCCGCCTAGTGATCGGCGAGGCGCTGCCGTTGCTCGCTGGCAAAACGAAGTCCGAAACAGTTTCCGTTCTTGAAGCCAATCTCGACGATTTGAACCCGCAGGTGTTCGGATATGTGATGGATCGATTGCTGGAAGAAGGGGCTCTCGACGTCTTCGGGATGCCTGTACAAATGAAGAAAAACCGGCCGGGGACCCTGCTGACGGTACTCTGCAAAGTGGAGGATGCGGAGAAGTTGACGCAGTTGATATTCTCCGAGACTACAACTTTGGGAGTTCGTCGCAGGGAAGAATCGCGGCAGACGCTGGCCCGGCGTTGGGAGAACGTACGCACCGAGTGGGGTGAAGTCCGCATCAAGATTGCGAGCATGAACGGGACCGTCACGAATTACGCACCTGAGTACGAAGACTGCCGGCGGATCGCGTCGGAGCATCATGTGCCTCTGAAGACGGTAATGCAGGAAGCGTCGCGGGCATATTCGAGAGACAAAAAGCATTAACCACGAAGGCACAGAGCGTCACTGAGGAAGTGATGCCCGCGCACTCAACGACCAAGATTATGAGCCGGAAGTTTTACATCACGACTCCGATTTACTATGTGAATGCGCGCCCGCATATTGGGCACGCCTACACGACGATCGCCTGCGACACGATTGCGCGGCGTCAACGGATGCTGGGCGCGGATACATTTTTTCTCACTGGGACTGACGAGCACGGGCAGAAGATCGAGCGCGCTGCAGAAGCCGCCGGCAAATCGCCGCAGCAATATGCAGATGAGATCTCTGGAGAATTCCGCGCGCTGTGGAAGCGGATGGGAATTTCCAACGATGATTTCATCCGCACGACCGAAGAGCGCCACAAGAAACGCCTGCAAGAACTGTTCCGCCGCATTCGCGACAACGGGTATATCTACAAGGGCACATACACGGGACAATACTGCGTTTCTGACGAACTCTATGTCGATGGCGCGCAGCCAGGTGATCCCTGCCCGATTTGCGGGCGCATCACCGAAACCGTCCAGGAAGAGAATTACTTCTTCAAGCTCTCGGCATTTCAGGACAAATTGCTCGAATTGTACGCGAATCCTGACTTCGTTCGGCCCGAGACACGACGGAATGAAGTGATCTCATTCGTCCGGTCAGGGCTGCGCGATCAGTCGATCAGCCGCTCGACCTTCTCGTGGGGCGTTCCTGTTCCGGACGATCCCAAGCATGTGATCTATGTTTGGTTCGATGCGCTGGCCAACTACATTACGGCGATCGGCTACGGCTCTGCTCATGCGGGCGCACAAGAGGCGTTCAAGAAATACTGGCCCGCGGATGTGCACATGATCGGGAAGGAGATTGTCCGGTTCCATTGCGTGTACTGGCCGGCATTTCTGCTGGCGGCGGGATTGCCGCTTCCTAAAGCAATCGTCGCGCATGGCTGGCTGTTATTTGAAGAAAGCAAGATGTCGAAGTCGCGCGGCAACATCGTGCGCACCGAGACCATCCTCGATGTGCTCGGCGCCGATGCGCTGCGCTATTTCCTGCTGCGCGAAGTCGTGTTCGGACAGGATGGGTCGTTTTCATTCGACGCGCTGGTGCAACGCTATAACTCCGATCTCGCGAATGGGATCGGCAATCTTGCCAGCCGTACGCTGACCATGATTAACCGGTACTTCAAAGGCGAGGTGCCGTATCCGTCCCCTGGGGCGGCAAAAACGTCGGCCGACGATGTGGTAGCGGAAACGGCGCGGAAGGCGATCCGAGAGTTCTCTGTACAGTTCGATCAGTTCCAGTTCTCCCGCGCATTGGAAACGGCATGGGGCCTCATCGCGACTGTCGACAAATACATCGTCGAAAACGAACCCTGGTCGCTCGGGGAAAAGCAGGATGATCAGAGCAGGGCGCGGCTGGCGACGGTTCTGTACGCGTCGGCCGAGGCACTGCGGATCGCGACGGCGCTTGCATATCCAGTCATTCCCGATGCGACGGCAAAGATCTGGCAGCAGATGGGACTAGGAGACATCAAGAAACTCGATCTGAACAAGCTTGACTGGGGCCAGCTGCCACTGGGCACCAAGCTGGGAGACGTCAGTCCCGTGTTCCCGCGCGCCGACAAGAGCGCCGTTGAAAGGATGCAGAAGATGGAAGATCAGCAACGAGGGCCGGTTGTGGAGGAGGCGAAAGAACCGACTGCTCCCACGGCCTCGCCGGCAAAACTGACAAGCACCC
>DATEHP010000118.1:0-67354 GCA_035279505.1 Candidatus Sulfotelmatobacter sp. | reverse complement strand
ATCCACGTACGCAATTTGCTGGAAGCCCGGGTGATAATCACAGCCTATCATCAGCATGTTCGGCTCCTTTCTCCGGGCCTTGGTTGGTTCGCACCACCAAAGTTTACTCGGCGCTGGGAGCCGACATTGTTATGGAATCATTGCGCTCAAAACCCCTCAATGAGCGATCCCCTGATTTCAACAACCATCGTCTACAATCGGGAGGCAGAGGAGCACCAGTGTGAGTACTGCGGTGGGCTGGTACAAAGTGACGATGACTACTCGCGAGTATAAGGCCAAGGGGAAGGCGCTCGAAAACAGTTTTGAGACTCAGCTTCAGTACGTTGCTACACAAGATGGGGCCGCTCTATTCTTGCGCAGAGACGAAAAATCGGACACCTGGGAGTATTACTTTAGCCCGGAGGCAATGGCCTTTTCGATCGATGTCGTCAAAGAGTACGCGTGGGGTAAAAAATATGCGTGGGGCCAAGCTTGCTCCCCTCCGTCTGCGACCTTGAAAAACTTGTCCCTTTGTCGAGGTGAAGCGGGTGACAAATATGCCTACCTGGTGCAACCGTCTAAGTAAGAGAACACTTGGGTCCATTACTCCGTTTAAATTGTCGCCCATGATCCGAGGAGGGGCAGAGGTGTCTGATCTCATCTGAGTGCCAGTCCTAGTACACAGACGGGAATGTGTACATTCCGACATCGCATACACATATACCCCGTCAACGATGGTATGGCAGTAGGCGGACAGGTCGCACCCCATCTTCCGCCTGATACTGCGAAGATGTCTTCCTACTTCCCCCGCTAGTCGGCGGACGTTTGGGTACTCGCCCCCCCATGCCCGGCGTGAGCAATGTGCGCTCCATCTGCGCTCTGTTTGCGTGTTTTCTATCGCTTTTCATGGTCTTAGGTGTCATCCGCTGACCTGCATGTTGTTGAAACTACCGTTCGAGTGTGGATTCGATTCTTTCCGCGCTCACCACTCTCATCAAATTACTTGCCGGTCATCCAGGAGAACATGAAACACCCCGTTATTCCCCTGGATTAATTCAAGCAATTCAGCGCGACCGGCGAGGCGAGCCAGCAAAAGGGAAAAGGTCCGCGCTCCCTGTTGTGAAAGGAGTGAACCTTCCCTCGATATCGAGAAATGTTCAACCGTTTTGGTACCTATCGAACCAGATCCAGCGGAGATTCGATAACCAAGAGAGGTATGGGCGATGTGGACTACGGGAGCGCTGGTGACCAGCTGAGAGGTTAGAACTCTCTGCTGGGCAGATTTCAGGTGCTGGAGAATGAGTTTGATTTCCTGAATATGGGCGGGGTGGAGTAGCTCAAAACGACAGGAGCGGTCGAAGTGGCGTCGAATCCTGACGAAGATCATGGCTGCGACCATCGCGAAAGCCGCGGCCGGATGCCAGGTTGAGCCCGGCAGAACCTTGGCCTGCTCGCCGAACAGTGCTGCCCCGGCCAGCACTAAAGAAGTCCATTGCGCTTCGGAAAAACCCCAAACGTAAGGACGGGCTACATCGCCGCGGAAGAACTCGAGGCAGAAGCGTGCGCAGCCATAGACAATGACATAGAAGAGAAGGACCGAGCCAGACTGATGCCGTGTGAGCAGCAGGGCTAGCCCGCAAATGACGATACTGAAGGCAAGAACAGATTCGACCGCTTGAATAGGGAAAAGCTTCACGCCAACTAGATAGTGAGGAAAACCGGCGCGGGCGTGGTCGTCACTGTATCGCACACCCCATCGGCACGGACGTCCGTGGCAGCAGCCGACGAGCAGGCATCCGATGCGGCCGCAGGCAAGGAACAGGCCCAGGCCGAGGACGAGCACGTCGAGATAGGGCAGCACTGGCCGGCCGGTGAGCCGCAGGAAAAGTGCCGAGGTGGCGAGGACCGCGATCTCGTGGTGGTAGTAAATGATGACCTCTCCGTTGGCGAGGATCTTGGTGATCATCATCAGTACGTAGAAGGTCAGGATCACGGTGCCGGTGATGCCGAGGAGCGTAAGCTCGGAGAGGTGAAGGTGGCTGACGAGCCGCGCGGACTGGACGAAGGCGAGGAAGAAACCGGTGTAGCCGCAGAGCTGAAAAGCAGACAAGAGCTTGTTGTGCAGCATTGCTTTGGTACCGAACCATTCGTTCACATTACCCTTCCGCGAGATGCTATTCAGACCTGATTCTGTGTAAAAGTGGGCGACCATGATCACATGCCCTAGAATTCCTGACCATCCTTACGGAGTCATTCTGGCGATTCGACAAAAATACCCCGCTCGGCATCCCAGGTGAGCTTGTGCTTCAAACGATCGAACCAAGCCGACCAGTGGGCATACGATTGGCCAGCCATGGACTCATACCACTCGTCAGGAGCGCTCGCGAAGCTGTCGACGATCTTCTCCTCTCGTCCCGTCATTGCCGCAAGCAAAACGTAAGCAGCCCATCTCCGGCCCGGCTCTCTCAGTAGACTGATGAGCTTCTCGAGGACTAGAGGGTCGGGGGTCCGTGCTAATGCAACAAGCTCGGTCGGCCCCGTGACAACAACGCGCCGCTCCATACTCGTTGCACGCGAGTCTGCCGGTCGCATTGTTACGAACTGTATATTCCTATCACGTACCATATTCAGCATTTGATTTAAGTTCACAGACGACCCCATAGACGACAACACGGGCATTGATACAAAAACGACATTCATCAAGGGGAGGGGCAACAATTCTTACTTCCCTCCGCTCAGAGAGTTAAACTGATCCATGTAAAACTGTTCCGTTGTCCACTCTGGGTGCGGTTCATGATGGCGTACGCGCTGCAATACGTCTTTAATGATGTCATCTTTTGTCTTCCTCTTGTTTTTGAAATCCTCATACTCTGAAAGAAAGAACTCGCTGTCATACTTGCTCCAATCTTCACCGGCGGGAGCATTTTTCTTCATCTCAACCCATACTTCCCCTAACCGAAGCATGCCCTCGACTTCTTGTTCCACTATTTTGTACGCGTACTGCTTCGCTGTCACTCCACCTGCGGCACCTTTTGCAGCTTGCGTGCCTATTTCCTTGTATTTTGGAGCACGTATCGCGTTGTTGAGTTCAAATAAGAAGTCACTTGCGGAGACAACCTTGTCGGGGCGCCCCTTGGCAATATAGACCTTGCTGCCAGATGTGTAGGGCCAAGCTTTCTTGTCTGGTCCGTCTTCCGCGAATCCCCCAAATTCGGTTCCGGCCGCTTCGGCTTCGTTTATAAGTTTAACGGCTGCATCACTCTTGCGAATGACGTCCGCCGCGTCCGGAAACTTTGCGGCGTAATCATTTAGCAGCTTGCCTCGCACCTCGCTTTTTTGCTTCTCATCCTTGCAGCGCGAGAGTCGGAGCCCGGACCTTAGCGTGGGAGCGAGGCCGCGCCAGAAGCTCCGGGCTCCGACGAGCCCCTGAGTCGAGGAGCACGCAAATGCTCCCGCTGCCGCTCGGTCTGCATCTTGCTCCAGCGCACTGTCGTCGGACTTCCGCTGTGGAGCGTCCGCCATACCTCCCCTGCGCTGCTGCACCACATGTGCCAGTTCGTGGGCGATGAGTGCGTCGCCGATCAGCGTACCGGGTCGGTATTCCCCGGAGGCGAACGCGACGTCGCTGCCAATCGTGAAGGCCCGCGCTTGCAGATCAGAGGAAAGTTTCTCCGCACTGGTATCGGTGTGTACGCGCACGCCCGAGAAATCATGCCCGAAAGCAGAAGACATCTGCGACTGCACGCGCGAATCGAGCGAATGGCCCGAGCCCAGTTGTGATCTGACCGCCGCTGCATCATGCGCCGGCGCAGGTTCCGCGCTTTGAGCCTTCCGCATAACGCCGCCAGTGCCGGAGTCCTGACTCTTGCCCTTTCCACCAATGAATCCGAAGATCGCCCCAGCGACTGCGGTGGACGCGAAGTCGTGAACCTTCTCCAGCAGACTTTTCTGCCCGGTTATCTCGTCGGCCATCTCTGGTGGCAGGCCTTCGACCTTACCCGTCTTGGCCCAGCTGAGCGCAGCTTTTTGAATCCGCACAAGCAGCAAACGGATGGCCTCGTGCGCGCTGCGCGCCCTGGCTGTCTCCGGTGCGTACTTCCGCATCGCGGCCTCGATGTGCGAGCTGCTCTGCTTATCGTAGTGTGCCAACCATTTCTCAATGTAAGGGCAGCCCTTGGTCGACTTTCCCGCGGATATGAGCACTGCGTCGGCGGTGGCGCAAGCGTCGGTGCGCAGGAGCGCGAGGAATTGGCTCTTGCGCATTTGGTGAGGCTCGATCTTTTCCGCATCGTCTTCGATCACCAGCGGACGCGTGGCGTGGCGATGGCGTGCCGTTTTAGCCGGTGGTTCCTCTGGAGTGGCTGATTGTTCAGCGGGCGCACGTTGAATGGAAAGCTCTGGCACGCGTGAGAGGGCGCCGGCGGCACTTCGATGGATGGTTTCCTCGTCCTCGCCGGCGCACTTGGCGCAAGGAGTTCCACTGGAGCAGGCGCACTTGCGCTGGATCTTGGGCGCATGGGACGCCGAGGTGACTTTTTCAGCGACACGATCCGCTTCCTGTTCATCGGAATCGCCGGGCTGACTGACGCGGAGTTTGGCCCGAAGCACGCCAGCTTCGAGCAGCCGGAGCATTGCCTGGTTGCCGAGGGTTTGCTGCAGTCCGAAAAAAGGATTCTCTGATACGAATTGGGACGATCGCACGCCAGGCGGCTTCGGCGCTTGGCTTCGGTGCGAACTTATCTCCGAGGTGGCCCCCGCTCTAGCTTTCTCACTCATACGAATTCACAATTGCAGACATTCAGGACTTGTTGCAGACCTTGTGCCCGAGCGCTGTTCGGGGAGCTGCTACTGACTCGCTTGCCGGCCCGATATGCTCGTGCCTTTTGGCCGCCAAAGTTGATTTTTCGTTCTTCTGACGGCTCAGAAATGTCCCTCAACTTGGAATCCAGCCACCGGATTCGCTCGCTCGGTGTTGGTCGCACCGGGATCGCGGGTAAACGGCATCGGCCGCATCACTCCGGCGCCAGCCTGGAACCATACCGTGTTTCCACGAACGACAACCGGAATGGCGACGCCCACAGGCAACGCCATCGGGGAGTCCTTCGATGCCTCCAGGTTTTTCAGCGGGCTGATCGCGCACTGGTTGACAGTCGTCGGTGTCCGTCGTGCCGCTTCATCCAGCCGGCGGTCGATATGGCCTGCGTCTGTGGCGACCAGAGTCTCCCACCATTTATCCTTCGGATCGGGCGGCCGCAAGTACCGCATCACCTTCGACACTACGCGCTCCCGCATCAGTTGAGCTCGTTGATTTTGAGGTTGTGACATTACGGCCAGCACATCGGTGCCCAGGTCCTGGACGACCAGTGCGGCTAGCCTGCGGGCAATGGTGTAGTTCGGAGCCTGTGGGTCGTCGTGCGCCATAACGGTGTGCGTGCCAGGTGCGGCCGAACGGATAGCCTCCTCGGATTGTTCGTGGTAGCGCTCACTGATCCCCCGGGGCGTGATGGCCTCAAAAATCCGAGTGACCGACTGGCTAGGGCCGACAGGATTGCCGGTCATCAGCGTGGCACCATGACTGGTGTCGCCTTGGATCAGTTCCACGAAATTTGAATGCGCGAAAAAGTCTTCGACGGTGTGGAAGGCGTTGCCCAGATGCACCAGACCGCCTTCGTTCACGCCACGGTTGGCCAACTCTTCCAACTGCGAGCTGATGTAATCGATGGGGGTCTTGCCGATATCGACGCCCTTTTCGCCGAACGCGCTGGCGCCGCGCGTCTTCCAGCCGCCCGTCACCGCGTCCCACAGGTAGTTGTCGAAGTGCTCTTTCGGTTCGTAGCCGCCGAAGGTACTCGGTTTGCACAAGAGCAACGCGTTGCCCACTTTCCCGACCGGTATTTGGCTGTAATCGCGCTGTACGTTGCCTCGCTCGATCCATTTCATTTCTTCTTCCGTGAACCCGGCGCCGGCAAGACCAGCTTCTTCCACAATGTGATGGCCAGTGTCAGAAAAGCGGGCGAGGGAAGCGGGGCCGCGTTGCCCGACGATTCCAGCTCCTGAAGCGAAATTTGCCGCGTCCTCGGCCTGAGTTTCGGTGGGATCATGGGCGTCGGTGATCGGAATCTGGCTCGGAATTTCCTGCGCTCCCCCTTGTTGCACGACATGCGCAAGTTCGTGAGCGAGGAGTTGCTGGCCAAGTCTTGAGTCTGGGGCGTATTGTCCCTGATCGAAGACGAGATGCCGACCGACCGTATACGCCCGCGCAGAAACCTCCCTAGCGGACGTGGCAGCCTGGGGACCGACATGAACACGAACATCATTGAAATTCCTGCCGAATCTCGGCTCCATGAACGCGCGCGTCGCCTCATCGAGCGGCTGTCCCGATGAGTTCAAGACTTGATGCACGATCGGCGGGGCCAGACGAACGCCAGTGAAACCGCCATGGGCTGACTTGGTTTGCAGGGTTCCGTCTTCCGGCAACTTCCGGACTTGGCAACCGTCACAGATACCGCCGCAAGCGCATGCCCGTTGCACTCCCGGAACCGAATGGGACACATGCACCTTCGCGGAATACGATTCCGGCATACGCATGACGTGATCTGCCATGCGATCGGCTTCCTGCTCGTTGGCATCACGGGGCTGGCTGATGCGCAGCTTGGCCTGAATCGTGCCCGTCCGCAGTAAATGCAGCATTGCCTGATTTCCGATAACCTGCAGCATGCCAACAAAGGGATTCGACGACGAATTCCGGGGCGGTATTTCAGGGGCCTTAGTTCGCGGACTTCGGCGAGAGGTCTTTTCCGGTGCTGCTTTCGCTGTAGCTTTTTCGTTCATCTCGGTCAAACCCATCTCGGCTAAGGCATTTGCATCAGGATGGAACGCAAAACGACGCGCTGGCCGAAATTCACCAGCTCGATCACGCGTGGCTCAATTACACTTCGGATCTGTAGACTTTCCTTGGACGTTTTGACACTTCCACAAATCTTTCTCACCGCATCTAAGTCGCTGTCGCTGACCCATCCGTCCAGCAGACGATTAATCATTCTGATTTTTTGATCGGTGGCAACTTCCGCGATTGCCTCGGGCGTGTGAGTGGAGATCCAGTCCCTTATATCGCCGTCCGAAGTAAGACTGGGGACAGACTGCAACTCTTGCGCTGAAATCTTGCTCTCTGCCCCGCGTGCGGTTTGCTCACCAGTGAAGATTTGGACCGACAACGTTCCGGTTCTTTGCGCGGACCAATAGGCCCCGCCTCCGAGTCTAAGTTTCGCGTCGGGTGGACGCTCTGGATGGTCCAGCTGGCTGACCTGGGTAACACTTGCGGAGCCGAGGTCAATCCCGAGGATTTCAACGTCATTGAGAAACGTCGAATTGGGGAAGGCCAACGGTTTCGGGGAAGAAGTGATCGTATATAAAATCTTGAAGCGGATGTTGTAGTAGATGAAGCCCTTGGCTTGGGCTACCAAAGGCTGAAGCTCGCGAAAACGGGCCTGCCACTCGGGAGATTTGAGCTTCTCGTTCATCTTGTTCTGGACCGCGTTCCCTTCGCCCACAGGAATCATTTGTCCGAGAAGCAAGAGCAGGTGAAACAGGGCAAGTCCAGATCCGGGAGCACCGACCTCACCTCCTTCGATGCCGGCAGGTCCCTTGAACTTCGGGACAACGGGTTCTCCTTCCAGAAGAGGTGGCTTGGTTTTCGGCCCCGTTTCGGCTTCTGGTAACGCGGGCACCTTTCCTTCACCGTCGGGAACGGACGGCAGCTCCACTTTGGCGACGGGTTTCGTGGTAATAGGTTTTCCAGTCCCCTCGCTCGGGGTGTGGGAACTTCCAGGGAGCTCCGTTGCCGGAGCTTGCGAAGTCTTGGGCGAAGGTTCGTCCTTGGCTGTCTGTCCCTTTGTCCCTGATAACGGGCTGGTCCCCCCGCCACCGCCGGAGGTTCCGCCCTTTGCGCTGACTGAAACCCCCAGGACGTTGTCCGAGATCGTGGAGAGTTCCCTAAAATTCGTGTCGACCGTATAAACATAACGGTAAAGACGGGCGATCTCTTTTCTGGTCACGTCGGGCCGTCCACCGTGCCGTCCTCCCAGCTCCCCTTGGCCCGCTGTGATGCGAGCAGAAACCGCATTGTGCATTCCGTTTTCCAGTGCAACACTCGGTGCGGTAGCATCACTCAAGCCTGTCGGAGCGTCTGCGAGATGTTCGCGTCCAACGACGTGATGCGCCTGCTCCTTTCCTGACCGGCCCTGTGCGGCCAGGTAGGCTGATAGCTGGTCGTGGGGTCCGACTTCGGTCGGGCCGTATCCAGTCAATTCAATTTCGTAGATGTCGCCAGTGACGTGACGAGTGATCTTGACACCGTGAAGCCACGGTGGGGGCGCAGGTGGGCCTCCGGAAGAGGTTTGGCGCTGGATCTGAGGACTAATCGCTGGCGCTACGGAAGCTCGGGCTGGGCGAACCGCGGAATGCTGTACGACGTGCGTGAGTTCGTGTGCGAGCAACTTCTTTCCATCGGGAGTTTGTGGGGTGTACTCGTGCGAAGCGAATACGATATTGCGGCCTGAGGTGAATGCCCGGGCATTGATGGAACCCGCAAGGTCAGTAGATTTTGAATCATGGTGAACGCGCACATTTTTGAAGTCGTGGCCTAACCTGGATTCCATATCACTGCGAACATGCGGGTCCAGCGGCTGTCCCGGTCCCAGCGACTGCAGAAAGTCATCATGGACTGATTCATTCATCGAAGCGTGGTTGGTCTCGCGATGAATGCCCTTGCTCTTCTCGGCTTCTTCTTGGCGGCAGACCGAGCATTTCTCGCCGCTTCCTTCGCAGGAGCACTTGCGATGGACCGTGGGTGAGACGACTTGCTCGGCCATGCGGTCCGCTTCTATCTCGTCGGGATCGGCGGGCTGGCTTACGTCCAATTTGGCGTGAACGGAGCCGGATTGCAGCAGGCGCAACATGGCTTGATTGCCTACCGCCTGCTGCAGATTCGGGGCAGGATTCCGTGATGACTCCGAGCGCTCCTTTGCCTGCGAACCCGTGTGAATCGGGCCAATACGGAGGTCCTCGGGCGATATGCGGTCCTGTTCCCGCCTTTTCATGCCGGGCTCGCGAATCCTTAGTTCTTTGATGCCTCAGGCTTTAACTTTTTTGAAGTTGGTTTGGGATGCGGCGCTGCAGCGGCCGCTGGCTTGGGCTTGGCCAACCCAGTTACGGCCGAAGTCGTGCCGATATTGATCGCGTTGCCGAAGATGACCACACTGCAGTCGGCGTTCACGATCGTGAGGTTATAGTTTCCGGGACTCGCGGTCGTCTGCGCGATCACCGTCAGAGTTACGGAACTCAACCCTGTTTGCAGGGAGCCGGTCTGACCCGAGACAGTGACAGTAATGCCTGAGCCAAGGCTGTAAGTGACTCCCGGGCCGATCTCGAGATTCGCGCCAGCAACGGTCAGGGTGACGGCGGTCTGTCCATCCGCAGGCACCGGCACAGGAGTCGTGGTTGATCCAGGGCTGGTCACCGTCTTAACAACTGTCGTCGTGCCCTGACACTGAGCTTGCCACCAGACGGTGGACAGCGCGACCACCAGACGCCGACAGGTGCAGTTGTCAATCTGTGCGATGGAACCATCGGGATTGACTGTGACTTTCGCAAGGCACACCCAGGGTCCACAGGTACAATCCGGGCAATTCGGGATGCCGCCGGTAATGAGGGAGCTGGCTGTCTGGGCTGTGAGTGCGGGAGTAACGTTCGGATCGCAGGCATTACAGACGGGGCAGGTCTGCAAAACACCGATCTCGTATCCATCGTGCCAGCGCGAGTATTCGCAGCTGGAATCGTCGCAACCGCATCCGATCGGCTGCACGCGAACTGGGCGCATCATGCACTGCTTGTACTTGATTGCGATGTAGAGAACATTCGTGGTAGCGGGTGGGGTGAATACCGGAGTGCACCACGGATCTGGCGCATCGATGCAGGGTTCGCTCGTAACTCCGGAGCAGCCGCTGGTGCGCAAATCCAAGGTTCGGCAGCAGTCCAAGATTATTTCGTCGCCGTAGGGACCGAGCGCATACCCCTTTTGCACCTTGACCTGCCACGGCTGAAACGAGGTAGAACCATCAGAATTGGTGAGGGTCGCTGGACAGACCAGGGCCCCGCACACCACGCCCCATCCGTGAAGGAGGCGATTATGCCGCCGCATGCGGTCACGGAAGTAGTTCTGCTCCAGCGTCAGGTCGTCTGGGGTAATCAGTTGGCGCGGATAGTAGCGAGGGAGTTCTGCGATCGTGCTGTCGCAAAGCGTAGCCGTTCCACCGCAACAATTCGTCTTCGTGTTCATAGTTGCTCTCCTTCGTCGCCTTTACTTTCCACCGCGCAATTGGGGCTGACCCTGATTCAAAAATGCCAACAGCAGGTCGTAGAGCAGGTCTGCCGTAAGAACCATCGGGCGGACAGAGATATCAATGCTGTTTGGGGTATAGGTGTTCGGCTGGACCGGGATCTGAATGTTGGCCAGAGCAATGCAACAGTCATCGATGGTTCCGCAACATTGGAGGCTTGCCACGTAAGTCGCCAGCATCGAGTAATTCAGGGCGCCCCCGGAGATGACGCCTTGCAGAGGCGATGTGGTCGAAGCGGGACAGAGTTTCCCATCGACGAGATTCAGACAATATTTCTCGCGAATGGAGCCGGGAGTGCACATGGGCTGGCTGTCGCAGTCGCCACCCAGCGCCGGCGATGGGTCACTCGGGCATTCGTGATAACAAATAACGAGGTGTTTATAGATTCCGTTATCGCCGCCGCAGGGGTCAGGAGGGGGCGGAGCCACTGGCGGAGCGGGTGATGGGCCGCCTGTTGTGGAGGTTCCAGGGGCCGGCGGTGTCGCAGATCCGGTGGTGCCCGGTGCTGGCGGAGCCTGCGGGGCCGGCAGAGGAAAGGATACCGACTGGCAGACGATAATTTCTCGTCCGCACTTATCGATAGCCACACCGGGTGAGACGGTCACGCTCTGATTGTCGGACCCGAGTGTGACGTTCAGGCCGCAGATCACACCGTAACCTGAAACAAGGCGGTTCAGGAGCCAGCGCTTCTCGTTGAAATACTTCTGCTCCATGTCGAAATGGAGAACATCGAGCAGCTTGCCGTAGTAATAACGGTTGCGGACCGGCGGGCACATGCAACCGGCCGAATGCGATTGAGTTGCCATTGCTTCCTCCTCCCGGACACGAACTTCTTCAGCCCAAACGGGTGGTGACGCCGAGGCGGCTTTCCGTCCCCAACAAACTGGGAGGCGGACCCGCGAGCGACGAATCGAACCCGAGACTCTGATCACTACCTAACGCGAGACTGCGCGGTGGTCCTGCCACCACGGTGTCGATACCAACGCGGCTTTGATAGCCAACCCGAAAGCGCGGATCGATGATGCAAAGGTGGTAGCTGGTATGCGCCGGCTTTTCCTGATTGATGATCGCGCGTACCTTCGCTAGAGACTCGGGACACATAACCTGGCCGCGGAAGACCTCGACGCTGAACTGATGCGCGACCTCGGTGAACAGGGGAGCTCCGAATTCCTCGTCAGGGATCAGATGAGACTGATCGAGAACCGCGGAGCTCCCAACCACAGCTCCTTGCGGTTGCGCTGATGCAAGCATGGTGGTCCAGCCCAAGCGGGAATTCCGGGTTTGTTCAAACGCTTGTGTCGTACCCGCGTTTGACGCGCACTCGTCGCAACAGCTGTCCGGGCTGGGCAAGGACCACCAAGCCATCTGGAGCAAGGGCTCTTCGATAGTGGCGTCCACACCAACAAATAATCGCAAAATCTCACGCAGTCCGGCGCGTGTTCCGCGATGTCCCGACAATTCAAAAATCCTGGCGATGATCCGCCGCTTCTTCGTTTCGTCCCAGTTGTCGTCGAGGTCAAGTCCCAGGCAGCCAGCAAGCCACGTAAGGAAGCCATTGGGAGTGGCACACGGATCAAACAGTGCGGGCAGGTGGTCGATCTCGGATTCGACGCCGGCGAAAAAGCTTTCGAACAAGGAAAGCAGCCGCGCGAGAAACTCTCCACAATTTGCGTTGTTCCGATAAACAGCCGGCAGATATTGCTCGTAGTTCGGGTAGTCGAACTCTACGCGTAATTGCTGGAGTTCGGGGCTTACGGTTCCGTCGCCAGAGAAGGAAGCGCCTAGCCAGAGGTACTTCGATTTGCCACACTCAACCTTCTGCTGGTTGTCACAGCTATCCTTCGGGCGTCCAATATAAAGGTCGGTCACGTCGATATTTGCCGTGTCACCAATCGATTGCCACTTTGGGTCGGAGAAAGGATTTGTCGAAGTCGGATCTACAACGGGTGGCTTCGAAAGGTCGGACGAGGCGTAGGCATAGAGGTCGAGGTGAGCGTTCGCCGGCAATGTCCTTCCAATCGCCTGCAAGCGATGCCATTGCACTTTGCGGTGGTCAACCTGCAGGGGCTGCATAGGGTCCAGCCAGAGGGAACCGGCAGTGACGTAGCCAGCGCGTGCCGAGAGCTTGTTTGGCGTTAGCGAATCACCAGAGTGGACCCACAATCCGCCTTTGCCGTCGACGAGCAAGGCTGCAACCGGTCCGACATAACCAAGCGCCGCTCCAACGTAGCCAAACGCGTCCGCAATCTGAAATCGCAAAACACTTGAGGAGACGTTGTCGCCGATGTAGACAGAGTTCCCTGTGGCAGCCAGGCCTTGTGGTTCCGTCAGGTGCGCATCTTGAATACGGCGAGGATACGCAGCGGCATCGAGTACTGGCTTGCCGTCGGCAGTGAAGACAAAGATGGTTGCCTTGAAACGATCGGCGACAAAGATCCAATCCGCGCCGTTGTGCTCAACGATGGCGATGTCGACGGGTTCGTGCAGCAAGCCGGATGCCAGGACGTTGTCCGAGAACTGCGGAACAACGCCACCCATGGCGTTGAATTTCTGGACTCGCTGGTTTCCGTAATCGACGACGTAGACATTCCCGGTCGAGTCTCCGGCGAGCGTCCGGGGTGTATCGAACTCGCCTGGATTGGAACTCGGTTGAGGGGTACCGCCAACCGACTGTCCCCAGATCCCGACCAATTCGAAAGTGTTGAGGTCGAAGACCTTGATGCAGTGGTTTCCACTGTCTACCACAAATAGGGAAGAACGATTCGAGGGAATCAGCAGGCCCCGGGGTGTGTTGAAACTCGTTGGACCGCTCCGAGATCCACCCATGCAGGGGACGAGTCCAACCGCGCCGTCGCAGCCCAAAATTCGTCGGACGCTGTTCGTGGAAGGGTCGGTGAAGTAAAGAGTTCCACCCGCGTCCATCGCGAGGCCTGCCGGCCCGTCGGGAACTGCGGCTGTTTTCACGCTATCCGGGATCGCGACTGTAGCGCGCGGCAAGGAGGAGAGGCGGAATGCACCTTCTTTCCGCGACTCGAGGCCATTCCACTTGAAGTTCGGCCAACGGCCGCCGCGATTGAGGAAAAAGAAATTGTCTCGGCTGATGTCTGTCATATTGCTCAACCCTCAACTCCCATCCAACCGACCTTCCAGTTATTGTTCAGGGCGTTGGTGATGTCCGATTGCGCCGGCACAAACGTTTCGTTGATCGGAGCGATCACGGGGAAAATCTGGATGGTGAAGCCCTTTGGGGTCAGCGTGGTATCGGGAGGGATGCTCAGCAAGGCATCGATCACAAAGGGAGCCAGAGTGCCATCAGAATTTGGGAAAGAGATAATTCTGGGACCGACAATCCGCGCGGTGTAGAAAGGAGTCGACTGGAATGCTGCTGCGGTGGTGTTGACCGATCCCGTGTACAGGTACGAGCCAAATGGCACCACGATCACGCTGTTGCGAGTCGGTTTTCCGGCGCCGATATCGACAAATTGCCAATTCGGTTTTTGCTCAACGCCACAGGCGATGCGAGGCTGCCGGGGCGGCCGCGCGTTCCGCCGGGGCACGGTCGATACTGGCTGCTTCAGCTGGCAATTGAAAATTTCCACTTGTGCCAGAACAAGAAATAAACCCCTCTGGATGCGATCTTTCAGCCTTGGGTCTGCCGGCTGGTGGTTGGTAGGGTCATCGCTCAGCCGGACCCAGCAGAAAACCGGTTCCTCGCGCAAACGAATTACTCCAGCGGGCAGGCAGATCCCGGTACGGGTCTCAGACGGCGTGAGTTCCGTGTTATCGGGATAGGAGACCGTCAGGTCATAAAACACAGAGCCGCCGGAACCGTTGTCGGCGACCGGGGGAATCTGAAGAACCTTGGTCTCGGTCAGAATGATTTCGCGACCGCAAGAGTCGATGGCATAGCCGGGGGAGATCGTGACCTGCCGATCGCCGACGTTTCCCACGACTTGAAAGCCGCTGCCCACACCTGCCTGATGCAAGCTCTGGTTGTGCAGCCAGCGCATTTCGCGACTGAAGGCTTCGAGCGCCTGCAGGTCGGAAGCGAACAGCCGCTCTCCGTTGAAGAACTGGATCCGTTCCAGGAATTGTGTTGAGCCGATAATCGACATATTTCATCCTTGGTTACGAATTCCGTGACGACGCCATCAGACGGGTCGGCGCGGCGACGGACGCGGTCTTCTGCTGCCCACAGCAGGAAACATCTGCTTGCATCTGACATCCGACCCAGCTGACGTAAAGCAGTTGCTGGCGAGCAAACAGGGAAAAGTCCGTGGGATCTGTCACAAAAGTAAAGCCCGGCCCAGTAGCAGCTGCCGCTGCAGGCGGTCGTATCTTTTCGCTGACGATCCCCAGGGTCGCCAGCTCGATCACCTGCAACCAGAGGCGAAAGGTAAACCCAGTAATCGATTCATCCGTGAGGCTAGGGAAAATGGCTGGAGTCAATTGCTGCGTTTGGGCGTTCCACAACGAGCCCTCGAGCCAGGCAAAGTAGCAGGGAATCTGGTTGAATCCCGCGGCGGAGGTATCGACCCAGGTCTCGACTCCGATGAAATCGGGTACCGGAGTGTCATTGGCATCGAAGAGGAATCCGGCACTCCACGGATTCCACGGAGTGTCGCCAGGGATCGTGGTGCCACTTGCGAGCAAAGGTCGTGACTGGGGCCGAACGCTGGTACGCAAATGATACTTGCGTAGCCGGCCCGTCCCCTTGGTGTAGTCCACCGCGCAGAGTGAGACGCCCTCTGACGGATCGACTTGGTCACCCATTATCCAAATGAACTCTGCCGTCCCCGCCGCGATGAAACCAGAAGCAGTCCAGCACACTTCCATGCTTTCATCTGCTTTCGGTGCGTGTGCCGGAGCTTTGTAGCGCATGAGTAAACTAATCGTGCCGCTGAGACTAGAAGGAGCATTCGCCGGCAAACGTACGACTTGAGATTTCTCCAGGATCAGTTCGCGGCCAAAGCAGTCATAGGCGACCCCGGGCGAGACCAGAACTCCAGTCAAAGAGTCAGACGGATAGGGCGCGCAATTCAGTCCCTCGGCGACGCCGTAGGCACTGTGAAGCGCGCGGTTGTGCCACCAGCGCCGCTGTGCCTCTCCTGCCTCGATGTCACGGAAATCCCGTGAACGCAGCATCTGGCCCTGCCAGTACTGCACTCGTTCGAGTTTCCGCTTCTCAGGTTTACGCATCGAATTCCCCTAAAGAACCGTAATCTGGTGTGCCCCGGCTGCAACCAGCCATGTCGGACCGAGGCACACGTTTCCACACTGCGGCTGGCCACAGTTGGCCACCAGGGCCAGAGTCGCGACGTAGTCGACTCCCGGAACTTCATTGATGATCTTCATCACTTCGGACCGATAAACGTCGCGGCCAAACGGCCATCCCGAACCGTCTGGGCCGCCGGTTAGCGGATCGAAAAAGTCGTTGATGGCTTTGTTAATTGCCTGCTGAAGATTCGCGCGATTTGTTCCTGAGGCCGATTGCACGCTGGCCTGAACTAAAACTTCGAGATAAGTCGGAGCCGTGACTTCCACACGCGTGCCGATCACCCTTCGAGGACGGAGATGGGCGGTTACAGCGTGAAGGAGTCCTGGAGTTGGCACCGGACGCCCTTTCGGGAGATACGGCACAACGATGACCGTGATCATCCCGGGCGCCTTGTAGCACGGGAAATCCGGGTGCATGTTCGCGATGGCTGTGACGCGCGCGATGCGAGTTCCGGGAGTAGCCGCGGCGAGGCGCTTGTAGTCCGCAAGGGTGACAGCTCGTTCGCTGCTTTCCACAAGTTGGTCGGCTCGTCCCGCTGCCTGATCGATCGTCTGAGCTGCCGATCCGCCGGATGCGGGCAGAGGATTCTCGATTGATGCAAGCTCCGTTTTCAGCTTGGTCCATCCATCGGGCACGACTGTGGAGTCGTATAACTGCGCACGATTGTGGGGTGAATCAGCAACCAGGTCTATCGTCCGGGCTTCGAGATTGCCGGCTTGTGCGGCGGTCGAGAAGTAGGCTGCGAAGATTTCGCAGCCCTCCGGCGGTACTCGTCCTTTTTCTCCATCCCCAAATCGCACGGTACCGCTCGTGGGGTCGAGCACAGCGTGAAAGTCACCGCGGTGCGATGCGAAGAAGTCCTGTCGGAATTCCCACGAGTTCCAAGCGTCGTTTTCCAACGTGTAGAGACGAACCCCCGAGGTTTTGATTGGAGGATTCGCGAGGGTCTGATGCTGATGGGGGAAACCCGTTCCGAACCCGAGGAATGTCGCTTCGATAGTGAGATTTCCCGGCTTTGTAGCCGCAGGCGGTGGCTGGAAACTTAATATGCGGAACTCCGGGTCCCCGGGTTTCCCGAGGCCGAAGACGAGGTGTTCGATACGGCTCTCGTCGTCCAGTTTGAAAATTACAGTTGTCAGGTCGTAGGGATTGGGTGGGCCGAGCGGACCATACACGATGGTTGCGTTTGGATTGATTTCGAACGATGTCCACGCCGGGACGGCCTGCTCCACGACGGCTGCATTGAAAGCGACATCTTTGAGCGAAGGAGGGGCATCGTACCTTCCCGCCTCGAAGCGGCAGCGGACATAATAATAAGGTGTCGCCACCGCGCCAATGCTGGTTAAGGAAACGGTACCGGGCAAGCGAAAGGTAACCGCCCCGTCGAGTGTGAAAGACCGCGTATCGTCCGATACTTCGTCTTTTGCGGGATCCAGGGTCGTCCATTGCGCCTGCCCGCCAGTGTTGCCCAGGTATTCCCAAACCGTTTGTACGCCATAGTGCTTCAACAGCGGATATTGGTCATCACTTGTTTCTGATGCAGGCTTCATCGCCGTTTTCTGGCAAGGATTGTCGACTTGCGGGTGACAATGCTTTTCGATTTCGCATAATTCGCGTCGCAGCCGTTGACGATCGGCGAGAGTCGAGTGTCCGTCGGCAAAAGTTAAAAAGAGAGTCACCGATTGAGTGGGCCAAGGGTCCGAGAATCCGAGGTAGAATTCCGCGCCCGGTTGCGGGGCGCTCCCGAAGGGCAACATTACCGCACGGCGCTGCCAGAGTGGAGTCAGGTCGTGGTATCCCGCAGCGTCGTGGAACTGCAGCGCTTTGAGAGTGCCGGGCGCTAAAGCGAGCGATCTCAACGTGCGGTATCGCTCGGTTGTGCCGGACGGATCCACGCCTGCAAATTCAATCCCCGCAGGCACAATGATTGGTGAAGGTGTGGCGGGAAGGCCGTCCGCCAGCGTCAAGCTTAGGACAGCATGCGCGGGATGCGGAGGGTTCGGCCTTACTCCCACCAGCGCCAGAAACTTAAGCCGCATGTCGTCGGATATCTGATTGAGTTGATAGATATCCATCTCCGCAATGGCAGAGAGGAGTTCGACAATGGTGATTCCAGGGTCGGAGTAATTCTGATCAGTCCACTCCGGGCCGTACACCGGGATGAGTGAGGTACTCTCCTCAACCAGGTCCGCCCAGGTGCGGTCATCGAGATTAGGCAACAACAGTGGCATTCACTTCAGCTCCAAACATCCAAAATCGTTCCAGCGACCCAACGTTCCAAGGCTTAGCTCGTTGTCCCGCCTGATGAAGGCGGGTGCAACATGCGCAGGACTGCCTGGTTTCCAATCAGCCGTTGCAAGCCGAGAAGTTCGCTTGTGCTGGTTGGCGTGAATAACGGAAACTGGCATTGCGTATTCTTCTCCAGCGCATCGATGAGTTCCGGCGCTTCGTTGTTCTTCTTCTTGTTTCGTCTCCAAAATGCCCACCGCATCTTTGCTCCGCCTGCTGTCTATCCACCAACTGGCAACACAAGACTGACCTTGAATTGGCCAGCCACTACAACTTTTCCAACGGGAATTCGGACTTCGTCTCCCTGCAACACGCCGTCAACAAACAAAGAAAGCTCTTGCACGTAGTCCGCTCCTGCGACACTTCCCAAAACTGCTGCGACATCCGACGTATGCACACTGCGACCCACTGCCCACCCGCTCGCCGAGGGGCCGCCCGTGAGCGGGTTGAAGAATCCCGCCAGCGCCTCGAGCGCTTTTTGTTCGACGGTTCCAGCTTTTGCGGGATCGGTTGGGGCGAGCGTGGCAGTCACGTCGATCGGCAGATACTGAGGCGCGACGACATTGATGCCCCCCGCTGCTGCCACGTCAAACGGGGCGTGGTCGAGAAGAAAGTTGCGCACGTCGTCGCGCAAACCCGACGACGGCATTGGCCGCGGGTCCTGGCTCTGCGGGATGATCATCACCGTGACCCAGCCAGGAATCTCGATACCCGAGGGGTCCGTCGTCGGAAATGCTCGTGCGACAGCCACGCCTGCAGAGGCCTGTTGCGCCAAGGCTTCGTA
This sequence comes from Candidatus Sulfotelmatobacter sp., assembly GCA_035279505.1. Classification (GTDB taxonomy): domain Bacteria; phylum Acidobacteriota; class Terriglobia; order Terriglobales; family Acidobacteriaceae; genus Sulfotelmatobacter. The sequence goes on along the minus strand of DATEHP010000118.1, from coordinate 48,627 downwards.
GTCTTCGGGAACGATGGCGCGGTTGCGATTGCGCAGACTGTGTGGAGCGCGTTGCTGAAATTCTGCGAGGGTCTCGCCGTCCGCACCACCTTCGCCGGCACGCGGATTGGTTACGCCTTGCACGCCCGACACCGCACCCAGCAATTGCGTAATGGTCGCGGCCTGGACGTTGCCGGCAAGCCCCCCGCCAGATCGGAAAGAGGTAGCTTGGATCGCTGCACCAAGGGCAGGGATCATACCCATATCGCCGCTGCCGAAAAACAGCCGCCCCATGGCGTGATCCAGCACATAGACGCGATCGCCAGGACCAGATTCGAAGAAATTCTGCTTCTCCTGCCATTGAATAAGGACCGCAGTCACACTCTTGGTCTTGTCGCGAATCACATGTACGTCGCCAAGAATGATGTCGGTTTGGGGGCCCTCCGCCGCGATCAGCGCCTCGAGGTTTGTCACGATGTTCGGGTCATCGGGGACTACTTGCATAGCAAGACCGCGCCATTCTGTATTGGCTCGTGGACCGCTTAGCTCCTGAACTTCGATCTTTTGACCAGGAAGGATGGGGATCTGGTTGAACTTGAAGATTTGGTTTGGAACACCCGTGCTCACTCCCAGAGGTGAGTCTGTATAGGTCTGCCACTGGGACGCCCACACTGCGTTGGTATAGACATGGTTGATCGTCGTTTCATTGGGCGGGCCGTCTTCCTTGAGTCTTCCGCGCAACCAGTAGAGTGGTTGATCAAAGCGCGCGAGAGACTGTGGGTCTGCTTCGGGAATGAAAGTGATCATGCCGGGCAGCGCGAGTTGCTGGGTTTCATCTTCCGCCACAACCTCGGCCCAACCAGCGCCGTTCCAGTATTCCCACACAAGTGCGGGACCTTCAGTGACTCCTCCTTCTTCCGTAATGTCGAGATAGACACCGAAATTATTTACCGGCAGGAGCTTGTCGAACCCGAGGTAGAGCGCCGGCGTGACGTCGCCGATGAGTTGATAAGGAGGGAACGGAGTGCCAGGCCAGAGCGCGTTGTTCGTGCGATCGACGAACTGGAAATCGTTGAAGGCGAAAACCTGTTCAAAGGGGAAAGGACCGTTTAACCACTTGTAGCTGACGCGCAGGTCGGCGAGCACAGGAGCCTGGGTGAAGGAGAACTTGATCGGGGTTGAGCTGGTAGCGCCGGAACTCGTGGTCGTCGGCACATTGATGGTTTGATCGTATCCGTACTTGCCGCTGACGATGCGAACACGAACCCAAAGTCCATTCTCATTGTTCACCTTGGTGGAAACCATGTCTCGCGGAACCGTGAATTGGACCATCTGCGGAGTCGTGAAATCGGCGCCACTGGCAGGAGGAAGCAGTTGAACCCAGTCGTAGCCGTTCCAGTATTCCCATGCGATCAAGTGTGTTGCCGGAGTCGCTCCCGTGGTGGGAAGTGGGTCTGGAATGATGGCGTTCGCGAAAATCTCCACAAACGCCCCCGGCTTGCTGAACGCTTCCTGTTGCTTGAAGTAGAAAGCAGACCCTGCCTGCGGCAGTGGTCCGAATGGCAGGAACGCCTTCGTTACGTCAAGGGTCTTGCCGCCCGCGTAAGCCTTGTCGGCACGCAACCCTTGTAAGGAAGACGTCAGGTCGATTTCATTTCCGATTCCCGTCGCCCCTGAGTAGACAGCGTTGACGCTTGCCTGCTCACCCTGAAAGACCGTCGTAAATGTGTAGGTGGCGCCGACGACCAAGCTCTGGTTGTCGGTGAGAGTACCTTTTGAATCGGTGTTCTGGCCGACGATTGGGTTATAGGATGGATCGGTGCTGGTGATCGAAATTGGTACGCCGGCAAGCGCGGAGCCAGCTGCATTGGTCAAAACGACCGTGATCCCGGTGACGGAGAGAGAAGGGACGATATTGCATTGCAACGTCGCTTCAAAATCCTGCTCGATGACGGTAGACAGCCGAAGCGTCTCGGCCTCGGGCAAAACACGATTCGGATCTGGGAGTAACGCTTGCGCCAGCCGCGCGCGAACCCAGTAGGAATTCACGCCGTTGACTGTGGTCTGGGAAGATTGAGCTCCCTGTACCTCCAGCAGGATCGATCCGTTTACCGACAATCCGTTGGTTCCATCAAATCCTGTCGTAACCGGGTCGAGGCAAGTCGCTTGATGCGGGATGAATCCGCGCCAAACCTGGCCGTCCCAAAACTCCCATGTGATATCGAGAGGAGAGGAACTTGCCTGTGCGAGGTCAAAAGTCACTTTCAGTTTCGTCGTCCCAGCAAACGCCAGGTACTTGCTGTGCGCAAGGTAGAGAATGTGGTCGGTGGGTTTGAGCTGCAGATTCTGAAACAGTGTGAAAGCCTGGCCAGCAGCGAGCGCTGTGGAATGATTTATGTACTGATCACGCCCCGGCCATAAGCTAATGACCTCGGTAAGCTTGGCCGCGGCGACGGCCGCATCTTGCTCGGTCGAGAAGACAACCTGCTGCGAACTGCCGGGAGGTGGAGGCGCGGCCACTTGTGTGCCCTCGGGCGCGGAGGTATCGGGGGCGCCATCGCTCAGGCTGAAGACGATGGGTGCACGGGCAGGCTGAGCCGGGACCACACGCAATCCCATGAGATCGAGAAAAGCCAGCTTTTCCTTGGGAGGAGCCTGATTGAGCCGTTGAAGGATGGCGGCCATCAGGCGGGCGAAAATCGGTCCAACCGCGGCACCCGTCGATTTGGCTGGTGGGTTCCATTGCGGCAGATAGCCGTGCCGGCGCGTCTCGAACTCCGACAACACGGCGTTCACGTCGCGACCGTCTACAGGTGGTGTGATCTGTACCGTCATGCAGCGCCCTCGTCCAGGAAGTACGGGTAAACCAGGTTCTGCAAGGTATTGGTCACGCGGACCAAGTAAGTGATTGCGATCAACAGGAGCCCCCGGTTATTCGGATCGATCGTCACTTTGACTTGTTCGACCGTGATACGCGGCTCCCATTTCAGCAGGGCTTCCTCAACACGTGTCTGCACCTGTCGCAGGGTCGTCTGGCTGAGGGGGCCGAAGACGAAAGACCGCAAACCTGCGCCAAAATCCGGTCGCATCAAGCGCTCGCCCCAATCGGTGCTGAGGATGATCCAAATCGCTTCATGAACGTCTTCTTCATACTTGGCGATCTCGGTCGAGCCATCCGTGGCGGCGCAAGGCGGGAAAGCCCAGCCAACCCCCAGGAAAGCCTTTGCTGAATTCGCTGCAACCATATGGTTTCTCAGTCACCGATCATTACGGTCGGGCACCCGACTGCAATCGCATTCGGCGGACCCGCTTCGACGATCATGTCTCCCATTCGGGCAGCCGGAAGCCCTTCAATCAGAACGGTCAGACTTCCCAGCGCGACCACCCCGCCCACGTGCGGCACCAATACCGCGACTAGAGGGCAGGTATGAAAATCACCCTCGGCACGCCACGCCGGCACTCCGCCAATCAGAACCGTCGGACTGCCAGGGCCCGGCGCCAAGGGCGTTCCATGGCTGGTCAAGTCGCCGATACGAGCTGCTGGAGGCATGTCTTCTCCCCTTCAATTCAGCGTTATGAGGTCGCCTTCCACCTGCACAACTCCGGTGGAAGTAACATGGGTTAAGGTGTCGCTCTTGATCTCGACGCTTAGACCGTCGAGGGTGATTGTTCCTAGCGGCGCTTTCAACGAGATGTCCCCCGTTGTCGACTGAATCTCAATGCCCGGCGGTGTGCCTGCCATGTTGAGGCTGATTTTCAGCAGGCCTTCGGTTGTGCTGATTTCGATCTTCGTGGGATCAAGCGTGACCTGCTGCTGCGTGCTGGTTGTAATCTTGACCGATTGCAACGCGTCGTCGAACTCTACGGTGTGGCCCACCGGGCTGTCTTTCAGGCCAGTTTGAAGTATTCGCTTGGTCATGAAGTCGGTGGGAATCGTGGCTGGCGGGCGATTCAGAGTGCTCCACAGGCCTCCGATGACGTACGCGTCTCGATGATCGTTCTTGTTGAACGCGATGAGTACTTCGTCATCGATCTGAGGGATCCACAGAAAGCCGCGCCCAGACCCGCCGCCGACTCCAATCACCCGTGCCCAGGGATCAAGGTCAGGAAATGCGGGAATGTGCACCTGTACCCGGCCTTCGGAAAAAACGTTGAAGTTGCCGGTCACCACGCCGGGAGCGATTCCAAAACCGGCTTCTTCTTTTTCGGTTCCGGAAAACCATTCCAGTAGTCCAGTTGCCATCGCCTGCGTTCCTTCCGGCTATCGCCGAAAATTTTCATCTCTAGTGAATCGATTGTCCTTGGACTCGGAGCAATCCCCCGGGCCCACTAGGAACAGGGATTCCCCCGAACCAAACTTCCTTCCGTACTTTGAAATTCGTTTTGTAACCGCTGCCGTCAAATGTGTGAGTTGTCGAAGTGATCCGGTACAGGCCACTGAACTGACTTCCCAGGCCGACCAGGTTGATAACTTTGCCTGCCTTGATCGCGGGGTTTCCGATCGTGCTGCCGCTGCCAGTGAGCCGATTGTTCAAACGGGGCAGCAACTCAGTGAGGATGTCGCGCAGAGCGGTGGGAAATCCAGTGGGTTTGACTGAGATTGTTTTTGACGCCTTTCCGCCCAGGATGCTGCTGATGTCGCCTAGCCCCGGATAGATCATCAGATTGAAAGCGGCTCGATCGTAGTCCCAGTTCACGATGATGGTGAATTCCAGTTGGAGCGTGGAAATCCAGACACGCGCGGAGACGCCAAAAACATCACCGACCGTAGTCAGGCGAGGCGTGAACTCCATGAGCGATTGCCCCCATTGCAGAGTCACGCTCGGCGAATAATCTTGCATGAGGAACTGGAAGCGAAGCACGTAGCCCTTGGGCTCGAGAGTATGGTCGATGTACATCTCCCAGCCATTGTCTTTTGCGATCTTTGTCAGGAACTCGAAGTCAGTTTGCCCGACCTGGGTACGCACTGAATGTTGTGCCTCCTGCGGCGCCAGGATGTAGCTGACCAGGCTCATCAGCGTGGACAATGCCGCGCCGATCGGATCTGGGTCGGGAATCAGGAGATTGGTGGCGCTTACCAATGAAGCCACTACTGGATCGGGCAAAGGCAGGATGCCGACGGTTGGCAGCTCAATGGCAAATGCACGGTCTACCTTGCCGTGAGTAAGGCGCTGTAGAAAGTCGTGCGCGGTAACGTGGATGGTTGGCATGCCGCCGTTCGGGAAAGACGGTTCAACACTAGTAATTTCGCCCACGAAGACTTTCTCTAGTGGGTCAGGGGCGTACCCGATGGAGAGGGTGAAGCCGTTATCTACAGCGAGCAAAGGATTGTCCAGCCACTGCAGGTTCTGATTTGCGAAAGTGACTTCAACGCTGTCCGATCCTTCGATTCCAGCGGTCCAGGCGACGCTCGTGATGGCTCCGCGCAAGGCGGCCGGCAGATTGGAGCCGTTAATCTGAATGGTGAACATTGGCCCGAGTTGTGGATAGCGCGCCATTTCAGTTCAATACGACTCCTGTGCTGGGATCGGTAAACGGCAACGGTGGAATCTGAATGATCTGACCTGGAACGATCGCGCGCGGATCTACCAACGCATTCGCCAGTGCGATGGGTCGCCACTTGGTGGCGTCTTCGTAAAACTGTGCGGCGATCCCGCTGATGGTGTCGCCTTGCTTTACGGTGTAAGCCTTATGAAAGTCTGGACTCTGCAGATTGGCTTGGCTCACCTGGGTTGCGGCGTCGAGGTACTCGTTGAAGGTCACCGTCAAGCGGGCACGTCCGGGCCTGCCATCGCTGAAGAAGCGGATGAATTTCTGATTGACCTTCGCCAACACACAGCGAAAGTCCAGGGTTCCCCATGTGACCTGGAGAACTGGTGGAGTGTGCAAGTCGGAGTTGATCGCGAGCAGGTTGAAAATCTGCGTGGTCTGGGTCCGCACGTCCTGCTGTGTGTCGAAGGTATCGAAGAAGAGTTCCATGTCGAGCGTTTGCAGGTTGCCATGCACGAACTGGAGCAGTGGGGAAGTCAGCCCGGGGATCGCCTGCGAGGCATAGTTGTTGTCCTTGTTCAGGCTGTACTCTTCCGGATTAAAAAGGGCGAAGAACTTTTGCCCGGTTTGTTCGTTCAGGATTTGCACTCGCTCCATGGCTTTTGTCCCTAGATTCGTCCCATGCGCTCACGCGCTGCCACCAGTCGCCGGTCAAGTTGCTTGAGAACGGCGTCGGTGATCTGCGTAACGTTGGTGTTTAGTTGTGGCTGCGCGATCGGGTCCTTCCGTTCGCCAGCAGATCCAAGGCCGCCGGCTGAATCCCGTTGCACGCGAGGCCGAGGTCGGTCGACCACGACGGAAGGACCGGACACCAGACTCGGCGTGCTTTTCTCGCTGGAATTCAGACCCCTCGCGAAGGAGCAATCCTCTACGCGGCGGTACTGCCTCGGAAGGCGGCGTGCAATGCTTTCCCCGGCTGTTAGTTCTGCTGTTTCGTTAAGCGGCAGGCGGGGAATACGGCCGGCGCCTACGAGCTGCAGCGGGAATGCTTGAGGGTGCTCAATCCGCGCACGCAACTGATGTATTTGAGGAGCTTCGAGGGCGCGTTTTCCTATCGCGATTGTGCTCAACGGAGTCGTTTGGAGAGTCGTGTTCCATCTGGACTGCAGAGAGCCAGTGCGTCGAGCCGCATCCCCGTCGAACGTCGATCGAGAGCCCGGAAATGGCCGCTTGTCAGAGAGCCAGCGCGTCGATTCCCCCAGCAGAAGTATCGTTCGCTCGGGTGTCGAAATAGGTGAGTGCAGCCTCCGTGAATCCGGCAGCAGCAGTTTCCGCGGTCCCGAAATCCAACTCCGCGCCGTCCGTAACAAAGTCATGTTTTCGCGATACGAGGACGCTGCCAGAATGCGGCGAAGAAGTCTTTCGACCAGGGCGAGCGTCCAGAGTAAATGCCGAGACGGCCGCGAGGCGCTCCCGAAGCGAATGCGCAGAACTGACATCTGCGTTCGGCTTGGAACGCGTTTACGAAAGGCCGGGATTGAAGCTACTCTGATCATTGTTCTCGTTGTTAACCCTCTCGTTGATCGCTGAAATCTCTTTCACCCAGCGGATACGATCCATATGCTCCAGGTTGACAATCACTTCAGGCGCCCAGTGAAAGTGATAAGCGACGAAGGCTACCTCCTCGTACAGAGTTTGCAAGGGGTAGCCTAGAACCCCCCCTCAGCGTTCAACTCGACCTGGAAGGAATGCGAGCACTGCGGACACACGGTGGGCAGGCTGGTTTTTCCTTCGCGATTGACCCGGTTATAGAGTTCCTGCAGGTACGCCAAGTCCCCGGCATACAGCCCCTCGATGACTTTCGGCGTAACTTGCGAAACCGATCCAAGTTTTGTGATCACGCGCGAGAGCAGCACAACGACGAGATAAGCCTGGTTGGACTGCACGCGCGGATCTTTCAGCGGCAGGATTTCGTCCCCCGCTGTCGCCAGGCGCATCACGCCGTCTTTGTGGAGATTTCCCTGCTCATCCACGTACCCGAAGGGAAGCGTGAAGTCGTGCTCGGTCTGAAACATGAACCCTCCTCTGGCCGCTTCCAGCAAGCGGCCTACTCGACCTTCCGATCAACTGCACGATCGATCTGAGATGCTGTTGCTAACCGATCTCAACGCGTTCGCACGAAATCGTGAGAGTGTTGATCGTCAGTTCATTGCCCTTGGCGTTATAGGCGGCACCATCCCACTTGCTCGCCCAGGCATTAAAGAAATTCCAGCGGGTCTTTTCATTCCCGGAGTCGTCCAGTTGAACCACGGAACCATTCTTCCGCTGGAGATTTCCCTTCACGCCAGCCAGGTGCCAGTTGTATAGGTCCTGATTGTCGGTTAGTCCCCATTTGAGCGTGATGTCGGGATAGCTCGCTTTTCCTGGAAACTTGCGCACATTGATCGGGTCGGCACCCTCCCGATATTCAATGACCTCCAGATGCGACCCGACTGCACTGCATTCCATGAATCCGGCCTGTTGAATGCCTTGAATTTCCACTCGAAACCGAAATGATTTGTACGGATCCTGCGGCTGCGCCATACAATTCCTCCTAGTTTGTCGCTTCCTGCAAACTCGCGCCCGTCGGGTCTTGGATTACTTGGAACACGATGAATTCGGCCGGGTGCGTCGGCACCACCGTCACTTCCACAATGAGCTGTCCCAGGGCCACGACGGCCCCGGTATTCAGCGTTTCGTCTACGCGGACGCGGAACGCCTGCTCGGGCGTAGCGCCAAACAGATCTCCTGCCTGCCAGAGTTGGGTCAGGAAGTCCGTTACGAGGCGCTTGATCTGCTTCCAGGTCGTGAGGTTGTTTGGCCCGAAAACAAACTCGCGAGTTCCCTCGCGAAGGGTTTTCTCGATGTAGAGAAGCAGGCGGCGTACATTGACATATCGCCACGCTGTTCTATCCGGGGGCGCGATCGTTCGCGCTCCCCAGATGACGATGCCTGCGCTTGGAAACGAGCGGATCACGTTGATGCCAGGCTCATTGAGCGGGCCTTGGTCAGCGTCGCTGAGGAGCACTTCCACGGAAAGGGCACTCCTGACAGGCTCGTTCGCCGGGGCATGAGCTACGTCGAAAGTGTTGTCGTTATTCGCGTAGACTCCTGCGGTATGTCCCGACGGTGGCACGAAAATCTGGCCGCTGCCGAAGGGATTGGAGATTCCAATCCAGGGGAAATATAGAGCGCCGAATCCGTTGTTGGAGTTCAGGCCTTGCCGCTGGTTCTGCACCGCGGTGAAAGTGGAAGCGCTTGCAGGCGTTTCCGACGCATCAAGAATTGCAAACCGGTCCTGCATGCGCTCGCAGTGCGCGATCATGTAGGCCTGGATCGCTTGTGTGTCTACTGGCTGGAAGTGCGAGTTTGCCGTGGGCCAGGTTGTGATCGCGTCGGGAACACAAAGCAGATCAACGTCGAATTTCTGGAGAGTATCAATGCCCTTTTGATAGTCCGAGGCAGCCAGCGAGTTAAGTACGTCATCTTTGCCATGTAAAAGGTTAGTAGCAGGGATAGGGGTTGGGAGATTCTTGGGCGGCGGTGTGGTGTTGGGGAGTGGAGGTGGGGTTACAACAACTGCTTGAGAATTTACGATGGATCCGTAGTAACGGCTGTGGCGTGGGTCCATCGCCAGGTTCTTGAAAACTTCTGTCCCTGAAGTGGAAGACACAACTGTCAACTGGAACTCCATCGTGGTCACATTCACGGCTGGCGAGCCGCCCGCCATGGGATACACACTGCTGAGACCGTTCGTCAGGGTGATGACGTCGGTGACCTGGTTGACGACACGCACCACGTCGTAGGAGTCAGGCTGAGCGCCGTTGCTGATCTTTACGAAGCTGCCCGGCTCAAAACCTGCAACCGAGACAACTCGTATCTGCATCGCTGCGGCCGACAGGTTGGCGATGCGGACTGTAGAGGCAACTGGATAGGCGTTTGTGAGAGCGGACGTGAAGGTGACAACTTTGCCGGCAATGCTGGCGATAGTTGCATTTTCGCTGAGTCCGGGCGGACCCGGCTGGGTGATCGTCACCGTATCCCCAGGCTGAAAGCCCGCTACTGCGGTCAAAGTCGCTGTTGTGGGCGTTGAAGCAGCGGTCAACGTCGTATTTGCTGGCGGAACGGTTGTCGCTGCAATGCTGGCCGAGTCAACTTGAACGGTGGTGCTGTTTCCTGCAATGCCCTCCTGCTGCGAAGTCACGCGCAGAGTCGGTTGCGTATCAGCGAGGGTGAGCGTTGACCCCACGGCATACGCATTTGCCAGAGCCGCGGCCACAGTAACTACGCTGCCAGCGATGAGGGTGATGGTAGCAGTCTCACTGGCCCCGCCAGCCGCCACAGTCTGAGTGAGTGTCACAGTATTGCCTACGCTGAGCCCTGTGACCGAGGCCAGCGTGACCGTGGTGGCGCCGACGGCGGCTGCCGCGGTGAGCGTCGTGTTGACCTTGGGAAGATCGATCAAGTCGAGCCATGCGGCTAGTCCGTTGCCCACCCGGACGAAATAACACTGCTGCCCGCCTTCATTGAAGAAACCATTCACGGCATGCGCGGCGAAGATGCGGTAGGGCACTTCCACGTAGCTGCCAAAAATGTTGTTGAACTGTTTAACGCCTGTCAGCAGGGTGGGTTGATTCAGTGGTCCCATCTCCGCCGGACCGACAAACGCCGCAATACTGGTACTCACCTGAGGCAGAGGACCGGGCAGCGTGATTTCCTGGATGTACACGCCGGGCGCTTTGTTGAATGTCGAAAACGTAGCCATGGAATTGTTCCTCCTTGAGTTTTTTGCCTATAGCGGCGTCAACTGGATCACATAGTCGTTGGGCATTCCTGGAATCGTGACCGGCTGCGTCTGCGGCTTGAAGCCGGTTGCAATGGCACGCAACTGATAAGTGCCAGCGCTGACTTGGGAGAACACAAATTGGCCGTTGCTGTCGCTGTTCTGAGACGGTGTGGTCGGAATCAGGCCGGCATCGAGAACGTCCACCAAGGCGCCCTCAATCCCGTTAGAGAGGGGGTCGATCACCTTACCGCCAATCTCGAGCAGCGTCTCCGCCGGCGCACGTTGGCCAGGCGCGACGCCGATGTGCTCCGTGGTCACAATGAAGTCGGGGACATCGCTGAATACCGGAACACTAATCGTTACCGTGACTGTCAGAGACGGCTTCAGTTTGCTCCCGAGCGAACTCCAGAACTCGGCAAGATTCTTGAGAGCGTCCGGATGCAGAGCCACCATCGGTAACGGAGGCGCCTGTCCCGCCAGCGTGCCTTGCAGGAAGCTGTCTGGAATAAGGGGATAGTGCGACAGCACAACCAACACCTCCGAGAGCAATCGCTGCTCCTGAAAAGGCGGGTCGACGCCCCCTACGGGCCACGCGGTAGCAAGGTACGAACACGCCAGGCGAAGCGGTGCTGGATGCGTGATGATCTGGTTGCCGACACGAGTGGTGGTCACTTCGTTGAGCCGCAGGTCAAGGTTTTCCCTTATGTCGTAGAGGAACAAGTCCACCGAAGTCTTCGGCGGCGCAAGCGTATCCGTGGGACGATCGAAGATAATGTCGGCACCCGCAAGTTCCGGAAACATCGTCCCGAAGGTGGGATCTTGCAGCACGGCCTTCAGCGTCGCGCTCAAGTCGTCGATGAATGCGGATTGCATCGTCATTAAGTCAATCGCTTTCTAAATCCGTTTCGTGGCTCAGGCTGCGGCCACAGTAATCACCTTCAAGAGTTCCCCTGGATTCCAAGAGCGTGCCAGCTTCTGGTGCTCACGTCGTGCTGCATGGATCAGGTGTTCGATACGCACCAAGCCGCCATCTGCCGCGGCATAAAAAGCCGCAGCTACGGCCATATTCTTGATATTTCCTCCAGCCAGCCGTACTTCGCGAGCGAGAAGATCAAAGCGCACATCCTCGGCCACGGGCGTTTCTTGCGGGAAGACGTTCTCCCAGATTCGTCGCCGGTATTCTTCGTCTGGAAAAGGGAATTCCACGATGGCTTGCAGCCGGCGGACGAACGCGTCATCGAGGTTCTGGCGCAGGTTAGTAGCCAAAACGCTGATGCCCTGGTATTCCTCCATCTTTTGCAGCAAATAGGAGATTTCGATGTTGGCGTAGCGATCGTGGGAATCGCGCACCTCCGAGCGCTTCCCAAACAAGGCGTCGGCCTCATCGAAAAACAGGATGGCGTTGCTGTTTTCCGCTGCGGTGAAGATGCGATCGAGATTCTTCTCGGTTTCACCGATGTACTTGCTGACAACCTGAGACAGATCAATGCGGTAGAGATCTAACCGGAGTTCGTGCGCGATCACTTCCGCCGCCATCGTTTTGCCGGTGCCGGGCGGGCCGGCAAAAAGCACATTCAGTCCTTTGCCCAGGGACAACTTGCGGTCGAATCCCCATTGCTCATACACCAGCGGACGAGATTCGGCTTGAAAGCAAATCTCTTGCAGTTGTGCCTTAGGATCGGGAGACAGAATCAAGTCGTCCCAGCTATAACGCGGCTCGATTTTGTGCGCCAAATCTGAAAGCTCCTGACCGCATTGGCCGCGCGCCGCCGCCGAGAGCTCATCCAGCGATGGTGTAGTGGACTCCGGATCCGAGCCGGCATGAGCTTTTCGCCATTGGTAGCTCGCCAGTGCCGATGCGACCGCTTGTTTGATTTGGAAGGGGGTTAGACGAAACCTGCCGGCGAGCACCTCCACGTCCTTCGTGTTGGCGGACGCACCCTGCCTACTCATCTCACTTTCCCACCGCGCGTAGCGCTGCTTGGCACCCGGGATTTCGAACTCGATTGGAACCACGCCCTCGGCGGGAGTTGCATGAGGATCCCATGAGCTCTTTCCAGCGAAAATAGTGATCCCTTGAAAAGGTGCCAGATTCTCAACGAAACTCCGGCGCCTTAGGAACGCATCCGATCCGCGAAAGTCATCCAGGGTGGAGACAAAGAGTACAGCCTTGTGCAACTGTGCTTCGCGGACCAACAGACTTAACAACAAATCGGGATTGGAAGTCTCCGGGAATCGATCGATCTTTGCGACGAGAAGTTTTGTACCAAGCGTCGCGGCGAGGGCCTCCGCAGCTTCACGTTTCTCGGGCCCACTCCGGCCTTGGAAATAGAGGCGGAGACCTGAGGGTTTCGCCTCCAAGATAAGACGCCCCAACGCTTGCCGGGTCTCGGTGTCGAGCGGAACGCTGTCCCAGTCCACTTGAGGATCTGCGAGCTGGCAGAAACTGGCCAGACGATCATCCAGGCCGGTTTCGCCCAGAAGCTTCCGTTTGATCTGGTCATCGAGCTTAAGGTAGTGAGCCAGTGATGAGGGCTCGGCTTGGTTCGGATCACTCACCAGATGAAGGAGGCCTTGCCTGAGAAGCATACTGCCGGCAGAGAAGTGGACACGCCTATCGAGTTTCTCCTCAAGTGACGAACACAGTAGGTTCAAGGCCAGCTCAACCGTTGGGCGTTTGCGGGTTACGTCATCCTGCAAGTAGGCGTAAATCTTCTCGTAACGCAGGTCGATTTCTGGCGCGAGAGCGAGCAGCACGACATCGGCGTCGAAAGGACTCAAGCCAAACGATTCGACAATCCGAGCCAGTGCAGATTCGCCTCTTGAAAGATCATCAGCCGTCGACTCAAGAGAGACTTGAACCAAGGGAAACCACGGAGCACCCACTTCACGCGCCAACAGACGGTTGACCTGTTCGCGGTCGAGATAGAGTCCGCGAAACGGTGCGGGACCAGACGAATCCAGCGTTGAACGAACTGCCAGATCAAGTAAATGATCCAACCGGCGGAGCGCCGGCAGCCAAGCAACCACGCCACCATTCATACGGTCGCTAGGCACGCCTTGATCTGGTTCGAGCCCCGTCATCAATTCGAGCGCCTCCACGTCTTAGCTGGCGTTAGTCCAGAAGGTCTGCGTGACTTCCAGGAACGAGCTCAAGTTTCTCGACTGGCACGACGACTGTGCGCCGCCGAACCACATTGACCACCGCGAAGTAATCCGGTTTTGCACCCGAATCCGAGAAGTCGATCACTGTGCCTTCCACCTTCTCGTCTGGCATGGCAAGGACCCCTAGCTCTTCGGCGCTGGGTAAGAACGCGTCGGACAAGCAAAATCGAACTCTGTCGCCTTGCTGCGTCCGAAGCTCCCTCCAATGGAGCGCCTGCCTGATGATGTCGCCGTGATCAAAGTGGCATGCAAAGGGCCACTTCGCAGCGGACTCTTGAAGAACTGGCGAAACGCCAAGATGAGCTGACCCAGACTGCAGATTTACAGGGGTTTAAGAGTTATCGGGAATGCGCACGGAATTAATGGACCAAACGAAAATGCAACCGCGTCGAAGTCCCGCTCTGCAAGCGTTAGCAGTCCGACCGTGGATAGAGAGTTCGGAGCTCGAGGCATTTTTGGGAGTGCGGTGAACTAATCAACTGATCGAGCACATATTTGCATACGAAGACACTCGTTTTGCAAAGATTGCAGTGGGTTCTGCAGGGATGGGAGCGCAGAAAATGACACTCTTAAGCAATCTGCTCGTGGATGCCATGCGCCCGCATCTTGTAGTACAGAGTGCGTTCGCTGGTGCGGAGACGTTGTGCTAATTCACGCCGCGTACATCCAGGAGTGGTGAAGGCGACTTGCAGCAGCCGCTTTTCGATTTCCTGGAAGACCTCAGCGTAGGGAACGTTGCATTGGGAAATTGCCTTCCATGCGGCCGTGGCCGCTTCGGCAAAGAGTTTGTGGCCCGCATTGAGAACTTCGGGGTCGACCTGCGCACGCCAATCAGCAATTCCCAGAGTGCTGCCTTCGCTCTTGAGGAACAACATACGCTGCACGGTATTTTCCAGTTCGCGGACGTTGCCAGGAAAACCTTGAGCGCTCAGCAGTGTCAACAGTTCCGGGTCCACCGTATCAATCGGCTGATACAGGGAGTCGTGCCGCCGCGCAAAGGCGAGAGTCAAGGTGCCCAGGTCCTCCGGGCGCTCGCGCAGCGGAGGCAGTGACAACTTCACAACGTTCAGCCGATGGTAGAGATCGACGCGAAAACGGCCCTCGCGTACCAGCGGCTCCAGCGGTTGATTGCACGCAGCGATAATCCGCACGTCGATCGGGATTTCGTGGTCTGATCCAACGGGTCGCAGGGTCGCGCGCTGAATCACGTCCAGCAATTTGGGTTGCAGGCTGGCAGGAAGGTCGTTGACATCGTCCAGGAACAAAGTGCCCTGGTGCGCCGATTGAAAGAGCCCCTTGCGATCTTGAATGGCACCGGAAAAAGCTCCACGACGATGCCCAAACAGCTCGCTCTCGGCAAGCGCCTCAGTAACCGTGCTGCAGTGCACGGTAACAAACGCGAACCCACTTCGCTTCCGATCGAGTTTGTGAATGGCCTGGGCAAGCACCTGCTTGCCCGTACCGGTTTCCCCGTCCAGTAAAATGGTGACGTCGCTAATCTCCGCTGCTTTCATCGCCCGCCGCAACAGCCCCGTCACTGTACGGCAGGAGGTTATGAAACCCAGCCGCGCAAATGTAGCTCTCAGCTCGTTATCGCCCCATGGCTCGCTCATAGACGCCTCCTAGCCCGGTTGGCTGGATTTGGGTTCGACTAGAAGCCCCAGGGAAAGAAATCGCGCATCCTTGATCCCTTTGCCTGCGAACGGCTGGATGCACACCCTGTTGTGTTCCGAGAACCTTTAGCGTTACAGATTTTTTTCGACCCATTCACCTCGTAACGCTTTCCCTCGAGAACAAGCTTTCAACATTCACCAGCTAGCACTCATGAACCCACTCGCGCGTGTTTGTGAAACGAATCGCAAGCACATCCTATGTTCTTGTCAGGAAAGACCGGCGAGCAGAAGCCTTTCAAACGACAAGCTCCCAATCGGTTTGTCTTTCGCTGTCCCAACTAGCCAAGAAACACACGTCCGGACATCCGGTACGGAACGTTCAATAGCGTCGGAGCCTCAGCCCCGCTGGTTCACCGTGAATTTGCTGATGGTATTACGCGACCTGACCTGAGCTCGTACCTGTTGCTGTCGATGCCGATTCAGCAACAAACGTCCAATACATGTTTCATACCGAAGCGCTGGGACAGCGAGCGATGGGGAAGTGCCACACGCGTCCGCGAATAGTACGCAATGAGCGCGGTTCTCTAAATTGAAAAATACGATCTGTTACAGAAACCGGACAAGCCGGCATTGCCGGCTGATAGAGCACCCACAATTACGCGATTCGTTCGCGGCGGGGAGCATAGGTCCGTTACAAAAAGCGAACAAGCGTAAAGCTAGTTTTATCGGAACGGCTCTATATACCAGGCATAGTAAGTTCCAATACCCAAAATCAGAGTGACCCACCAGAGCGCCAGTTGATGAGACCGGGGAGCCGTTCCACATCCAGCAGGCGGCCCAGATTCGCGCGTTTCGGGTAGCCTGGAAGGAAGCCGGCCATGCTCGTACTCCGCGCGTTTCCGTCAGCCGAAGCATTTTCGCGCTGATCGACGATCGTGATTTTGCCTATTTCGGACAAAGAGGTGAGGACGAGGGCCAGCGCGGGTACATTGACGGGCCGAAGCGCGCAATCTTCAGCCGCACCTATGCTGCTGAGCCGGATGTGCTGATCGAGCAACTCAGGAAAGACGAGGCGGTCGCGGAAGCCGATACCTTATTGCTGACAATTCCAAACCAACTGGGGGTTTCCTACAACACGCATGTCGGAGGCAATACTAACAACTGTTGCTCCTGCGCTCGGTTGGCGGTAACACCGCAGCTTTCGCTCCTCAACTGCAACATTAGAAACTGGAGGCAAACATGACGTTGACTTTGGTTGCGATCGGCATTGCACTCGCTTGTGTCGTGGTCCTCCGCTCCGTGAGGCGTGGTAAAAACCGAAGTGAATTAGCGCGACACAGCCTCTCCGCTGAACAACTAGAATCGTTGATGGCTTTCGGTCAGAAGGTCTTTCTTTTTGATGTTCGTCAGCCACTCGACCTTCTCGCTTATCCGGAACTTATCCCCGGTGCACAAAGGATTCCGCCAGAAGAAGTGCTGAAGACGCCCGCGCTCCTTCCTCGAAATGAAGATATCGTTGTTTACTGTACCTGTCCGGGTGATAAGACCAGCATGTCAGTCTTGCATCGCGCACTGACGCTCGGGTTTACACGGATCAAGTTCCTGACCGGAGGTTTGGCGGCTTGGAAAGCGAAAGGGTATCCGGTGGAGCCTTACCGCGAGTCCTTTCGGCTTTCGAGTCCAACCGGGGCCCGGCTGGCGGAATGATTGTTGGAGAACTTCTGGTTGATGTTCCTCGACGCTGGCGCCTGTGTGTTGCACTTGCTTTTTGCCTATCCGCGCTGCTAGTTTACGTCTCAGCTCTTTGGTCAATCGAGGTAACACCAAGCAAATCGGAAACTACTTTCGGATGCGTGCCCTTGCGTCGAAGCTCAGTTGTCAGGCTGTGGCGGAAATCGTGGCATCCGCACAGCTGAATCCCAAGTTCCTCTCTAGCAGGCTTGAGAACACGCCGACGGGCGTTCGAGGGGTTGATAGGCGTTTCATTGCGCGCAGTATTCCAGGTGTCCGGTGCTTGATCATCATTCGAGGCGCGCCACAACTGGATGGGAATTCTGATCGCTTTCAGGGGCCTGGTCCGAACAAATAGCTGACGGCTGGCGCAGCAATCACTGCTGCTTTCACGCGCTCATCATGGGTCCAAGTGGGTGTGAAGGTCTCTGGGTTTAACTGGTCTCCATTTCGTTGTTTTATAAAAGCCATTCCGGAGCGGCGGGTCGTGTCGCGCATAATTTCTCGCATCCGGCTCAGATCTGGAACGCCGCCGATCTCGACCAAAGCCGTGAAGCCGCCTAACGAGAACCCAAAAATACCTACCCGCCCAGGGTCCAGATGGTCATGCTTTGTCCAGGTTGTGAGCATAAGTTGAGAAGAACGCCCATCTGGCGCGGTCGATCCGTCAGATCCTTTCGGTTTCCTGCGTAGCTTTGATCCATGTAGTTGTCCCCGGTATGAGTCAGGGCAGCCACAATGAAGCCTTCGCCCGCGAGGGCCAGGGCGGTGTCGTAGTGACTGGCGTCCGAACCGCCTGTACCGTGGGAAATCAAGACCAGAGGTAATCCCGTGCCGGTAATTGTTCCGTCTGGGACGACCATCTGTAGAAATGCGCCCACGGAAACTGACACAGGTTTCCCAACGCTCGGAAACCAAATCGCCACAGAGAGTGCTTTGCCCGGAGGATCAGGCACAGAGAGTTGCTGGAACCCGACAGTAGCGAACGCAGGGGTCAATAATGCTGTAACGGACAACAGCAACAAGGTCTTCATTTCTTATCCTTCCTTGGAGAGACGAGGATTCAAGCGCTTCCGTTAGCCGTGCGCAGGAACTTTAAGGGAGGTTTGTCGATTAGTCGGAAGTTGTCCGCTCCGTATTCGCCGCGCTTCTTGAGCAACGTCCCAGTGTCTCGAAGATTGCAGTTTTTCCGGACAGTGACAGGCCAACGGAAGATCATCATCATCTGCTGAGCGATTGGAGTACGTCACACCGGCGTCACAACTGCGATTGCGGTTTGATCGGGAACGGAGGGCATGGGTAGCTTCCGGTTTGCCCGTTAAGAGCTAACGTAGAACTCGAATCTCGCCCTTAAAAAGGGTCGGATATAGTACCACCATGCCTGTAGACATTCTCATTCGTCGGATGAGTCCTAACGAGAATGGTACGATCCATGAACTCGTTCAGAACATTGCAGACGAGACGTTTGCGTATCTATTCAACGGACAAGTGCCAATAGGAAAGGCAAACTGGGATCCGGCTTGGGTCGCAATCTTCGGCGAGAAGATCGTCGGCGTGACAATGACAATCGAAGAATGGGTCAGTGATCTGTGGGTGAGAAAGGATGCTCGCCGGATTGGAATCGGCGGAAGGTTGCTGGCAGAAGCGGAACGCGAGATACGCAGTCGCGGGCACAATACATTTCGCCTTCGTGTGGTCAAGTCGAATACTCGGGCCGTTCACGTCTATGAAACTCAAGGGTGGCGGGTTCGCCGTGAATTTCCGCATGAAAAGTTCGGCCATGCGATGTTCGAAATGACCAAGTCGGATCAGAAGATTCTTACTTGCTGAGGTCGTGAACCCGAAGCGAGCTGGCACCTGGATGCATTTGTCGGCAATTGGGAAGCTAATCTCCGGCTGGCCCGTCATCCGTTAACAACATAGGATTCGGGTCTACTTACGGATCTCTTGAGGTTTGATCCCGGCGGCTTTGATGATGCGGGCCGCGTTTTCACTCTCGCTCAACACGAAGCGCGCGAACTCGGGCTGTGTCATGCTCATCGGATCGGCCCATGCTTCGCGATCCAATCACGCATGTCCGGCGCAGCCAAAACGCGCCCGAGGTCCTTCGCTAGTTTGTCCACAACTCCGGAAGGAGTGCCAGCGGGCACCCATACTCCATACCAAATCGGCCCCTGCGCTACGACAGCATGCACGATCAAATTGTGGCGTGGCGACGACCCACCACTGCTCGTTCGCCGCGAAGCGTGGCAGCCATTTCAACCAGGGCCGCTAGAGATTCCGCTTTCATTTTGTGCATTACCTGACCGCGATGCGCTTTAACAGTGATCTCGCTGATTCCCAGCTGTCCACCGACCTGTTTGTTCAATAATCCGGAGACTACCAATGCCATAACCTCCCGCTCGCGAGGGGTGAGCGAGGCGTAACGCTCCCGCAGTTCGTGCGTCTGGGCTTTGCTGGCGAGAGCGATGCGACTGCGCTCCAGTGCTTGGCGAATGGCATTAAGTAGTACTTCGTCACTGAAAGGCTTCGTTAGGAATTCAACCGCCCCAGCTTTCAGCGCTCTGACTGTCATCGGGATGTCGGCATGACCCGTAATGAAGATAATCGGCATCTCGGTCCGCTCGGGACTTATCCGTTGTTGCAGCTCTAGGCCGTTGAGACCAGGAAGGGAGATATCGAGAATGAGGCAGCTCGGAGCCAGAATTCGAGGTCGATCTAGAAATTCCTGAGCGGATGGGAAAGCCTCGACATGCCAGCCTTCGTTTTCGATTAACAATTCGAGCGACTCCCGCACTGAGACATCATCATCAATGACGAATACAACGTCTGTTGCGAGCGGCATTGGTGCTGACCCCAGCTCACGGTTGAGTGGTTGCACGAGGCTCATAGTATATCCCCCAGAGTTACTGTAGGGTTACAGACGATTCACTTCATGGGCAAAGCCACATTCAATGCCTCTAGCAAGGCTGTGTCGCTGAACGGCTTGTATAGGAACTTCACTGCCCCTTGCCTAAACGCTTGTTCCCGAATGACGGTGTCTTTCTGAGCGCTGATGAATATGATGGGAATCTCATGCCCGCCATGCCTCAATTCTTGCTGAAGCTCAAGTCCCGTCATCCCTGGCATCACGACATCCAGGATCAAGCATTTGGTTTTGCCGAGGCTGTCAGACGACAGGAAATCCTTTGCGGAGGAGAAAGCACGCACTGTAAAACCGAACTCCTTGAGCAAGTCAGGCAGCGACTCTCGTACGGACTCATCATCATCCACTACGGATACAAGGGGATGTTCCATCACGCTCGTTCCCTGATGGGAATCCATGGGGGAACAATGCGCCAGTCCATGAAGGGCGTCCATTGTACTTTGGTATTGCTTCAGCCCACCTGTCCAGCATTGCCCGATTGAACCGTTTTTCACCCCATACCTTCGTCTGATTGTTCTCAATTCTCAACTCTGTTTCCATGGCCACCAGCACTCGGTCCGATCCATGGGGTCCATCAAGGAAGTACAGTATGGAGAACTTCGACTTCGACGTTGTGATCATCGGCTCTGGATTCGGTGGAAGCGTTGCCGCGCTCCGTGCTGCCGAAAAAGGCTATCGGCTTGGTGTGATGGAGTCCGGCAGGCGGTGGAAGGACGAAGCCATTCCCAAGACGCAGTGGGATCTGCCGCAATTCTTATGGTTCCCCGCAGCAGAGTTGTACGGAATCCAAAGAATGGAGTACCTCGACAATGTGCTCGTGCTCTCCGGGGCGGGCGTGGGCGGCGGCTCGCATGTCTATGGCAATACCTTGTACGTCCCTCCGAAAAAGTTCTTCGATGCTCCCGATTCGATGTCGTCACCGGAGAGGTGATAAACGGCCCAGCGAACAAGGCGCTTAACGTGTATGAAGTGGAAGAGATTGATGGCAGCATTCGAGTCCGAGCGTAATCTCCGGCGGGACGAAGTCGCAACTCGCGACTGACCAAACACATTCCTGAGTCGACCCGATCCGAAACGTCCCGTCGTGGTCACACTACGCCGCTGGGTAGTCCCAAACATCGGGCGGCAGCTTATCCTTTAATGCTGCATACATCGCATCACGGAACAGTTTGAGTGCCGGATATGGACGGAGGGCAATCGTGCGTTCCGCAATTAGCCCTTGCTCGTTGTCCACGATGATCTCCATGCTCTCGAACTTGTGACCATCCATGGTCCCCACCCAGCGCAAGAAAGTAGTGCGCTCATCGAGCTTGAACTCGGCTGTATAAGTACCGGAACCACGCGTAGCGCTCGACTGAGTGAAAATCGGCGCAATGAGCTCCCGCCCTTGGATCGGCCGCGCCAGGATCGGGCTGTTGAATACGATATTTTCGGCAAGCAGCTCTGTAATCTGAGCGAGTGTAGGCTTACCGGACTCCCGCAGTTTGCGTAAAGGATGCATTGTGATTCCTCTCGTCTGCTGTGCTGTTTCCGAGTCGGTCAGACGGCACCATCAGAGCAGACGTCTTGGATCGGAACAATTGGACGTTAGTATTGCTCACACTGCCGAAGATATTCGGACAAGGCTAGAGCGACAGACGCCTTGGGGGCACTTTGACACGTTCAGTTCCGAGAGTTGAGGTTTGGATCGGGGATCACGCTGCCGTAGGTGTCTTTGGGTAGCTGCGTGATGCGAACCACGATATCAGAAGATTCTGCAGCACCTGAGGCTGGTGTGATGAAATCTGTTTGAGTAGTGTCGTCACGTCGAAATAGATACGGGCCGCGGTGATCTGCCGATTGACGGGGTCGAATTCGTAGACCCCGCAACCCGGTAACTTCACAGCCGTGCCGGTTGCAGCGGCGCCAGCGAAAGCCCCTTTGTGGGCAGCTTCGAAGTTCCATTCGACAACCACGACGTTCTTCCCAAAGATCATGTTCTTCACAATGTGACGATTTCCTGGAAAGCCGGCGACAAAGGGGCGAACAAATTGATCGCGGAGGGCTGCCTTCCCATTAATGAGTGTGCCCGGAATCTCCAGCAACACGTTTTCGGCGTAGTAGGAGAGAATCCGATTTTCGTCGGTTCCTTCCCAAGCCTTGAAATACTCATCGATGAATGCCCGGACGTCTGTGTCGCAAGCAATTACGCCAGCAGCAGCCATAGCTCACCTTCAGGCCAGACATGTTAACTCAAGCTTGCTCATTGCGCCAAGACTGGCGGACATCTATTCCTCACATTGGCATCGTGCTCGAGGGGCTCTCCAGACCGCAAGGGATAGAAAATGAAAAAGTTAAACCGGGGCCGTCATTAGGTTCGGCCCAGAGCCGGCCGTGATGTCTCTCGATGATCGAGCGACAGACAGACAGCCCAATACCCATACCGCCCATTTTCGTGGAGTAGAAGGCTTCGAACAACTTCCCAAGATCTTCAGGATTGACGCCGATGCCAGCATCTTGCACGCTGAGACGCACGCGATCATCTGCCTCTCGCGCCGTCCGGATCAAAAGCTGCCGGGGGCGGTCCTCAACATCAATCATTGCCTCGGAAGCGTTACGGAACAAATTTAGGGTGACTTGCTGCAGCTGAATCCGGTCTCCGATGATCGAAGGGAGGTTCTCCGCGAGCTCCGTACGCATTACTACCCGATTCCTCTGGAGATCGCTCAACGACAACGCGATCACCTCTCGAATCGCTTCGTTTAGATCCAACGGCTCCAGCGTGAATTCCTTCCTGCTATACAGGGTGCGCAACCGGGAGATTACATCCGAAGCGCGATTGCCATCGCGAAGCGTCCGCCGGGCAGTTTCGCGCGCACCGTCGATGTTCGGTGGATCGCCACTCAACATCCTGAGACATGTACCAGCATTAGTGATGATTCCAGACAATGGCTGATTGATCTCGTGGGCGATTGAAGCGGTCAAGGTATTCAGCGTCGAGACACGTGCTACGTGCGAGAGCTCGGAGCGGGCTCGATCCAGTGCCGCCTCGGCGGCCTTACTCTCCGTGACATCCTGAAGAGCACCGATGAACAAAGGATGGCCGCCGACCTGTACCATCACACGGGCCATGCCGCGTATGTGCTTCACGACACCTCGAGGGAGCACAATCCGAAACACAAAATCGACATCCGTACCCGACATTCCCCGGGCGATCACAGCGTCGAATGTCGGCAGGTCCTCTGGGTGGACGATATCCCGAATCATCTGGACGGTGACTTTGGTGGAGGGATCGAACTCAAAGATGCGGAAGGCTTCCTCGGACCAGTCGTGGTTGTCGGCCAACAGATCCGTGATGAAGCTACCAGTCTTGCTCAGCCGCTGGGCTTCGGCCAGACGAAGATAGGCTTCCTCGCCCCGCGCCTCGGCGCGTTTTCTATCGTCGATGTCTGTGTTTGTTCCGTACCACTTCAGGATAGCTCCTGATTCGTCGCGCACAGCGTTAGCTCGAATCAGAAACCAGCGATACTCGCCGTCGAAACGTCGAATACGTACCTCAATCTCTCCTGGCTCTCCGGTGACCATGATCGATCGCCAGTAATCCGTGAGATGGTTCAAGTCGTCCGGGTGAATTGCTGTTAGCCACTTCCAATCCAACGCCTGGGTCGCGGAAAGGCCTGCGTACTCAAGCCATCGATCGTTTAGGAAGTCGGCGGAGCCGTCTGGACGCGCAGACCATGCAAACGTTGGCATTGTGTTAATAATTGAGCTCAAATTGCGTTGGCTCGACTGTAACGCCTGCTCCGCCTGCTTGCGATCTTCGATATCGGTACTTGTGCCATACCACCTGTCGATTTTGCCGTTGTCGTCACGGAAGGGCTCAACGCGGATGAGAAACCAACGATATATTCCATCATGCCGGCGGAGGCGCGCTTCGATCTCACCGGGTTCTCCTGAGACCAACAACTCCTGCCATGTCTTCATGAGGGCCGGTAAATCGTCTGGATGGAAGGCGACCTGCCAGCCCCAGCCATGCGACTCCTCCGGCGAGAGACCGGTGTACTCGTGCCACCGCCTGCTAAGGAATTCATTGGGACCGTCCGCTAAATTGCACCAGGCCAGGGTAGGGATCGTATCGATGACCCTTCTCAGTTTCGCTTCCGATTTCTTGATTTCATCGAATGCGTTCTGCAGGGCCACTTCGCTCTTCAGCAGGCGCTCTTCAATCTTCTTACGCTGGGCGATTTCGCTTTTAGGCTCCCCGCTTCTTTTCATCGTGAAATCTTTCTCGCAAGGATTGTGGCGGCACCCCGTTTGCCAGTAAGGATGCACCAGTCCCAGGCGCATTGTCCAACCGATACTTTGGTATTGGTCGATACGTTCGTCTAATGGACTCGGTCCTACTCATCTGTCTTAATCAATACCAACCTCGGACGAAATACACTCGTGACTCTAAGCTGCTGAGGCAGGTACAACACAACGGTCATTGACTTTTCCGAGAAGATGCTGGCCTTGTACCAAGTCGGATTAACCCGGGATCGCTCTGGGCGACTGCAAAAGCTGTTAAACCACAATGAAAGGTGTGGTCTAAGACGAGAGCAAATCGGAGGATCATGAACATCGCATCTATTACCTCCTCTGTCCAGCGCGAATCGGAACTCCTCGGGCAGACTCTCGTGGTTATTGGCGGGAACGCAGCGATCGGGCTTGAGACTGCACGCCGCGCTCGATCCGAGGGGGCCAATGTAATTCGCACCGCTCGCACTAACTGAACGCCCGGGAGGAAAAAACATGGAAAATTCCATTCTAGTTACCGGCGCGGCGGGCCGCGTTGGCGCGGTAGGACGCACGGTCGCCGAACTGCTGTTGAAGCAAGGCAAAACGGTGCGGGCGATGGTGCGAACCGAGGATGAGCGCGCGCAAGCATTGCGCGCTCTGGGAGCGGAAGTTGTGGTCGGCAATCTGCTCGATCTCGATTCCATGCATCGGGTGATTGCCGGCTGCGACACGATGTACTTTGGCATGTCGGTTTCGGATACCTATTTGGCTGCGACCGTTAATACGGCGGCTGTGGCGAAGCATTACGACGTGAAGGCGTTCATCAACATGTCGCAGATGACGGTTTCTCAGATGAGCATTACCGAAACTACTCCGAGCCCGCAGCAAAAGCTGCACTGGCTAGCCGAGCAGGCGCTTAACTGGTCCGGACTGCCGGTCGTGCACGTGCGCCCGACAATGATGCTCGAAGGTTCTCTACTAATTCTCACTCCCGAATCGGTCAGGGAATCTAATCAGATCCGACTGCCGTTCGGCGAGGGCAAGACTTCACCGGTCGCAGTGGCAGATGTTGCACGTGCAATTACCGCGCTGCTCATCAATCCGCAACTGCACATCGGCAAGATTTATCACCTGACGGGCCCGCAGTCCGAGAACATGCATTTTTATGCGCAGGAGTATTCGAAGGCCCTCGGCCGCACGATTACTTATCAGGACATTCCGGTCGAGCCGTGGCGGGATGAGCTGCTCAAGCGCGGCTTCCCGATTCACCTGGTGAACCACCTCGCGACGATGGCCGATCTGCATCGCGCGGGGCGCTACGACCGGATGTCGAACGAGGTGTTAACACTGACGGCGCAAGAGCCGCTGACTGTGCAAGAGTTCGTCCGAAGGAATGCGGCGACATTTACCGCATCGGCAAGAGCAAAAGAGGCTTGAGTCTTTACGGATGCCCACAGGGAAGAAGTCTGATTCTGGAATTGTGAGCTCAAGAGTCAAACGATCGCGCCCCAGAAAGGGATACCCATGTCTACAATCCATATGCACCAGACAACTACCTTAACGCCTGAGCAGTACATCGCGGGGCTAACCGACTTCGGCCCTGGCCGCGCGAAGCTTTTTGGCAACAGCGCCGACGAGTACATGAAGGTACATAGCCGCGGCCCCGCTCAGGCCGACGTAACGGAGGGGTCGAGTGGTATATGGGAACGACTGCACTACGACTGGTCCGATCCCAACCATGTCGTCCTGAAGACTACCGACTCCAACACGTGGGGAGGGGCGTCCGGCCACACCTACACATTCACCCGCCGTCCCGATGGATTCACCGACATTGACCTAGTCACCGCGCGCGATGGCAAGAACCTCAAAGGAAGGCTAGTCGGCCTAGTGGTTGGGACGATCGGAAAGGGAGTTTTGGAGAAGGCGTTCACGAACTCGGTCAAGGCCATCGAAGCTCGGAACGGGACGGCGAGACAAGTGGGTGCAGCGTGACCCGTGGTTAAATGCGCGGGTTGGCTCTCCAGCAAATCGCCGCAACGTCGCTACAGGATCATATGCGCTCCAGCCAAGTCCAATCATTAGGAGGAAGAATGGCTACTCTCACACAACAAATCAATAATAGTAGTGGCAGCGATGCTGAAAACCTCGCAAAAATAGATCAGAAGATCGAAGTCACCATCTTCCCAGTCGCGGATGTTGATCGCGCGAAGGAGTTCTACCTCAAGCTGGGATGGCGCCTTGACGCTGACTTCAACTTCCCCAGTTTCCGCGTCGTCCAGGTCACGCCGCATGGTTCCTCGTGCTCGCTCCAATTCGGCAGAAACCTGACTTCTGCCGTGCCCGGTTCGGGCAAGGGATACATTGTCGTGTCCGACATCATTGCCGCCCGGACTGCGATCCTCGCTGTGGGTGTTCAGGTGGGTGAAGTCTTTCACCTCGGCCAGAATGGGCCAGCGCCTGGCCTCGATCCTGAGCGTAGCACCTATCGCTCGCGCGCCGAGTTCAAAGATCCCGATGGGAACATCTGGGTGGTGCAAGAAATCACAAGCCGTCTGCCTGGACGCGTCGAGCCTGGCCCGACTTCATTCGCGTCGGCAAGCGATTTAGCCAGTGCGCTGAAGCGCGCCGCCCTTGCGCATGGTCAACACGAGGCACGTATCGGTCAGCGCGACGAGAGTTGGCCCGTTTGGTATGCCGAGTATATGGTGAGCGAGCAAGCAGGGACAGAGCTACCCAAATAAACGGGAATGCCCTGCGGCACCCATTGAAGGAGTCAAGAATGAGATCGGACATCGTGCCCGGAGGAGTGTTTCTGGATTATGAGCTGCCGGATCACATGAGCACAAATCGGAAGCTTAGTGAACGGCAGGGTGATGATCCGATGATCCTCACGCTCGCACGCGGCCATTATTGCCCCAAGGAGCACCAGCAGCACTTGAAACTCGCGGCGTTCTATCCGAAGATCGCGGTCGCTTACACTCAAGTGGCTACAATTTCTACCGACGACCATCACACGCTACAGGAGTTCCGTGCCTTCGTCGGCGCCCAGTGGACCTTCCTCTCCGACCCTGACCGGAAATTACAAAAAGACCTCGATATTCAGGAGTACACCGACCCTGATCACAACCCAATGATCCCGCACACGCTCGTGCTTAAGCCGGGACGGGTGATCTGCCGTATCTACAACGGCTACTGGTTCTGGGGGCGTCCATCGATCGTGGACCTCTGGCACGACCTGCGTGCCGTGACCAGCGAGATCCGCCCCGATTGGGATCTAAGCCGGCCAGGACTGCGCGAGGCTTGGAACGACGGTGACTTCTCACTTTTCCACGGCTGGAATAAGAAGGCCGACACGAAGGCGGTGCTTAGTTAGTGATGCCACGCAGGCTGGTGATAGCGATCCAGCAGTGAACAGTGATGAATATTAGCCGCCGCCAATTTGGGAGGATTGCAGCTATGACCGTCGCCAGCCTCTCATTAAGATCCGCGGTCGCAGCGAAAGCTGAGTCGGCCTTATCTCCGCTCACCTACGCGACTACGTGGCTCAATTCACAGCCGCTGACCGACGGGGCATTGCAGGGGAAAGTCGTATTGATTGAATTCTGGACGTATAGCTGCATCAACTGGCGGCGCCAACTTCCTTACGTCCGCGCATGGGCCGACAAATACAAGGAAAATGGCCTCGTCGTTGTCGGCGTGCACTCGCCGGAGTTTTCGTTTGAGAAAAACACAGACAACATTCGCTGGGCTGTAAAAGACATGCGTGTCGAGTACCCGATTGCAGTTGATAGCGAGCACGCGATTTGGCGTGGATTTCACAACGAATATTGGCCCGCGCTTTATTTTGTGGATGCGAAAGGAAAGATTCGTCACCAACAGTTTGGGGAAGGCGCCTATGGGCAGTCAGAAAAGGTCATTCAGAAGTTGCTGGTCGAAGACGGAGTTGCCGAAGTTCGGAACGAACTCGTATCCGTTGACCCCAGTGGCGCCGAAGTTCAAGCCGATTGGAACCACTTACAGTCTGGTGAGAACTATGTTGGTTATGAGCGTACGGAAAACTTTGCCTCGAGTGCAACTCCGAACAAACCTCACCTCTATTCTGCTCCCAAGCACCTGGCGCTCAACCAGTGGGCCCTTTCTGGCGATTGGATCATGGGGAAAGAAGCACTTCGTTTGAATCAGCCCGGCGGCCGGATCGTCTACCACTTTCATGCCCGGGACCTTCATCTCGTCATGGGGCCGGCATCTCAAGGCACCTCGGCACGGTTTCGCGTGTACATCGATGGACGCCCGCCAGGAGAGGCTCATGGAGTTGATGTGGACGGCGACGGAAACGGCACAGTTAAGGAGCCACGGATGTATCAACTGGTCCGGCAACGATCCCCGATCTCCGATCGGCGATTCGAAATCGAATTTCTCGATCCAGGCGTAGAGGCTTTCTCGTTCACCTTCGGCTGAGAAATTTAGGAAAGAACCGGCCAACGAACTTACACCAACCCTTGTCGGACTCGATTGACATGGAACAAACTCGTGTCGCGCTTACGAATTCTCAGGAGGCTCAATGGCAACGTTGACAGTCACACCAAAACCAGAAGTAGCAACCATGAAAGTCGCTCAGATCTCCAAACCTGGATCGGCCTTCGAGATTGTCGAGCGTGAGATTCCTGAACCCAATGCAGGG
Source organism: Candidatus Sulfotelmatobacter sp. (assembly GCA_035279505.1). Lineage (GTDB taxonomy): Bacteria > Acidobacteriota > Terriglobia > Terriglobales > Acidobacteriaceae > Sulfotelmatobacter. The sequence continues at coordinate 19,960 of DATEHP010000118.1, read as the reverse complement.
CAGGTGCGCATTAAAGTCAAGGCCTGCGGCATCTGCCACAGCGATGTGCTCGTGAAGGAAGGATTGTTGCCGGGAATTCAGTATCCGCGCGTTCCGGGACACGAAGTCGCGGGCATCGTTAATGAAGTTGGTGCGGGTGTGACTACGTGGAAGGCAGGTCAGCGTGTGGGTGTCGGCTGGCACGGTGGCCACGACAATACCTGTCGCGAATGTCTGCGCGGCGATTTTGTTAATTGTCGCAATGTCAAGGTCAGCGGCGTCAGCTACGACGGCGGATATCAGCAATACATGGTGGCTCCCGTAGAGGCATTGGTGCCGATCCCGAATGGTCTTACTGACGTCGAAGCTGCGCCCCTGCTCGACGCCGGAATAACCACTTACAACGCTCTTCGCAACAGCGGCGCGATGCCCGGCGACCTTGTCGCCGTCCAGGGCATCGGCGGCCTTGGTCATCTTGGCGTCCAGTTCGCCAACAAGTTTGGTTATCACGTAGTGGCCATCGGGCGCGGTAATGAAAACGCAGTACTAGCCAAGAAGCTGGGAGCACACATATACATTGATAGTCAGGCAACGAATGCCGCTGAGGAGTTACAAAAACTGGGCGGAGCGCGCGTCATTCTTTCCACTGCTCCCGATTCGAAGGCGATGTCCGCAATGATCGACGGCCTTGGGCCGAACGGCAAACTGGTTGTGGTTGGTGCGGGGCCAGACCCCATTGAGGCCACGCCGGCTCAGCTTATTTTTGGCGGCAAAACGATCCAAGGATGGGCTGCGGGTACGCCTGCTGCTTCAGAAGACACTCTGAATTTCTGCGTACTGACTGGCGTTCGTCCTATGATTGAAACCTATCCACTCGAAAGGGCGGCCGAAGCCTATGCGAGGATGCTGAGCGGTAAGGCAGAGTTCCGGGTTGTCCTGACGATGGGAGATTAGTCGAAAGAGCGATCTTTCATTGGAAGTGTGTATCTGCCCAGCACAAGCAGGTCTTGAGGTCATAACGCATGTCGAGCACTAACTCGATCTCGAGTATCGACGAATATCTGCGTGAGCGCCTGATGCCCGTAGAAGGCGCGATCCCGCGCATCCCTGGAATCGAGATGTTCGGCAATTCGATTCCTGCCGAGACAGTCGGTGGCGACCTTTTCGAATACATCAATTTTCAACAACGTTACGATATTGATGCACGGATTCAGCAAGCTCAACGTCTGTCTAAGGAATTTCTTGAGCCGCTTCCTCCTGGCGAGCGGGAGCGTAATTCTGCCGACGATCACGTGCAGTGGTTAAAAGACACTTCGGGATACCGGCCCGAGATGGAAGCGGAGTACAGATTCGCCAGGAGCTCCGAGGAGACACGCGTAGAGGAGGAACTCCGGGACCTCTATTCGACGGCGGGAGTTCTGGTGGTAGACGCTCAGGGACACGGTATCATCTCGGCAAAGATTGCATCAACGGTGCATGACACGTTTCACGCACTGATGTTGACCGAATTGGATCGATACGGCCGAACGACACCTATGCTGCTTGGGAATATCAACCTGCGGCTGGCGCAATCGGTGACAGCGCGTAACGCACTCGGAATCATTAAGAAAGAGGATGCACGGGAAATTGCCACCATGATCTATGGCGAAGTCCGGCCCGGCGGTCATTTTCGATTCGCCAATTTCGGGCATCCCCCACCGTTGGTGTTTTCGGCCGAGTATCGCAGGCTCATGCATATCAATGAAAGCCGGATGGTGCAATTCCTTGCGCTCGGCTTGCAGATTCCGGCAGATCACCCAGACCGCAGGAAGTACTACTCCTTGAGCTTGCGAGAAGCCGAGTTCGATTCTTCGGACCTCGGAGAGATTACTCTGATGAGTCCGGGAGACATTTTAGTTCTATATACCGACGGACTTTATGATGGGAGCGACCTCCAGGATCGCGAGCTGTTGGAAAGCGTTATGCGTGAACATTACAGCGAGTCAGCAAAGGACATCTGCAATGCATTGCTAGACCACGCGGTGAAGCAAGATGACCAACTCCGTAAAAATGGCAGCGCGGAGTTGATCGACGACAAAACCGTATTTATTGTCAAACGAACATAATTGAACACCGGGCCAATTCGAATAAGCCTGATCTGAGAGCATCCAAAAGCCGAGGTTTACGATGACAATGACCGCAATCTCACCTCGAATTGACAAACCCAGTGAGACTCCACAGTCGCCGGCAGGGAACGGTCTTGCAGTCGTGCGAGTGACGATTGGAGCAATGTTCGTGTCGGTATTTTTCGAAAATCTGGGAAAGGGCTTGTACAAACCCGCAGGTTATGCCGGCCTGATTAACTACTACATTCAGCACGACCACGCACCGGCTGCGTGGAAGGCGATCATGGGTCTTGCAGCAAGCCATGCGGCGATGGCGGCGCCCATGCAAGGTCTAACCGAGATTTCTCTCGGCGTCCTGCTTGTCATCGGCTTGTTTACTCGACCGGTTGCATTTGCAGCCTTTCTGTTTCTCGGAAGTCTTTGGGTTTCCGAGTGGGGCACATCCTGGATCTGGGAGTTGCTGGTTCCGGTCCTCGCATCGCTCGGACTCGCGATCGGAAGCGCTGGTCGCCGATGGGGAGTTGACGCGTGGTTGTCCCAACGATGGCCATCATCTCTCTTGTGGTGACCAGCCCAAGATCACGTGCGAGTCTCCGTCATCATTCCCACCCGTAACGAGGCGCAGGCGATTGAGCATGTCCTCGCTGACCTTCCGCCCGATCTGGCGACGGAAGTCATCATAGTCGATAGCAATTCCATTGATGGGACGCCCGAGATTGCCGCACGAATGGGAGCCCGCGTCATTCCCGAACCACGCCGCGGTTATGGACGAGCCTGCTTAACGGGTCTGGCCACAGCCAACTCCCCTGACATCGTCGTGTTCCTGGACGGCGATTACAGTGATCGCCCGTCTGAACTGCCAATTCTCATAGCGCCCATCATCGAAGGGCGTGCCGACGTCACGCTTGGTTCACGGTTGCAGGACCCCCACTCTGCGAGCGCCTTGCCATGGCATCAGGTGTTCGGCAATCGTCTGGCTGCAGGCCTGATCCGTCTTCTTTACGGAGTACAAATCACGGATCTCGGTCCATTTCGCGCCGGGCGCGCTGATGTTCTGAGTGCGCTCTCTCTTGAAGAACCCACTTACGGCTGGGCGGTTGAGATGATCCTTAAAGGCACACTTGCCGGATACCGCGTAGTTGAAGTCCCTGTGAGCTATTACCCGCGTATCGGGAAATCGAAGATTAGCGGCACGGTGAGGGGTACGATCGGTGCCGCCTGGTTCATTCTCAGTCTGATAGTGCGGTATTATTTCCGGCACCGAAAAAGCGAAATATCAACATCAGTGTAGATTTCGCTCGCCATTTTTATGAATTCGTTCAACGAGGCAGCCGCGCGTTTGTCAGCGAATGACCGCGTCCTGGTAATCATGGCAAAAGCACCGAGGCTCGGAAGAGTCAAAACCCGCCTCGTGCCCAGCCTTTCTCCTGAAGCCGTCTTTGATTTTTATCGCTGTCTTCTGGAAGACACGTTGGCACTCGCGCGTTCGTTGAACGATGTCGAAGTTGCAATCATGTGCCCGGAATCAGACGTGTATGAGCTTGCCCAGTTGGCAGGCCGTGGAACGAGCGTGGTTGCGCAAACGGGTGATGGCCTTGCAGCGGGTTTGACCTCGGTCTTTGCGCACTTTCCGGCAGGTCATCAAAAGCGCACCATTGCCTTCAACAGCGACAGCCCACACCTGCCGCGCTCTGTTCTCGAAGATGCGTTTGAAATGTTGGCCGTTCATGACGTGGTCGTTGGACCAACTCACGATGGAGGGTACTATCTCGTTGGCGCCAAGGCTGCTCACCCGACACTTTTCGCCAACGACGGAATGGGCACCAGCAGCGCGCTTGACAGACTTCTGGCACGGACTCAAGCACTTGAGCTTTCGGTGGGCATGGCAGCTCCTTTTTACGATATCGATGTAGCGGACGACCTGACTCGCCTTGCCTCGGAGTTGCGCCTCACGCCCAAAAGGGCGCCACACACAGCGCAATGGCTCAAAGAGTGGGAACTAACTAGGGCACACCTACGGGCGGGCACCGGGAAGCTGTGAAAGCTAAGAACCAGTGGAGGCTATATATAGTCGGCGCCACGTTGGGCTTGGCCCTGACGATGTGCTCACGCCACTTCGGTGACAGAGGTGGCCCGGCCTTCATGGAGTGGTTGACGCTTGCCTGCGTCGCATACCTTCTAGCGATCCGAGAGCTTTTCATCACGCAAGCGTTTCCTCGACGCGTGGTTGTCATTGGACTCGTTCTTTCTGCTTTCTGGCACGTTCCATTCCTGCGGCTGTCGCCGGGGTCCGATGATGATATTCATCGCTATGTCTGGGACGGTCGCCTGCAACGGCTCGGCTATAACCCTTATATCGTCATTCCCAGCGACCCCGCTGTTACCTCGTTGCATACGGCCGAAACACGCAACCTAAACAACCCCGATCTGCCAAGCCCGTATCCTCCGGGAGCACAGCTCTTTTTCCGCGGGGTAACTTCGATTCGTGAGTCTGTCTTTGCCCTTAAACTGGCATTCGTGATTTGCGATTTCGGGATAGCGATCGTTGTACTTGATCTCCTGCGAACTGGCGGGCGAGGAGCGCACCTGGTTCTCGCGTACGCCTGGAACCCTTTATTGGCGATCGAGGTAGCGGGGAGCGGTCACATCGATATTCTGGGTGCTCTTCTGTTGGCGATCTCCTTCGCGGCCCTCGCACGGAAGTGGCGTGTGATCGCAGCGTTGGCTTTGGGGCTGGCAGTCGCAGTCAAGTTTCTGCCGATCGTATTACTGCCTCTTTATTGGAAACGTGTTCGTCTTCGCGACGCTATGCTGGCCGCAGTCGTGGTCGCGCTCCTCTGCCTGCCGTTCCTGAATTACGGCCACATCCCGGTCGGTTCGCTCGGTACCTATGTGCAGACTTTTCGCTTTAATGGTCCCGTCTTTGCGGCACTCGATCAGCTGGTGTCCCCCCACTTGCTGGCTGGGCTGGCGGTTCTCGTCGGCTTCGCAGCGTCAATCTGGCTGATAAGGGGGAGAGCTCAATCGTCTCCCGACGTGTTTGCCTGGCCCATGGCGGCATCTCTTTTGTGCGCTCCCGTCGTGTTCCCCTGGTATCTGCTCTGGTTGCTGCCATTTCTGACGTCGCCCTCGACGTTGCTGATGATCTTTTGGACGGTTACCATCATTCCCACTTATGTCATGTGGCACCTGAGCAAAGTTCGTGGCGAGTGGGGAGCGCTTCCCGGTTGGGTAATGCTGGTGGAATATGGAGCTCTGGTATTGGCTGCCGCGGTCATCGCTTTGCGCCATATCATCCGAATGGTTGCACCACGACCGTCGGAGTACCGGTAGACTCAGACGAAACGCGGGTTACTCATACTAAGATGTCGATCAATACCTTAGTCCGATACAGTCCTACGCCTGGAAATGGTTTAATGACAGCTGTCAAAACGTTGCAAGGAGGATCTCTATGACAGGACTGAGCCCTTCAACCACGATCCGGTGGATTGTTCTTGCAGTGTTAACGTTTGCTCCAAACATCTGGGCGCAGACTCAGCGTGCGCCCATTCTCGACAAGATCGCCAAAACGTATGGTCTCGATTCGTGGGATAAGGTCGAGGCGATCCGATACACCTGGACCGGGGAAATCCCCGGAGTGTTCAAACTCTCTCGCACGTGGGAGTGGGACCCAAAAACTACCCAAGTCACCTACGAAGGGAAGGATAAAGACGGCAAGCCGGTCAAGGTGACCTACAAGCGCTCCGAACTCGGCAGCCAATCCGATATGGTAAAGAACGAAGTCGACCCCGGTTTTATCAACGACAATTACTGGGCTCTGTTCCCGTTACATGCCTACTGGGACAAAAGCGCCTCGGTTATTGATCAGGGTATGTTTAATTTGCCGCAGGGCAGTGGGATGGCCGAACTGGTTCCAGTGAAGTATCCCGCGGATAGCGGCTACACGCCGGGTGATACCTGGGATCTCTACGTGGGCAAGGACAGTCGTGTCGTTTACTTCGTCTACCATCGCGGCGGCGCCAAGCCGCCAAGCCGTGTCTTGGCCACATGGGCGGGATACAAAAAGGCTGGTCCTTTGTTGTTCTCAACCGAACATCGTGGCAGCGCCGATGGCAAGCCCTTCCACCTCGTCATTTCTGACGTGGCAGTGAAGCTGACGGGCTCGGATGCCTGGATAAAAGCGCAATAACAACGGCTACACCCTTCGATCTGTTGTTATCGTTCGTGACGATGAGACTACCTGGCAATCACGACCGTTGTGCACGAACTGCTCAACTTGGGGAGATCACGATTGGCGCCCGTGCGGATCTTGAGCCGCGGGCGTTCACCGCGAACAATCGGACAGTAACAATCAGGCTTGAGTAAGGCACTCTGCAGACGCCTTCGTCCGGCGCATCCGCCATGGCACGAATCGCGGAATTCGCAAGGCATACAGGCATCAGGAATCGCACGAGCCTGCTCGAAGGGCGTCGACATCAGAATATCGGTGCCCGCAGAGATCAAATCGGAAAGTGGTTCTCCCGATCCCGGCCAATAGACGCAAGGTTGGGTCGTTGCTCGCGGCGTCAACCGCACCGTGCTTACGCCACAGCCTGCTCGGAGCGGGGGAAGTCCCGCCATAGCGCGAACGAGCGGCTCGGCGATAGCGATAACATCCGTCTCTTCAAATAGCCGGCGGAACCCTTCCCAATATTCTTCATAGCTAAGGGCATAGCGATCCGAGCGCACGGCCTGGTACACATTCACTCGCAAGGGAGCGTTAAACTTCTTTGCTACTCGTGCCACATCTGAAAGCCGAAGATAATTCGACTTCATCATCACGGCGATGATGGTTACCGGGATGCGAAGCCTTATACACCTCTCTGCCTGCTGATGAATCAGCGCCCAATTTCCCGAACCGCGTTGCGCATCCTGCTCTGCTTGTGTGGCGTAATCCAGAGAGAACTCAATGTCGTGAAAAGCGCTCAGTTCATCGTCTTTCAGAACCGCAACACTGTGCCCGTTGGAGGTGATGGTGAGCTTGACTGGCTTCCCCCTCAAGTAAGCCAGTATCGCCCTGAATTCGGGATGCATCCCGTTTTCCCCGGTACCCAAGTTGACCGAGCGCACGGGAAGGCGCTCCATCACGGCTTTCACTTGTTCCAGCGAAAGACGATCGGTACGAGTTGGATCGCGATAGCAGAAGGCGCATGCGAGATTGCATTCGTTCGTCAGGCCGAGCCCGAGGGAGACACCACTCTCCGACACTGACGCGCAAAATGTCGACGACGAAGTCTGGTCTGCGAGATCGTTCACAAGCGGCTTGTTCATGAGCGGGCCTGCGCGCGTGCAACGCATTGCGTGTACCGAGCAATTGCGGCAAATTCGGGTGCCGCGCCCAGTTTGCATTCCAATTGAAAGATCCGCTCGTACTCGTCAGCTCGGGAGATCTTCTCAGGCAGATAATCGGAGACGACTCTTACACCACGCTCCGCGATGATCGCGAATGATGCATCTTGCAGCATCGCTCGCAAGGTCCTCGCAGTAAATAACCGTACTTTGCCGCCATAGAGGGACTCGTTCCCCCAGTCATTCCCCATCGTATGCTCCGCATCGACCAAATCGCCGTTCACAAGCGCAGCCTTCAGGACCTCGCCTGCTTGATTGCGGACCAAAACCGAAAGGATGCCGGACGAATTGCGCAAAAGCCGAGCCGCGCTGAGCAACACAGCACCCGGGTCGTCTACAAATTCCAGGACGTTGTGGCAGAGGATTACATCAAACGATTCGGCATCGAAAAGGGCCGCGATCCCGGTGGCGTCACCGATTTGCATCAGAGTCCTATCCGCTACCTCGGTATCCTGTGCGGCTCGACCGGCGATATCCAGCATGCGTTGCGAAACATCAAGCAGGGTTACATGAAAACCAAGCTGTGCTAGTTGCAGCCCGAGTTTCCCGGTACCGCACCCAATATCCAGCACTCGCAAAGGTGGCGGGGCCTTCGGTAGAAATTCTCGCAGATTGGCAAGGGCGAGATCGACGCGCAGTCGGCCTTCCGGTGTCTCAAGGTAGGCGGCATATCGTGCTGCGTCGCTCAAGAAGCGTTCGTCGGCGGCATTGGTAGTCATTTCTTGCAAGTACCACGTGTGGGCGAAAGCGTTCGGGGCTAGCACCCTCAGGCTGAAGGTTTTACTTCCTCAAAGCTGAACTTCTTGTCGAGCTTTTCGTGAGGTTTGCCGTCAACCTCGACGTATGGATAGACGAAATAATTGAGCGCCGGACCATCCTGTTTGGGAGACAAGGTGACGTCACGTCCCGTAGAGAACTGGACTCGATTCGCGTCAACGCTACCGAAGAAATAGTCCCTTTTTTCCTGCGCTTTCCATGCTTCTGAAATGTCAACGGGGATCCAACCCGTTTTCTGCGCGTAGAACTCAGCCCAGCAGTGATAGCCCGGGATATCTCCTTTATCCTTGTTCTCGGGCAGCGGAAAGCCAATATCGAAGCGAGCTGGGATGCCGTCAGCCCGCAGCACGCCGATGAAGGGGGAATGGAAGTCTGTACAGTTGCCGCGCTTAGTGTCACAGGCCCACAATGCGTCCCCGCGTCCCCAGCCAGTACCCGTTTTGTCGTAGCGCATAGTGGTGAAGAAGTAGTCGTAGGCGGCTTTGGCTTTTGTGACAGTGCCGTTCTTCGATCCGGTTACCTCGATTGCCAGCGTCTTGATCTTGCCATCCGTAGGAATCAGAGAGTCAGGCGCAATCAGGCGGTTCATCGAGGCGGATATGGCGCCGGGCTTCTGATCTCCTCTCTCCAGTTGTTCGTAATCCCCACGCGAGTATTCGCGACGCGTGACCTCGTACTCGACGGTAAACTCCGCTTGGGGCACCGTAGGATCATCGATCTCCCCATACATCATCCGATTGCCATACTCCGGCTCTTGCTTCACCTGCGTCTTGACCGGAGCCTTGACGGCCAGAACGTGCACAGTCTGATGCCTATCGGTCTGAGGTACCGGAATCCACACGCGCACCCGCTTCGTTCCAGCCGGAATATCCTTCACGGTGAAGCTATAGGTGAAGCGAAAGCTGCGTATCCGAGGACTGAATTTCTGGCCGTTGGCACTGTTGGGGGCAGCCCACTCGTAAGCGGAAAGAGACAGCACTACCAGCGATGACAAAAAAAACTTCAGCCTCATGCAATACTCCTTGGTTGGCGGCCATGGTCGAAATTTTACCAGCAAGGCAAAACCTCACGTGTAGGCCAGAAATGCGGTGGACTAGAAGTGCAGGGACGAGACCAGCGCGCTTATTCCGTTCCACATAATCTGAACACCAATGCAAACCAGCAGAAATGACGAAAGCCTTACGATCACGATCATTCCGGTCTTTCCGATGACTCGAGCGAGTTGATCAGCTAACCCGTAACAGAGCAGAACGCTCATGGCGACTACTGCCATCGCTATGAGCGCGGCGAGAATTATGCCTAGGTGAAATCCATAATGGCGGGTGGAGTTTGCACCCAGAGTCACCGCAACGGAGATCGATCCTGGTCCAACCGTCAACGGCAGAGTCAATGGATAGAATGCGCTGTGAAGAGCATCGGAGCACTGCACATTGCGCCGAGTTGTTTCAGGGCTTTCATTTTTTTCCAGCAGGACACCCCAACCCATCGCTACAACTATCAGGCCTCCGCCAACCTGTACCACGGGGAGCGAAACGCCAAAGAAATTGAGTACGTGCGCACCCACAAAATAGGAGCCGACCATCAGAACTAAGCTATTCAAGGAAACGCGCCAAGCTAGCGCCCTTCGCGTTTGAGGTGCGTAGTCCTGGGTCATGGCCAGAAAAAGTGGGCTTCCGGCAATTGGATCTACGATCGGAAAGAGCGCACTCAACGTCAGGAGGAATACCTTGACGGCATCGCCCACGAATTTCTCCTATTGCTGCCAGCCTCCGCCAAGTGCTTTGTAGAGTTGCACCAGACTCCTGTATTCATCACCACGGGCAGATGCGAGCGTTAATTGGGCCCCATAGAGTGACCTTTGCCCATCTAGCACCTCAAGGTAGGCCGTTGTCCCACCCTTGTAGCGAAGCGTTGAGATTCGAACGGTTTCCTCCAGGTCGGAAACGGTCTCTTGCTGGCGAACTCGCACCTCGTGGAGCTTTTCATTTCCGATGAGAGCGTCGGAAACCTCGCCGAAAGCACGCTGGATCGCTTGTCGATAGACGATGAGAGCTTGTTGATTCTCGGACTTGGCTCGTCGCAGATTTCCACGAAGGGCTCCGCCTGTGAAGACCGGCTGACTGACCTGTGCTCCATAAGACCAGATATCGACCTGGGAAGCCATAAGGCTCGAGAAAGCGCTGCTTCGCCCGAAAGATCCGCCCCCCGATCCGGTCAAAGCGATTTGCGGAAAAAACTGCGCCTTAGCGACTCCAATCTCTGCATTCGACGCGACTAGAATTTGCTCGGCCTCGCGAATATCAGGACGGCGGTCAATGATCGAAGATGGAAGGCCGGGCGGAACTTCGGGCGGGAGACTCTGCTCGACCAAAGGGAGCCCGCGGGAAACATCACGCGGGTAGTCACCCATCAGAATGCTGATGGCATTTTCTTCTTGAGCAATGGCTCGCTCGAGATCAGGTATCTGTACATTCGCCGTATCGAGTACCTGCTGCGCTTGAAGCACCTCCAGCTTTGTGGCGACGCCCCGATCAAGGCGGAGTTTCGTCAATTTGACGGAATCGGTCTGCGTACTGACCGTCTGGTGCGTGATCTGAAGCTGAAGATCCAGTTGCAGGAGAGTGAAGTAGTCACTCGCAAGGTCGCTGACGAGAGTCAGAACTACCGTTTGCCGGGCGTCTTCTGTTGCCAGGAGTTCGGCGCGTGATGCTTCGGTGGCGCGACGCAAGCGTCCGAAAAGATCCAGTTGAAACGCAGCGTCACCGACGAGGGTCAGGAAGTTGAACTTGAATTGAGTAGCGCCGTCCTTGCCGCCATTGAAATTGGCATTGGCTGAAGCTTGGGGAAATAAGCTGGATCGGGTGATTGCAACCTGTGCGCGAGCAGCGTTTATTCTTTCGGTAGCCAGCTGCACATCGTAATTTTGCTTAAGAGCCGTCCGAATCAGTTCCTGCAGCTTCGGGTCCTGAAAAACCTGCCACCAGGGGAGATCAGCATACGAGGCTGCTTGCGCCTGCTGTTGAGAGTCTGGCGCGACGTCGCGAAAAGCGGTTGGGGTCTGCACCGCGGGCCGATGATACTTGGGACCGACGGCACAACCAACGAGCAGCCCGCAGCACAGAATCGGGTTGAGCAATTTCGATGTTTTCACCATCTTCATTTCCAACTCCGAGGGTGTTTCCACGACTTCCTTGTAAGAAAGGCCTTTAGTCTCCAGGCACAGGCGAGGGTGATGCGGGTAATATTCCTGCCTCGGGTTCCTTGCCCACACCTGACCACTTTTCGACCATATAAAAAACTCCCGGCACGAAAAAGATTCCGATTGCGCTCGCCGCGACCATTCCTCCGATCACCGTGGTTCCCATGATCTGACGTGCGACGGCGCCGGCTCCGGTCGCAGTCCACAACGGAACGCAGCCGAGAATGAAAGCGAAACTCGTCATCAAAATCGGCCGCAGCCGTAGCCGAGCGCCTTCAAGGGCCGCCTTCATCAAGGGCTCGCCTTTCTCGTATGCATCTTTGGCGAACTCTACGATCAGAATGGCGTTCTTGGCGGCGAGGCCGATGAGCATCACCAGCCCAATTTGCGAAAAAACGTCATTTTCGATTTGCACGAGATAGGGCGGCAGAAAATATCCGAGTATTACGCGACGTAGCCATAGAACGGCGAATGCCCCAAAGACCGCCACCGGGGTGCTCAGCAGGACACTGAATGGCAGGGACCAGCTCTCGTAGAGCGCCGCCAAAATCAGGAAGACAAACAGGAGCGAAAGACCAAAGATGATTGCAGGTGGGACACCCTGCCGAGCCTTCTGCTCTTGAAAAGAGATTCCCGAGTAATCGAATCCCATTTCTCGCGGCATTGTTTGCTTAAAGACTTCCTCGAGAGCATTGGTCGCCTGGTCTGAGCTGTACCCCGGGGCCGCGCTGCCATTAATCTGCGCGGATCGGTACTCATTGAAGCGCTGCGTGAACTCCGGACCGACTCGCGAGTTGATTGTCGTGAGAGTCGAAAGTGGGACACGCTCTCCCTTGCTGTTCAGCACATAGAATCTGCCTATGTTATTCACATCGGCCCGGTCCTGCGCTTCAGCTTCTATATATACCTGCCACTGGCGGCCAAACCGATTGAAGTAGTTGATGAAATAACCGCCCATGAAGGCTTGAATGGTGCGATACACATCCGTTAGATTCACGCCTTGCTTCAGAACCTTATCGCGATCGACAGCGATGAATTTCTGCGGTACAGCGGGCAGGAACGTTGTATTGATGGTGCCGATCTCGGCGCGCTTCCGAGCAGCTTCAAGAAAAGTATTGAGGTTCTTCGCAAGGAACTGCACATCCGATCCAGAACGGTCTTCGAGCAGGAATGTGAATCCTCCGGCTGTACCGACGCCGGGAATGGCCGGGGGAGCAAAACCGAATACAACCGCTTGGGGAACCTTGCTGAATTGCCGATTCAGGTTGGCTTTCAACGACTCAAATTGCTGGGCCCTCTCGGTCCGTGTGTCCCAGGGCTTGAAGTTTACAAAGAATGTTGCGTTATATGTCGTTCGCACGAAACTCAGCAGACTGAATCCCACAAAACATGTCGAGTATTCGACTCCCGGTGTGTTCATAATCGTTTTTTCCACGTCAGCGACAACCGCTTTTGTACGCGCCAGCGAAGCTCCGTTGGGGAGTTGGACGGAAACATAAGCGTAGCCCTGGTCTTCCTCCGGTAAGAAGCTCGTTGGCACGCGCTGCGCGAAGAATCCAGCAGCGATGGCAAAGACCAGAAGGAGCGCCACAACAACGGCGGTCTTTTGCACCAGCACGCCACTCCAATGGACATAACCATCTGTGGCGCGCTGGAACACGCGGTTGAACCAATCGAAGAACCTTCGCAATAGCCCCTGACTCGGTTGCCGAGGGCGCAGCAGGAGTGCAGCCAGCGCTGGACTAAGTGTGAGGGCGTTGAACGCAGAGAGAAGAACTGAAATGGCGATCGTGACCGCAAACTGCTGATAGAGCCGCCCGGTGATCCCCGGGATGAACGCCGTCGGCACGAATACGGCTGACAAGACGAGAGCGATGCCCACAACAGGTCCGGAGAGTTCTTCCATTGCCTTCAAGGCGGCGTCCTTGGGTGTCAATCCCTCCTCAATGTGCCGTTCAACACCTTCCACCACAACGATGGCATCATCGACCACCAGACCGATGGCGAGTACCAAGCCGAAAAGAGACAGTGTGTTGATGGAAAAACCGAATAGCGGAAAGAGAATGAACGTGCCGACCAGCGATACAGGCACTGCAAGAAGTGGAATTAACGTGGAGCGCCAGCCCTGCAGAAACAGATAGACAACGAAAATAACTAGAACGAGTGCGATCAACAATGTTTTGACGATTTCCTTGATTCCCTCGGTAACCGACCGCGTGGTGTCCAGCGCAACCACGAAATCCAAATCTTCTGGGAAGCGCTGCTTCAACTGCTCCATCAGTTTCCTGACTCCCGCCGCCGCATCGACCGCATTGGATCCGGGCAACTGATATGCAGCAATCACCGCACTTGGCTTTCCATTCAAGCGCCCGGCAACGCTGTAGTCCTGGGCTCCCAATTCGATACGTGCCACGTCTCTGACCCGAACGGTGCCTCCATCGGGTGTCTCGCGCAGGACGATTTGGCCGAATTGTTCCGGTGAAACTAGCCTGCCCTGCGCCAAGACCGTGTAAGTGAATTCCTGGCCCTTCGGTGCGGGCTCGCCACCGGCCTTGCCCGCCGGATTCACGGTATTTTGCGCTTGAATGGCACTGACTATTTGGGGAACTGTGACGCCCAGCTTAGCGAGAGCGTCGGGTTTCACCCACAACCGCATCGCATATTGACCGGCACCAAAAACCTGCACGTTGCCGATGCCGGGTGACCGCAAGACCGGATCTGCGAGGTTGATGTAGGCGTAGTTGGCCAGAAACGTAGCGTCATAGGTTCCATGCGGCGAATACACCGCAATCAGGACCAGCGGAGCGGTCACGGATTTGCGAACAGTGATTCCATAATTGGTCACTTCGACGGGAAGCTGAGAAGCGGCCTGCGTTTCTCGCGACTGCGCCAGGATGAAATCCGTATTGGGATCGGTCTTCTGATCAAAGTTGACGATCAGGCTCGTGCTGGAGCTTCCCGTGGCATTCAGGGAGTACATGTAATTCATGTTGTCCACTCCGTTCATCTGCTGCTCGAGCGGGGTGGCAACGGCCTGTTCCAACGTCTGAGCATCAGCTCCAACGTACGTAGCAATGACTTGGATCTCTGGAGGAGCGATGTTCGGAAATTGTGCGACCGGCAAATTCAGAATGGTTAGAGAGCCCACCAGCACAAGGACAATCGAGATCACGATCGCGACGATAGGCCGATTGATGAAAAACTTTGACATGGCATCACCTGCCCATCGCTTCCGAAGTGAATGGTTTCGGATTGACTCGGATGCCGGTGCGCACCTTCTGGACTCCTTCGGCAACCACTCGATCACCCGGATTTAGTCCAGTTGCGATCACCCAGCGTTGATCCACCTGCGGCCCGACTGTTACCGACCGAATGTTTACCTTGTTGTCGGCATCCACTACGGCGACCTGGTAGCCGCCTTGCAACTCTGAAACAGCTCGTTGCGGTACAAGCAGTGCGTTGTGCTGGACGTCGACGAATACCCGCACTCTTGCATACCCGCCGGGCCGCAAGATGTTGTTGGGATTCCGGAATAGTGCGGCGATGCGGATCGTTCCAGTGCTCACATCCACCTGGCGATCGGCAAAATCAAAATTTCCCAGATGCGGGTACGTCGAGCCATCCGCCAGCACAAGCTCTAGCCGCAAACTTTTTTCGTCTGCTCGCGTACTTTCTTCTGTGGGGAATCGTTTCCTGAAGGCAAGATACTGAGGCTCTCCTACCGTGAAGTAAACCTTGATCGGGTCGAGAGTAGACACAGAAGTTACCGGCCCGGTGGCCGGGCTGACCAGAGCACCCACTTGGAGTTGAGCCTGTCCCACAATGCCGTCGATCGGCGCAATCAGCCTGGTGAAGTCGAGGTTAATCTTTGCGGTCTCGACGGCAGCCTCAGAAGTTCTAATCTGAGCTTTTGCGGTTTCGACACTCGCAATGGCTGCGAGATTGTTTTGGACCGCGTTGTCGAGATCTTGCTGGCTGGCTGCCTGCTCTATGGCGAGTGGTGTATAGCGTTGCACGTCGAGTTCTGTGCGGCGTTGTACCGCCTGTGCATTGGCCAGATTTGCTTTCGCCTGAGCCAACTGTCCTTGGGTCTGATCAAGAGCTGCCTGGAAAGGACGCGGATCGATCTGAAACAAGAGCTGGCCTTGTCTGACAAACGAACCTTCTTGATAGCTCTGCTTCAACAGGTAGCCGGTTACCTGCGCCCTGACGTCAGCATTAACCAAGCCATCAAGCGTGCCAATCCATTCGTGAATAATCGGGACATCTTCCTGCTGAACCTGCAGCACCTCGACATCTGGCAAAGCTACTGGTTGCGATCCCAACGCATGTTTGTAGGGGTGAACGGCTCCGATGATCAGTCCCAATATGAGCAAGAGGAACACTCCTCCGCCCAGAAGATAACGTTTGGGTAGCATTCTCCAATTGGTCTGCATTTGCGTCGCTCCCGGAAACGTCGAGACGGAATGGTAACTTGACAGACAGCGGTGATTAGGCCAGAAGCGGCGGAGGGAGTCTATTAGACGATGGTATCGATTGGTACCCCTGGTCCGACGCCTTCTCGCAGTGGATCGAGGCTGTCAGCCAAAGCGATTTGGGGCTTTACTGAGAAAACAAGACTTCTTCGTGCGGCTTTCGTGATTCACGTCACTTGGGCGACGTTTGCGGGTTTCAATCGCGATTGAAGTGGACGCCAGCTTCGCTTACGGAATGCTAAAATACTTTTGTCGAGCTAGTAGCCGCGACACTTCTAGCCCGAATCCCGCTTCCCAAGAGATGCTCCTCATATGACGGCAACCCAGATTCATGTTTGCGAAAGACTCAAGCGGTTGGGCTTCTCCCGACAGAGCCAAATCCGACTCTATGGAACACAATTTGAATTATTGGGTGACCCTCTCGTGATTGGTAAAGATGTGGTGTTTGTGGACGCCGTCGAGCAGAAATCAGG
The DNA here is from genome assembly GCA_035279505.1 of Candidatus Sulfotelmatobacter sp. Taxonomy (GTDB): domain Bacteria; phylum Acidobacteriota; class Terriglobia; order Terriglobales; family Acidobacteriaceae; genus Sulfotelmatobacter. Next base: position 3,564 of record DATEHP010000118.1, on the reverse strand, counting down.
GGAATCCTGCCGCGTTCGGATCCCATTGAATATCGTAAGGATGGCGACAGAACAAGCGTCGCAGACGCACGCTGCATAGGTCATTTGATCATGACGACCATGCGCGAGTACCGCTGTGAAGTTTGCGGAATCGTAGATACTCATCCCATTCACTGGTTCGTCATACAGTGTGGCGATTCGCAGCTCACGGTTCTTCGGTGGAGTTCAGAGGCTGCGAACACGAACGGCGCCCGACACTTCTGCGGTGAAGCCCACTCCCAGGTATACATCAGTCGATGGTTCGATTCGATTTGTTCACCGCCCAAACCCGACTTCAGCTCCCCCTCCCCAGCAAGGTAACGACCTGTGCTACCTTCCAGTCGCAGGCCCGCCGATATCTGACTGCCTAATAAGAGACGCAACTGCAGCAGTTGAGAGATAAAGACTGCCTGGATCCAATTGACCTCCGTGACATCGGATCAGACGCTCGTTAACAACTCTTAATCAGTTGTCGTTTTCGTTTTTCCTTCCCGCAAATACATCCTGAAGAGTTGGCTGTCGAAATCGAGGCAAATCTCGGCAGGCTCAGATTTTAAAATTGGCTCCATTTTGGCTCCAATAAAAAGGTCAAAACTAGGCAGGTTTTCGGAGTTAAGTTTCGTAGAATCAACAGATAGCTCTGGGAGAAGCCAGCCCTGAAAAGGCTGAGGTCCGCGGTTCAACCGTTGTCTCGGCACCATGCCTCCAACAACTTAGCCAATCGTCTGAAGGGGTCTGGCTCCAATTGGCTCCAAAATCAACCGGAACTGCGCCAGCAGCCGGCGTTGAACGCGTAGAAAATTTGAAAACGCGAACAGGTTGTTGGTGCCGCACCTCAACGCTGGCGTTTGCTTGCTTCGCTACTTCTTGGATAATCTTGCGATGCTTGTTTATGTATCAGCTCTCGTGTCAATCGAGGTCACATCTGGGGCAACAACTGCGCCCAAATCTGCCCACTTGTGACCAACATCGGCGTTTGGAAGTCGCTGAAATCATTGTCTTTTAGACGCCGATGAGCAATCTGTTGGTTCCAGGTTCAAATCCTGGTGGGCCCACCAAAGTCCGCGCACATTTTCTTTCACCCCTTTCGCCCCCGGCAGAGCGCCCTTCCCCCATTTCCGCAACCTCGCAGTCGTTCCAGCATTCAACGTAAGGTCGTCGATCTGGAAATCCTCTCCTCTATGGCAACTCAGCCACTCGTCCTATTAGAAAGGTTGTGACGTGTTTAATAGACGATTAGAAGATAAGATTCGCCATCTGTGCGTGCTTGCACCGCCACGAAGAACGAAGACGCGTGCTTGGTCATGTCCAAAACTCGCCTGTTGATCCGACAGCATGTTGCTCATTTGCGGTTGGTGGCAGCTGGCAAGCTGTCAGGCGCGCGGGAGTTTATGGAAAGACGCGCCGGGCCAACGCCTCCTGCAAAGCTTCAGTCCGACTGAATCGGCCAGCTCCAAACGATTAATCCCTGAATCGCGCTGTGCCGGGCGTGTGCCTCCTTTTTCGAATCTAGCCGTGGCTTGCGTCGGGATAAACCGAAGCGCAAATGTAGGGACCGCCGCAGTCTTCCGTCCCATGCAGCAAAGCGAGGGTGGGGAGGCTGCAGGAGTTAGCCTCGTGCAGCGTTGGAATAGCCGTCATTCACCCGTCGTGTCCTATGGGGCGAAAAGTCTTGTGGAGAACGATTCTTTGCGGGAGTGTTGCCCTACTTTCGTCCGGGATGGACTTCGGCGCTTTCAGAGAACAGGTTATAAGGCCAGGACTTCTTCTGGACGGCCGACTTCGGGACGCTCGCTGGTTGCGGCTGCGCAGCGACCGGATCATTCTTCGCGACGACATTCCAGTCTTCGGGAGCGTCGACAATGCCCCAGACATTTCCGTGGTTGTAGAGCGAGGCTCCAATCAGGAAGCCGTCATTTCCCAACGGGAGACAGTTCGCGACGCGGGCGGTGACGGTAGCTCCGCCGGGCAGATTGCCGATCATGACCGGCGTCTCCAGTTGCAGGGCGCGTGTGCTGCGGAATCCGCATCCTTGCGCACTTACGACGAGCACCACGCATCGCTCAGCGAACGGACGCATGCGATCGAGACTCGTTATAGTGACGGGAATCTCGACCCGCAGCCGGGTGCTGCGCCGCGTCGTTTTAGGCGTGTGCACTTCCATAGGCAGGAGAAATCGACTGAATCTCCTTAGTAATTGTGGCAGATTCATTCGCTGGGCGGAGGGTGACGAAGGTAACCCGTGGCGGGGCGGAGTAGTAATTAGTTCCCGTCCACGGCATCGAAGCTTTCGGCCGAGGTATGGTCCCTCACGGGGACTTCGCCGCCGTTCAGGATGACATCGGTTGTTGAGATTGCCCCTCATTTGGCGTTTCGGCGGGCTTGCTTGATGCCTGCGGACACTCCCTTCCGGACGACGCGGGCATAGCCGGCTCGGTCCATCGCGGCCATGGTTGCGGCTGCGATTCCTCCGGGTGTGGCCGCTTCGTGCAGAAGTTCGTCGAGTTCAAGGCCGCTTTCCCGCCAATACGCGATGCCATTGCTGAGGGCGTGGGCTGCGGCGATCAGTGCCGCTTTGGGATTCAGCCCCGCCCGTTGCGCCGCTTCGGCTAGATTCGCCAGCGCATGATATCCATGGGTTGGCGAGTGCGTGGCCGTAATCGCATCCATCTGCGATTCGGGCAAGTCGATGACTGGACCTACCAGTGCGAACAGTTTCCGGATGCGTGTGCGATCGCTCTTCGCGACGCCGCGGTCGAAACTCAGCGGAGTCAATCCTCTTCCAATTCGGCACACCGGACTCGGCATCGCACGCACCCACCGCACAGGTGGTCCGAGCCACTTCCGCAAATTGGGGAAGGGAATGCCTGCAGCCAGGCTGACACACAGAGTTGGAGGCGTGGCGCCGCAGTCGAGAACTTCGCGGAGCATTTCTTTCACCGACCCAGGCCTGACCGCGACAATCAGTAGTCCAGCTTTTGCGACTGCGGACTTCAAGTCGCGTCCAATCTCGACGCGCGACTCCCGGCGGAGCGCCTTCAGCTTTTCCGGATGACGGTCGTACACCACAATCTTGCGGTCATCTCCTGCCAGCCGAAGTCCAGCGCACAGCGCGCCTGTGATTCTCCCGCCGCCAAGAAAAACTGTCGCCTTCATTAATCCGCCGTGCCTCCCCCGTCCACTACCAGGGCGGCCCCGGTCATGAACGACGAGTCATCGGATGCCAGAAACAATACTGCCTTCGCAATTTCTTCCGCCGTGCCCACACGCCCCAGCGGCCGATTTGCGCAACCGGCGATGTAATCGTTCCATTTCTGCCCGCGCATCTTTGCGTCCGCGGGAAGCATTGGAGTCTCCACGTCGCCGGGACAAACGCAATTTATACGAATGCCCTGTGCTCCATGATCGATCGCCATCGCCTTCGTCATCAGGACGACGCCGCCCTTCGATGCGCAATAGGCGACCGCGTGGTCTCCGCCAACGATGCCCCATCCGGAAGCGTTGTTGACGATCACCCCACCCCGCTGCGCGATCATAACCGGCAAC
>DATEHP010000117.1:0-4535 GCA_035279505.1 Candidatus Sulfotelmatobacter sp. | reverse complement strand
GTCGGTTTCGAATCGGTGGAGTTTGGCGCAAGGTCGCCTTTAGTTTGGATCAGAACCGGGGCGGGCTCCATTATCCGATTCCGAGTTCGTCCGGAGATTCCAGCGGCGTACCGCAGCGGCGACAGATCACGGCCGAGCAATCGCCGCAAGTTAGAGGATCGGTCACCTCCTCCGCGCAGTTTGGGCAATAAAGAGGACCCGGTTGCGCGGCGGGCGGCTGGGGATGTGTCGCCATGAGGAAGAAAACTGTAGCACAGTGCCGTACCGATTAGTGTTGAATTTCCTTCGTGAACCTTCGTGCCCTTCGTGGTTATAAAATCAGAAAGGCTGGAACCACGAAGGACGCGAGGTTCCACGAAGGGAAGCCATGCCTGACAAGCCCCAAAGTCCCGACGACAAACTGCAGCAGGAATTCAACCGCTGGGCCTCCTCCGGCGAAGGCCCCAAGATGGAGCAGCATCATCTCGACATCACGGAGAAGACGATCCGTCTGATGAATCTCCGTCCCGGCGAGCGCCTGCTGGATCTCGGCTGTGGTTCGGGATGGGCCACGCGTCTGTTGGCCCGCCTGGTTGGGGATGGACCGGAAGGCTTCGGTCAGGTCGTAGGACTTGATGTCTCCGATGAGATGGTCCGCCAGGCGCGGGAGTCGTCGAAGGACTTTGACAATATTCTGTACGTCTGGGGATCGGCGCAGCAGATTCCGTGGGAGGAGAACTTCTTCGACAAGGTGCTGTCGGTGGAATCGTTCTACTACTATCCCGATCAGGATCGCGCACTGATGGAGTTATTCCGTGTGATGGCGCCGCGCGGAAGGCTCTTCATCCTGATCAATCTCTACAAAGATAACCAGTACTCACTGCAATGGGTAGACAAGCTGAAAGTTCCGGTGCACGTGCATTCAACGGCAGAATATATCGAAATCTTGAAGAAGCACGCGTTCGAGAACGTTGAGGCACGCCGCATTCCCGACGACACGCCCACGCCGGATGACTACAAGACTAAGTCATTCAAAAGTCTGGCGGACCTGCGCGCGTTCAAGCGCGAAGGCGCCCTGCTGCTGATGGCGTCCAAGCCCGATCTGCGCACTCCCGCGCCCGGCTACACGATCTATTAAGCGATTAGACTGTCATCTCGACCGGAGCATTGCCTTCCCGAAGGGAAGACAATGCGCAGTGGAGAGACCTTGCGTCTCCGCCGCTACACAAACGCCATAACCACTACTGACAAAGAACCGCGGAGCTAGATCTCGCTGCCGTCGTCATCGTTGTCGTGATGGCTTCGGTCTTTCACGGGGCTCATCGCGTGCCCATCCTGGGCGTGACGGATTTCGATCCTGCCGTTTACATCCGAAAGCCGGATATGCGAGCCCCCCTTGCCGAGTTCTCCCCGCAGATCGTGTCCCACGAAACGGTGATGATTCACACGCAGCCCGAATTCGTTACTGATACCGCCGGATACAGTACTGGCATCGACTTCGGCGTTGGAATCTGAAGGGATGGTCAACTCCAGCGAGCCATTCACCGAATTCAATTCGACGTCCTGTCCAGAAAGCTGCGCGAAGCGTGCATCCAGGCGGCCATTGATCGTCGACAACTTCGCGCGCCCAGATAAATCATGCGCCTCCAGACGCCCGTTGATGCAGGAAGCGCGCACTTCTCCGGTAATTCCCGTTAAATCGAGGGCGCCATTGATCAGCTTGATCTCGTCAAGGTTCGCGGTGCGGGGAACTGTCAACGTGTATTCCACGCTGGCGGGATTGTTATGCGAACCCCAATTCCAGTTGTTGTTGTGATCCGGATATTTGGTCCGAATGGACAGGTAGTCCTTTCCGGAATCAATCTCGATTTTGGCTTCGTCCAGCTGCTCTTTGGTATCCGCGTATTTTACGGCGTCAACTTTCACTTCATTGCGGTCCCAACTGGAGATGTGAACCGGGCCATTGATGTTATCCAGTTCAACGCGGCCGTCGGATGTGATGGCATAGGTCTGATGAAACTCCTCGGAGAGGGCGCCACGGTGATCGGAAGCATGTGCGCTGAGCGCGAGGACTAACAGGGCGCAGAGGCTTCCAAGGGCGGCTCCTAACCAGGTTGCGGGGCGGGGATGATGGATCATGACTCCCTCCGTTTCAACGGGTTAGACGTGCGTGGTTGAAAAGGGTAAGGGGCCGGTGCCAAGAAAAGGGGACGATCGTGCTCCCGGCCGGATGGCCATTACCTCGGTGATGTTTCCTCCGGTACGAGGCTCAAGCACAATTCCCACATAGTCTTAGTGGGGTTTTGCTGTGCCGTACCTGTTTCTGGAAACCGCGTCCGCGCGTTGGCGGAGAAGTCTTCTCTCTGTCATTCTATCCCTCTTCTTCGTGTCGCTCGCGCCATGGTCCACGGCACAAGATAAAGGCGATAAGCCGATTCCCATCCTTACCGGCAATATCGGCACTTTCAGCTTCGTCACTGGCGGACAGAATCTCATCGACACTCAGATTAACCCGGTGCTTCTGGTTCCACTCGGAGATCGTTGGCTGATCGAGTCTCGTGCCGAGTTTGAGGGACAGTTTCAACGTCCGCCAGCAGGTGGTCCGTATGGCGGTCCCGTGAATAAGCATGTGGATTACGCGCAAGTGGACTGCATCGCGAACCCGTATCTGACGGTGACCGCTGGCAGATTTCTCACCCCATTTGGGATTTTCAACGAGCGGTTGTACCCGGTTTGGATTCGCTTCCTGCAGCCTGATCCGTTGACTCTGCCGATCCGCACCGCACCAAGTGATGGCGCGATGTTCCGCGGAGGCTTCCCGGTCAGCGCTCAGGCCAATATGAATTACGCGCTGTACGTCTCGGCCACCAGTATCGGCATCGGGAGCGTTGATGCGGAGCGCCACGTTGGCGGTCGCATGGGATTCTTCTTCCCAGGCCCGCGGCTCGAAATTGGTGGTTCCTGGCAGAAGACTCTTCAGGACGACCGCAAGAACGCCTTCGGCTTCCACATGAGTTGGCAGCCGTCAACAGTGCCGCTGAGTGTGCGCTCCGAATATGCGCACGCGTTTGAAGGCAGTGGTTATTGGGTAGAAGGTGCGTATCGCCTGAGCCAGGTCCGCTTCTGGCAGAAAGCGATGCGGCGCACAGAGTTCGTGGCGCGCGGTCAACAGTTTTTCGTCGGTGCAATCGGGGCCGATGCTGAAGATTCATTCGGGCTCCCCGGTGCCAACACCCGCGAGGCCGACTTCGGCGTCAACTACTTCTTGCGCGACGGGATGAAAGGGATTTTCAGCTACGGCCGCCAGTTCAGTCCTGCTGGCAATTTCAACCAGTGGAGCTTCGGTCTCGCCTACCGCTTCCTGATTCCGCTAGGCCCTACAGGCGCTTCCCCGGAGGCCCAATGAATTCGAGTTTTCGATGGAAAGCTCTGGCAGCCCTGGGAACGCTGGTTCTGGCGTCGTCCCTGTTTGCCGGGTCACCTTCGGCAAAACGAGAAGCTAAAGACGCTGAGAGTGCAGCGCTCGTGCACCCGTCAGACACCGGCAGCATGCGGGTCGAAGGCGAAAAGCGTTTTCACTCGAACTGCGGACGTTGTCATGCCGCCCCGCAGAAATTTCCGCCGCGGATGATGGGCACGGTCCTCCGACACATGCGCGTCCGCGCCACGATTACGGAAGAAGACCGGCGAATGATCCTGTTTTACATGACCCAGTAACCACACAGGTGACCTCACACGACCTATGAAGAATCACTTGAGAATCCAGCGTATCTTTGTAGGAATCGCAGTTCTCGGCATTGTTCTAGAGTGCAAATCGCCGGTCCGTGCTCAGGCTCGAGTTATCGAGCTAACCGCTGACCGCGACAGCCGCTACAAGATTGCGGGAATGCGGGTTCCCGAGATCATGGTGAAGGCAGGAGAACACATTGTTCTCCGGGTAACGGCGCGGAGAGGCAAGTCATGGAACCGCGACGGCTCCGTCCACGGTTTCTCGCTGTTGCGTGCCAGGGATCGGACCAAGGTGGAAGGATGGGATCTGTTGTTCAAGCCCGGTACCGAGGAGTTTCAGATGACGGCTCCTGCTGAACCCGGAGAATACGTAGTTGTTTGCACCGTGATCTGCAGTGAAGAGCATGAGGGCATGCACATGAAGTTCACCGTGTTGCCTTGAGGAAATCACTATGAACCGATTTATCTTGAAGTGTGGACTAACGTGTCTCGTCCTTATTGTGACGACCCTCGGGCAGAATGCTCAGACTTTTCACGGAGAAGTTTCCGACAGCCAATGCGCGCTCAATGTCCACTCGCTGACGCGCTCGCACCAGGAGATGCTTAAGTCGAAGTCCATGGGCGGCACGGCCAATACCTGCGCCGTGTATTGCATTGAGCACTTGGGTGGCTATCTTGTGCTGTCCGCGGGAAAAAATGTGTATCGCCTGGACCGTTCCGACCTGGTGCACGGGTTCGAGGGTCGCCGCGTCGTGGTGACCGGTGTCCTCGACAGCAAGCTGAACCAGATCCACGTGCTCAAGATCGACCTGGAAGAGAAGCCCTAA
>DATEHP010000116.1:0-27638 GCA_035279505.1 Candidatus Sulfotelmatobacter sp. | reverse complement strand
CCGCCCACGTAAGATTTCGCCGCGAATGATCGACCGGACAATCTCGCACTACCGCATTCTGGAGAAGCTCGGCGGTGGCGGCATGGGAGTGGTCTTCAAGGCCGAGGATACGGAACTCGGCCGCTTCGTCGCCTTAAAGTTTCTGCCTGACGAGGTCGCGCACGACGAGCCTGCCTTAGAGCGTTTCCGGCGCGAAGCACGCGCTGCCTCCGCTTTGAACCATCCAAACATCTGCACCATCTACGAAATCGGTAAGCATGAAGGTCAATCCTTCATCGCGATGGAGTACCTCGAAGGCTCCACGCTGAAACACTTGATCAGCGACCGACCGATGGAACTCGATGCACTGCTGGGGATCGCCATTGAAGTGGCGGAAGCGATGGATGCCGCCCATACGAAAGGAATCGTTCACCGCGACATCAAGCCGGCCAACATTTTCGTCTCCAAACGCGGGCACGCGAAGATTCTCGATTTCGGATTAGCCAAAATGGCGCCAGGGCCCAAGTCGGTCAGCGCTGACTCTCAAACGTTGGCCGACGCGGCCGCCTTGAACCTCACCAGTCCGGGGACTGCGCTGGGCACCGTCGCGTATATGTCTCCAGAACAGGTGCGCGGGAAAGAGCTTGATGGGCGAACCGATCTGTTCTCTTTCGGCGTGGTTCTGTATGAAATGGCGACGGGAATGCTTCCTTTTCGCGGCGAGACGCAAGGGGTCATCACGGAAGCAATTCTCAATCGCGCACCCACGGCGCCCATCCGGCTGAACCCGGATCTTCCCTCGGAGATCGAGCGCATCGTGCAGAAGTTGCTCGAAAAGGACCTCGAGCTTCGTTATCAGAGTGCGGCCGAGGTTCGCGCCGATCTGAAGCGACTGAAGCGGATGCGAGACTCCGCCCGTATTTCGTCGAGTGTCCCGAGTGAGCCGGCGAGCGGCTCGTCTGTAACTGTACCCGTCGCGTCGGTGGCAAAAATATCATCTTCAGGCATCAAGGCCGTTCCAGAACCTCGATCCCGCGGGCCTGTCTATGCACTGGGAGCTGCACTCGTGGCCGCGTTGGCGGTGATCGCGATCCTGCTCTTGCGTCACGGCGCAGTGGCAGCCACACCTGCGTATCATATGCTGACATATCGCCGCGGCACCATTCGCATGGCGCGGTTCGCGCCCGATGGCCAGACGGTGGTTTACAGCGCCGCTTGGGAAGGCGGGCCGGTCGAAATCTTCAACACGCGTTTCGGAACACCAGAGTCGCGCCCTGCTGGAGTTCCAGGAGCCGAGATTCTGGCGATTTCCTCGACGGGAGAGATGGCCATCCTGCTGCGCAGCCAGCAATCCAAGTCTCAGGTCTTTACGGGAACGCTGGCTCGCATGCCGCTTGGTGGTGGCGCCCCGCGCGAAATACTGGAAAACATCCAGTGGGCCGACTGGTCCCCCGACGGAACGCAATTGGCCATCGTGCGTGATGTGAATGGACGGAATCGTCTCGAATATCCTCCCGGGAAAGTGCTCTACGAAACCGGAGGGTGGGTCAGCCATCCTCGCATCTCCCGCAAAGGCGACATGATCGCCTTTATCGATCATTCCATCCCGGGTGATTCCATCGGCAGCGTGGCCGTGATCGATATGAGCGGCAAGAAACGAACTCTGAGCCAGACCTATGGAGGCGGCGCTGTCGGCTTGGCTTGGTCGCCCGGCGGAGACGAGGTCTGGGTCACCGCGACTGTGATCGGAATCGATCGCTCGGTGTTTGCCGTTCCCTTGAACGGAAAGGAGCGGCTTGTAGCCCGAGTACCGGCCGACCTTACTCTTCAGGATGTCCTGCCGAATGGACGTGTTCTTCTCGCGCGCGACAGTTGGCGGCGCGGGCTGATCGTTCGCCGAGCCTCTGATGCAACCGAGCACGACTTCACCTGGCTGGATTGGTCTTACCCGGTGACGCTGTCGGTTGACGGCCAGACGCTGCTCTTCCGCGAGGAAGGCGAGGCGGGTGGACCGACCTATGCTGTCTATCTCCGCAAAACCGATGGATCCCCGGCAGTTCGTCTCGGCGATGGTCTTTCTCTGGCGTTGTCCCCGGATGGTAAATGGGCTCTCTCGAGTCGCGGCGACAACCAGGCCGATTTGTTTTTGCTTCCCACCGGGCCGGGAGAACCCAAGCCCTTGCCCGGACATAATATTGTCCACGGTTCCGCTTGCTGGTTCTCCGACGGTAAACGGATTCTGGTATCCGGCACCGAGACTAATCGTGGGTCGCGGCTTTATGTTCAGGATATCGAAGACGACAAAATCGTCGCCGTTACGCCAGAGGGAACCAACGGGCTTTCTTTCGCACTCTCGCCCGACGGTCACCAAGTCGCAGCCATCGGCCCGGACGAAAAAGGCTACCTCTTTCCAATTCCTTCTGGCGATCCTCAGCCCATTAAAGGACTCCAGCCAGGAGAGGTGCCAGTCGCATGGACCCCTGATGGCCATTCCTTGTACGTATATCGCGGTGGTGATTTGCCATCCAAGGTTTACCGGTTGGATATCGCCACCGGCAATCGAACTCTCTGGAGAGAACTTATGCCTCCCGATCCATCCGGAGTTGAATTCGTCGGCCCTGTTCTTCCCACGCCTGATGGCAAGTCCTACGTCTACGGCTACCGGCGGCTGCTCTCCGATTTATACCTGGTCGAAGGCTTGCAGTAAGCGCCGGCGCTGATTCGAATCCACGGTCCGCATCGTCCCCACCGGCACATCCCCAAAAGCCGCACTCGTACATGTCCAACCGCGTCTCACGCCGGTAATCTTGCCCCTTGATCGGCCGCATCCATAGACTTCTTTAATGGCCTTTACTCGGACACAGGTCGGCATTGCTGTCGGCGTCGGAGCCCTGCTCGTGTTCGGTTTTGTGGGCTATCTGTGGTGGTTGAGCAATCAGGGTCCGGTGCTGGCGCGATCAGAGGATCACGATCCGCTGACTGGCTTGCCGGTCACCATCAAGATGAATCCGCTGCGCGATCGCTCGACAGAGAAAGCTGCAAACAAGTTTCTGCGTGAGATGCGCGACGGGCATTGTGACGAACTCCTCGAAAAGTGGCAGCATGATTACCACAAGAAATATGCTCGCTACATCTGCAAGTCGGAATCGGAGCATCCGTTGCTTTCCTGGGAACTCGTGGACTGGGAAGACGCGCCTCCGCTGGTAGTTCTCCACTATCGCGGCAAGCGCCCGAGCAACGCCGGACCAGACCAGCCTGGAATCGACCAAAGCCTGTTTACTCTCACCCTCGAACACAGAGTTGGCGACTGGGCCGTGACCAAGTACGATGCGATGTATTGAGAGGCAGCCCATCGATGGATGTATTTGCCAAGTCTTTTTGCAAATTCTGCCATCACAATCCATTTCTAATTCTCGGTTTTCTCTTTTGGATCGTTTTGGGCTGGTCGTCTAGCCACGTTTTGTTGAAGCTTGTTCGAGCAGGACACAAGAACGATACCTTCGGAATGGGAAAACTGATCATAGCGCTGCCACGTGGATATCTTCGGGTGAGGGCTGCCCACAGATGGCCGGCGTGGCCGGCGCATCTGATCTGGATCTCAGCAATCGGTGGCTTCGTATCGCTTGCGGTTGGGCTACTTCGCTTCATACCCTAGAACTTGCTCTTGCCTTCTCGGTGCCTCCGCGTCTCCGTGATAAAACTTTTGTATGCCCGACCAGTTCCCCCAGCCTCAGCCTTCTGCTGCGCGCAATCTCTACTCCTTCGGACTCACCTCCTTCTTCAACGATACAGCGACGGAGATGGCGTATTGGGTGCTGCCTGCGTTCCTGGTTTCGCTGGGCGCCGGGCCTGCACAGTTGGGAGTGATTGAAGGCATCGCCGAGAGCGTCGCTTCATTCGCCAAGCTTTTCTCCGGCTACCTCACCGACAGGATTGATCGACGCAAGCCGTTAGTCGTCAGCGGATATTTTGTCGCCAACGCCGTGAAACCCCTGCTCGCCCTCACGACATCATGGCTGCACATCCTTTTGATTCGGTTTGCGGACCGGTTGGCCAAGGGAGTTCGCGGCGCTCCTCGCGATGTAATGGTCGCGGAGTCGGTGGGGAAGGAACGGCTGGGCTCGGCCTATGGACTGATTCAGTCGATGGATTCGGCAGGGGCGATCGCGGGGCCCCTGATGGCGCTGATACTGCTGGCGCGATTTGGCATTCGCAGCGTGTTCTGGGCAGCGGCAGCGCCGGGGGCGCTGTCTGTGCTGGTAGCGATTTTCGGGATTCGAGAGACGAAAAATCCCCACTTCTCCGAAAATCAAGGAGAAGTGGGGCACCCGAGTCCAACTTCGACCACGAGACTGCCTTTTTCGTTCTACATCATTCTTGCGGCGGTGACTCTGTTTTCGCTTGGCAATTCGAGCGATATGTTTCTGGTCTTGCGCGCGCAAAGCATTGGTATCAGCGTCAAGCTGGCTCCGCTGCTTGGACTGGTTTTCAACCTGACTTACACCCTTGGTTCCTGGCCCGCCGGATGGTTCAGCGACCGTTTTTCGCGGCGGTGGATTGCCGCTGCAGGCTACGTAATTTTCGCGGCGGTGTACTTCGTCTTTGGACGAGCACCTTCAGTGCTGGCGATCTGGATCACGATGGCTGTGTACGGACTCTATTATGCCCTCACGCAACCTGTGCTCAAGGCCCTGGTGGTCGACACAGTGGCACAAGACATTCGCGGACGCGCGCTGGGCATTTACTTTTTTGCCACGAGTGTAGCGACTTTGGCCGCGAGCCTCATCACGGGTGAACTATGGAAGCACTTTGGGCCAAGCGTTCCGTTCTACGCTTCTGCAGGACTTGCAGTTCTATCGGCCGCGATGTTGGCCATCTGCCCTGCCAGAACGGCGGACCGCCCGGCCTGAGAATTTCAGTCGCAATTTGTTCCGGACGCGGCTCCGAAAAGCCGCCTCCAACTTTCGCGCTCAGAGCGTGGGAGTCTTTATCGTTTCCTCTTCGGGCTTCGCCGTGCCGTTCTTAATCGACTCGTCAAGAAGTTCCTTCATTTGCCGCGTAGCCTTTTCTGCGATCTCCGCCTGCTGTTCGCCGAGCTTACCCTGCTGTTCGCCGAGTTTACCCTGCTTCTCACCTAATTCACCCTGCAACTCGCCCAGTTTGGATTGCTCTTCGCCGGCATGGGACTGAATATCCCCGATCTTGCTTTGCAACTCTCCAATTTCCGATTGCAAGTCGCCAATCTGCTCCATCGTCGCGCTGGAGCCAAGTTTCTGCAGCTTTGCTTTCAGCTTGTCGAGAGCCGCCGTCAGGTCGGGCACATTCACGCGAACCTGCTCCATCTTCGAGCCCAGTTCTTCCTGCTGTTTCCCGAGCGCTTCTTGCTGTTTGCCGAGTTCTTCCTGTTTCTTTCCAAGCTCTTCTTGCCCCGCCCAGAAGCCGCGCGCTCGATCAATCGTCGCCTGGTCGCGAATGATGTAAGACTTCTCGTCGCGCTGGAACCAGATGAAGTCACCGGGAATCTGCTTCTTGAGGTTCTCGACATGCCGCGCATCTTGTGTCGAGCCCGACATGGTGAACGAGTCGCTCTTGCCCGAAACGATCACGAAACGCTCCTCGTCATCGAATCCGTACGCATACGAGAAGCCCTTGCCAGAGCCCGTACCGGAAGAATGGCGCTGCCCGAATCCGTCCCACACAGGAGCTGACGGCGCAAGCAGTGCCGTAGGCCCCGTCGGGGCCATTGGTGCGATCGGCGCGACCGGAGTCGACGGTATACCGTGAATTGGAGGCACTGCTGAAATGCCCCGGACCGGAGGTGCGGGAGGCGGCACCGGAGGAACTGATTCTTGCCACATGCGGGTATTCGAACCTGCAGGACCCGCATTAGCGGGATGGACGGAAGCCGCGAGATAAACCACGGGAATCGCGAGCACAAGAATCGCGATGACTAGAGATCTTTTCACGCTCATGGTGATTGTTCCTTTCCAGGCAAGAATTCGTTCGAGTCGTTGTTCGGCCTGCCCCGGTCGTGCTATGGAAACGCCTTGCCACCGGATCCTCCCCGGCGCCGTTTGCAGCACCTCGAAGAAACTCAACAAGGTTCGGGCGTAGTTGTTCTGATCGGCTCCCCCGGACAGCGCAGCCTCGTCGCTCGCTTGCTCGGCCAGTTCTGCCAGATGCCGGTTCATCCACCAGGCCAATGGGTTGAACCAGAAAATTGCGCGGTACAGGAGCGATATGCGCTGGGTCAGCGCGTCGCGACGCACCACATGCGAAAATTCGTGAGCGAGAACGGCATCGAGTTTCTCCGCGTCCCACTCGCGCCAGTCAGCAGGAAGCAAGACAGTCGGCCAAAAGGCGCCCACAGTCACCGGTACAGAGATGCGATTGGAAGTTGCCAGCCGAGGCACGGAGCCCCGTGCTGAGCAAGTAAACTTCTCGATGGCGAGACCTTCCGCCAGCGATCGAGAACTGCGTACCAGCTTGCCTGACCAGATGATGCCTGCAACGAACCTCGCGAGAAATAGGAGCGTTACCACCACATAAATCCATGCTGCGCCGCCCCACGAAACACTCGCCCATGCGAATGAGGCCGTCTCTCCGACAGGGCTCTGAGTCCTAGGACTGCTCGACTCTTTCGCGACGGACGGCAGTCGATAGCTTCCTGAATGCTGTTCTTTGCTGCTCGTTACCGCATTGCTTGCGAGAGTTGAGACGCTCTGCCCCTCTGCGACCTTGCTGGGAGTGGTCCGAGCCACTGGATGTTGCAGAAATTGTGGGACGGAAACCTGCACTGGAGGCAGCAGCCATCCGAGAAGCGGCAGCGCGAGACTCGCGTACAGGACTGCAGTCCATGTGAGCAGGCGAAGGGAAGTGGCCTTGGGACGAAAGGCGGCAAGTCCTGCGGCGGCCACTCCGGCAACCACGAAGGATCGTGCGCCCGAGGCGACCAATTCCGACACCAGAGCAAGGACCGCACGATCAACGGATTGAATCATGGTTTTCTCTCCTTCCTTCCCGAGTTCACTTGGCTGCCGGCGCTTCGCTCCGCAATCTTGCGGGTCAGGCGTTCCAGTTGTTTCTGGTCCAACACCTCGTTATCGACCATGCCAAGGACCAGTTCTTCCGCCGATCCGCCGCAAAAGCGATCAATGATATTCTTCACTGCGCGCGCGGCCACGTTCTGGCGCCGATCCACGGCTTTGTAGATGAACGTCCGCCCCTCGACGTGGTGCGTGAGATAGCCCTTCTCCTCGAGGCGCCGCAACACGGTGCGGATCGTCGAATCTTTCATGGGACGTGAGGCGGCGAGCGCTTCCCGGCATGACTCCGCCGTCGATGGCCCGTGGCTCCAGACGTAATCCATTACGCTCTGCTCGACCTCTCCCATGTTCTTTAGACGGGCTTGTCGTGTGTTAGTCATGGTAGCGTTACAAGATGTAACATTTGACGCAATAGCTGTCAAGCGGTAAGCAGAAATTGCGAATGGCGGGGGTCGAAAAATTCACCCATTGCAGCAGTGCGGTTACCACCAGCGACAGTAGAGGAAAAGCGCCAGCTGCGCCGCGATTCCTGCGCAGGTGTCAAGGATTACGTCGCGTACCGTTCCCGTGCGTGTGGGCAGATAGCTCTGATGCCATTCGTCGAGGCTGGCGACGAGGCACGTTCCCAGTACCGCAATGTTGGCCCACCGGAAGGTCCATCTCGCTCCCTTCGAGGAGCGCAGAGTTTCCCGCCAGGCGCGGAACAGAAGAATGCTGAGCAGCCCGTACCCGAACACGTGTCCTGATTTCCGGATGAATACGTGATACGGTTCAAAGCCGGCTTCGTCGATCCCAAACAAAAAGTGCAGAGCCGGATACAAAAAGCGGCTGGTATGTTGTGCAGAAAGGTACGTCGTCGATTCGATCGAAATAACGATGAGCCAGAGGACCAGGGCGATCCAGGCTTTCAGGGCTTGCTGGCGATCATTGTTCAAGCGGGTCAGAAGTCGAAAGAAGTTTGGGTGCCCCACTTCTGGCCGGTTTTGCCAGAAGTGGGATTACGGTGGATTACGCGGTTATTCGATAGCATAGTTGGGGGCTTCGCGCGTGATCATCACGTCGTGCACATGGCTCTCGCGAAGGCCGGCGCCGCTGATGCGCACGAAGCGCGTCTTCTGCAGCAGTTCGGCAATCGTGGAGCAGCCGCAATATCCCATGCCAGACTTCAATCCTCCCACCATTTGGTAGATGATCATCGAGACCGAGCCGCGATAGGGCACGCGTCCTTCAATGCCCTCGGGGACAAGCTTGTCCATGCGGTTGCCTTCGCCCTCGGGCGTCGAGCTGGCGGTCGAAGAGTCTGCATTCGCGTTTTGGAAGTAGCGTTCGCTGGATCCTTGCGCCATGGCGCCAAGCGATCCCATGCCGCGGTAGGACTTGAACGACCGGCCTTGATACAGAATCAACTCGCCGGGACTTTCGTCGGTGCCGGCGAAGAGCGATCCGATCATGACCGCACTGGCGCCGGCGGCAAGGGCTTTCGTCACATCGCCGGAGTACTTGATTCCGCCATCGGCGATGATCGGCACCCCCGAATCTTTGGTTGCCCGGTAGGCTTCAGCAATCGCGGTGATCTGCGGCACGCCTGCGCCGGTAACGACGCGCGTGGTGCAAATCGATCCCGGTCCGATACCCACTTTGATGCCGTCCGCCCCGGCACGGGCTAACTCGCAAGCTCCGTCAAAAGTGGCGATGTTGCCGGCGAGCAGCTGTACCTCCGGCAACTTCGACTTCACCAGCTTCACTGCTTCCAGAACTTTTGAGGAATGTCCGTGAGCGCTGTCGATGGCGAGCACGTCTACTTTCATTTCCGCCAATTCCTGCGCGCGCTCGAGAAAGTCTCCCGTGGCTCCGATGGCTGCCCCGACGCGCAAGCGTCCTTGGGAATCCTTCGCGGCATTCGGATACTTCAACTTCTTCTGAATATCTTTGACTGTGATCAAGCCCTTCAGATTGTAGGCGTTGTCTACGACAAGAAGTTTCTCGACACGATGCTGGTGAAGAATCTTCTCCGCTTCTTCCAACGTGGTTCCCACCGGAACGGTAATCAGGTTCTTCTTGGTCATCACGCTGTCGATGGGAATATCGAAGCGGGTCTCGAAACGCAGATCGCGGTTGGTGAGAATTCCCACCAGCTTGCCGTGCTCGGTGATGGGCACGCCGGAGATCTTGTACTTGCGCATGACCTCAAGGGCGTCGCTCACCTTGTCGGTTGGATGCATGGTGACCGGGTCCACGATCATCCCGCTTTCCGACCGTTTCACCTTGTCGACTTCGTTGGCCTGCTGCTCGATGGTCAAGTTGCGATGGACGATGCCGAGCCCGCCCTGCTGCGCGAGCGCAATCGCCATATGCGATTCAGTCACCGTGTCCATGGCGGCGCTCACGATCGGAACGTTAAGGCTGATGTTTCGGGTAAGCTGCGTCTGCGTGCTGGCCTGCGTGGGAATCACGTCAGAGCGTGCAGGCAGCAGGAGAACATCGTCGAAAGTAAGAGCCTCAGGAACGGGAAAATGAATCATAAAATTCTCGGGATTCCCCAGCGACGTGGGTAATCCCTCATTCTAGAAGGCGGAAGGAATTAGGGCAAATACGCCTCGCGGAGTGGCGGAAGGGAATGTGCCGGACTTGTATCACGTGCCTCTGTGATTTGGATCACGGAGGGTTCTCGAAGAATGAAGCATAAACACTCATCCGGCTCGGCGTGTCTTGATGGTCCAACCGAAAGCGAAAGCCGGAAAAGAGGAGTTGGGAGAATTAACGGAACGACGCCTGGCTGGTCATAATTAGTTTTACGCCGTCTTCATGCTCCCGTCGCATGCCAGCTGTTCTTCGCCGGAGAGTCTCCCGAACCGAACAACGAAAACCGAGGCCAGAAAGCCCGGATTGCAGAGGTCTGCTCACAATCCGCACATCGAAGCTCTTCTTGTTTTCGTAAGCCGCGAATCGCTTCGCCAATAGCCATGATGCCTGGGAGACGTCTATGTTGACAGCTCGGAAAGAAACCATTGCCGCTCACTTGTGGAACAGCGGCGTGTCGCGTCGCAGTTTTCTTCAGCTCTGTTCCAAGCTCATGGTCGCGGCGCCAGTCGGACTAGCACTCACCAACAAGCGAACCGTGGCGCAGGTCGCACAGCTCGTTGGCCAATCGCGGCGCCCCTCGGTAATTTGGCTGCATTTCCAAGACTGTACGGGTTGCACTGAAACTCTCCTTCGAACTTCTGCCCCTGACGTTGCCCACCTGATTCTGGACGTGATCTCCCTCGACTATCACGAGACGTTGATGGCCGCATCGGGCGCACAGGCAGAAGCGGCGTTGCGCTCCGCCATTGAGGACAATGCTGGGAAATACGTTCTGGTGATCGAAGGATCGATTCCTGCGAAAGATGATGGCGTCTTCATGGAACTCGCCAGCAAGCCCGCCATTCAGGTTGCAAAAGACGTCGCAGCCCAGGCAGCCGCTGTCGTCGCCATTGGTTCGTGCGCCTCGTGGGGCGGAGTGCCTTCCGCCGATCCCAATCCCACAGGTGCCGTGGGAGTCGACTCGGTGATTTCCGGCAAGCCGATTATCAATCTCCCAGGCTGCCCGCCCAATCCCTACAACCTGCTGGCAGTGGTCTTGGAATACGTGACGATGGGCCGCTTGCCCGCGATGGATGAATTCAACCGCCCGAAGTTTGCCTACGACCGAGTGATCCACGAGAACTGCCCCCGCCGAGCGCACTTCGATGCCGGGCGCTTCGCCACTGCTTTCGGCGACGAGGGCCACCGTAAAGGCTGGTGCCTTTACAAACTCGGTTGCAAGGGTCCAGTTACGCACGCTGCGTGTGCCACACGCCACTTCAACGAGGTGCCGGGCGTTTGGCCGATCGGAATCGGCGTCCCCTGCCTCGGTTGCACCGAAAAAAACGTCGTCTGGAAAATGGGAACCTTCGAAACCGTCCCCATCCATCTGGCTACTCCGCCCGATACGTATCCTCCGATCTACAGCACGGCTGGCGGATTGAAGGTCGGTGCAGCGGCCTTGGTTGGCGCAATTGCCGGTGCTGTGGGTGGGGCGGCCTGGGTTGCGTCGCAACGCTTTCAGAGCAGTACCGAAGCGGGCGTGGCGCGAGTCTCGGCCGACATTGCGCACGCCGAAAAGCTGAGGGGAAAGCCCAGCCCGAAGAAAAAGGACTAACGGTGGCGATCACTCGGCGACAACTCATCACGGGGATAGCCAAGGCGGGAGTCCCCGCCGCTATTGCGGCTGCGGCGTCCACCGAGAACTTGCATGCCGAATCCATTGAGATGCCCAGCGCCGCCGTCGGTATGCTGTACGACGCCACCATCTGCATCGGCTGCAAGGCGTGCGTTGCCGCCTGCGCCGAGGCCAACGATACTCCACCCGACACGCGCGGCGACGATTTGCATCAAGCCCCATCGGACCTGAACGATCTCACGCGCAACGTCATCAAGCTCTACAAGCCTGAGGACGGATCCGTCTTCTCATTCGTGAAGCGCCAGTGCATGCATTGTCTGGACCCGGCCTGCGCCGCAGGATGTCCTTTCCAGGCTCTGCACAAAGATCCAGAGACCGGCGTGGTCAATTGGTCCGCTGAAGAGTGCATCGGATGCCGCTACTGCACGATCACCTGTCCGTATCACATCCCGCGATTCCAATGGGTCGGTTTCAATCCGCGCGTCACCAAGTGCGAATTCTGCAGCCATCGTTTGGCCAAGGGCCTGAAGCCGGGATGCACGAGCGTTTGCCCGACCGGTGCCGTCATCTTCGGACCGCGTCCGGTGTTGTTGCGGGAGGCGAAGAAACGCGTTCAGAACAGCCCCGGCCGCTACTACCAGAATCGCGTCTATGGCGAGACCGACAACGGCGGCACGCAGGTTCTGTACCTCTCAAAAGTTCCCTTCGAAAAACTCGGCCTCCCGGAACTCGGGCCAGAATCGGTCCCGGCCAAGACACTGCGCTGGCAAAGGCGTTTCTATCAGTACTTCGCCTTGCCGGCAGTGCTCTATGCGGGATTGGTACAGGTCATTCGAAAGCGCCTCAACGGGCATGAACTGGAAGCCTATGAACGCGAAAAAGAGACTGGACTGAGGGCGCAACTATGAGCAGCACAGCCATGAGCACAGATCGAGACAGTGACCGCTGGGAACGAACTGTGCCCGTATTCGGATTCCCGGTCGTGAACGGATTCTTCCTCGGCCTCTCTGGTCTCGTGTTGGTCGCGCTCGCACTGACTGCCTATCGCGAACTCGCAGGCCTGGGACCCGTCAGTGGGATGAACGACGCTTTCGGCTGGGGAATCTGGAAGACCTTCAATGTGATGGTGCTGACTGCCCTCGGTTCGGGAGCGTTCGCCGTAGGAATCGCCGCCTGGGTATTCCGGCGCAGAAAGCTACACGTCCTGATGCGGATGGCGTTGCTGACCAGCTTCCTTTCTTACGCTTGCGGCTTGCTCCTGTTGGGCATCGATGCTGGCCGTCCATGGAACTTTTATTGGATCGTCTTCCCGTGGCGCTGGAATATGCACTCGCCCTTGGCGGAAGTTGCGATCTGCATGTCGATCTACGCCATGATCCCGCTGGCCGTCGAGAATATTCCACCCATCCTGGAGCGTCTGTGGTATTTCGATTCCCGTCTTCGCCCCGGTGTGCAGAAAATTGAAAAAGTGCTCCACTACTTTTTCCCCTGGATCATTGCTGCGGCGTATTTGCTGCCCGGGATGCACCAGTCATCCCTAGGCGCGTTGATGTTGCTTGCCGGCGAGCGCGTCCACCCGCTCTGGCAGACCGCTTGGTTGCCCGTGCTCTACCTCGGTGCTGCCACCTTCATGTCGTTCGGCTGCGTGGCAGGCACCACCATGTTGTGCTGCCTGGTGTGGAAGCGCGCCATGGACATGGACGTTCTCGATGAGGCGGCTCGCATTACCTCGTGGTTGATTTTCGGCTGGCTCGGCCTGCGGTTGCTCGACATCCTTGTCCGCGGAGCCTTCGTCACCGCCCTGCACTTCGACCGTTTCGCAGCTGTGTTCTGGCTCGAAGTCTTGCTGGTTTCGGTGGGGGGCGCCTTGCTTCTGCGCTCGCTGCGAACTGGTAACAAACGCTTCATGTTCTTGGGATACGTGCTCAGTTCTGCCGGCGGGATGATCTATCGCTTTAGCCCCACCACGCTGGCTTTCCGGCCGAACCCCGAGGCGCTCTACTTCCCGGCAACCATCGAAGTTCTGGTTTCTCTTGGCTTCATCTCCCTGGGCATCGTGGGTTTTCTGGTCGCAGTGAAGCGGTTCGCGATCCTTCCGGCGCCCTTGCACGAATGGCACGACATGGCGAGCTACTTCCGGTTCCGGCGGCCATATATACGCTGGACCGGATACTTCAAATACGGATACTTCGGCGAAGACGAACCCGAACCTGAGACGCACAGCAACGACTAACTGGCGGGAACTTATGGCAAAACGAATCACCATCGACCCCATCACCAGAATCGAAGGACACCTTCGCATCGATGTGGAGGTCGACAACAACTCAGTCAGTAATGCATGGGCTTCATGCACCATGTGGCGCGGTATCGAAAAGATCCTTCGCGGCCGCGATCCCCGCGACGCATGGATGTTCACCCAACGTTTCTGCGGAGTGTGCACGACGGTGCATGCGATGGCTAGCGTACGCTCGGTCGAAAATGCCCTTAAGCTTGAGATCCCGCTGAATGCGCAATATATCCGCAACCTGATTCTCATTGCGCACGCGCTGCATGACCACATCGTGCATTTCTATCAGCTGTCTGCCCTGGACTGGGTCGACGTGCTGCAGATTCCGAAAGCCGATCCCGCGGCGGCATCCACGCTCGCCGAGAGCCTCTCGCCATGGACGCGAAACTCACGCAATGAACTGAAAGCTGCACAAGATCGTGTGAAAGCTGTCGCCGCCAGCGGACAACTTGGCATCTTCGCGAATGGGTATTGGGGACATCCTGCCATGCGGTTGTCTCCCGAAGTAAATCTGCTCGCCTTCTCGCACTACGTGCAGGCACTGGAGTATCAGCGCAAGGCTCTGCAAGTGGTCGGCATTTTGGGATCAAAGACGCCTCACATTCAGAACCTGACCGTGGGCGGCATTGCCAACGCGATCGATCTCGACAGCCCGGCCGCGCTCGGCATGGATAAGCTGGAAATGATCAGCACACTTCTGGCTGAGGTCTCGCAGTTCGTGCAGCAAGTCTATTTCGTCGATGTGTGCGCCGTGGCGGCGATGTATCCGGAGTGGTTCAAAATCGGAGGTGGCGTGCGCAACTATCTTGCGGTTCCCGATCTGCCACTCGATAGTCAAGGCTCCTCCTATGACTTGCCCGGCGGCTACATTCGCAATGGCGACATCGCGGCCGTAAAGGGATTTCAGACCGCAGCAGATCTGATCTTCCGGCAATCGGTCAGCGAAGACGTAATGCACGCCTACTATCAGGGTGAGAAAGCTCTGCATCCGTGGCAGGGAGAGACGGAGCCTGCTTTCACGGGTTGGGACGGCGAGCAGAAGTATTCCTGGGTCAAAGCCCCGCGCTTCAACGGTGAACCAATGCAGGTCGGGCCTCTTGCACAGGTGTTAATCGGGTACGCGCAAGGCCACGCACTCACGCGCAAGTACGCCGACTTGGCGATCGAGAAAATCGCTGCCATCGGCGGTGTTCGTCCTACGCCGGCAATGCTGCATTCCACGCTTGGTCGCCACGCAGCGCGCGCGATCCGCGCCTGCATGCTGGCGGAACTCGCGCAGAAGCACTGGCAGTTGCTGGTTAACAATATCGCGAAGGGTGATTACAAGGTATACAACCAGCCAGTATTGCCGGCCCATGAGGTCGAAGGCGTCGGAACCCACGAAGCACCGCGCGGAACGCTGTCGCACTGGATTGTTATCAAAGACGAAAAAATTAAGAACTACCAGGCAGTCGTTCCTTCCACCTGGAACGCAAGTCCGCGCGATCGCGCCGGGGCCCACGGACCCTACGAGGCCTCGCTGCTGCATACTCCTTTGGCCCGTCCGGAAGAACCGCTCGAAGTTCTCCGCACTGTGCACTCATTCGATCCTTGCATGGCCTGCGCCTGTCATGCCTTCGATCCAGCCGGGCGACAAATTGCCGTGGCAAAGATTCTATGAGCAGGAGAATCCTGATCGGCGGCATCGGCAATGTGTTGCTCGGCGACGATGCCGTTGGACCCTACCTCATTTATCTTCTGGAGTCGCAATACATCTTTGGCGACAGCGTCGAGATCGCCGACCTTGGCACCCCGGCGCTCGACTTGACACACCGCATCGTCGGATTGGAGGCGGTGATCCTGATTGATTGCATCGCTCCCTGCGACCATCCGCCCGGCACGGTTCTGCTTTTCGACAAAGCCGATATTCTTCGCGTGCAGCCCGCGCAGCGACTCGATCCTCATTCTCCCGCACTGTCAGAGTGCCTCATGGCTGCAGAAATGCTCGGCTCTACCCCCAAGGACGTGCTCCTGGTCGGCATTGTCGGCGAATGCTTCGAACCGGGAGATTTTCTAAGCCCCGCGGTTGAATTTGCCGTGGAAAGTGCGGTTTTGGCGATTCTTTCTTACTTGCAACAGCTTGGTGTCCCACACGAGAAGCGGCAATCCTCGCCTGCGCCCAGCATTTGGTGGAGCGATTTCCCCAAGTCGCTCCCATCTCTGATCAAAGAACATTGATCGCGGATGAGTTCAGGTCTAACCTGCTGGTCCGCGCCTGGACGGAGACACGGTGCAACACACTGGGATAAATAACGTTCGTTTAGGCGTTGTATACTTCTTCCGACAATGCCGTCGCGACGCGCTTTCGTGATCATGCCATTTTCCCGGACTGCTTCGGAAAAGAACTGGACCGAAGTTTTCGAGGGAGTGTTTCAGCCGGCACTACAAGGCTGTGGATATAGCTGCACCCGCGCAGAGACGTCGAGGGGAAGTTTGATTGCTACCATCATTGAGGGCCTGGTTCAAGCCGAAGTTGTGATTGCGGATGTGACGGATCGCAACGCAAATGTTTTCTACGAACTAGGCGTAAGACACGCACTGCGGCGTGGAACGATCCTGGTTTCTCAAGGGACGGACCATGTTCCGAGCGATTTGCGCGGATACTGGTTTTTGACATATGGGCTAAGGCCAGCCGAGGTCGCCAAATTCAAGACGGACATCAAGAGAATAGTGGCCTCTTTCGAGGAGCAGCCTGATCGTAGCGATAGCCCGGTTTCCGATTACTTGGAACGCGAACAACTCAGTTCCTCGCGGCAAGTGAACCGCGACAATGTGAAGAAGCTGAGTGCACTATTGACTGAACTTTCCGGCAATCGGCTCGCCCTTCGTCAATACATGAGTACTCACCAACCGCAGGTCTTTTCTGTTGGCTGTCTTGAGCTTTTGATCCAAACGCTTTATGTCGATGTAGGACCCGATGTTCTCAAACTGTGTTACGAACTCGAGTACAAACTACACCTGCTGCAGAAGGATATATATCCTGAGGAGGTGGTTTCCGAAGCGTTTGAACAAAGCGAGACACTTGGGCAGAAGATCGGGGAGATCAAGAACAAGATAACGAAAGGTGAATTTATCGAACCGGCCAGCGTTTCGAACATGGTGTGGTCCCCACGCGAAACGATGGCCGCGGGAAAGAACTTTTGCAGTCCTATTTATGACGGAATATCGGAAACGCCAGCGGGCGAGTGGCAGGAAGACAATCACACCTACAGCGGCATGAGCCGCGTATGTGCCCTGTGCGGTTCAGTATCCGCCCCATGTCCAGCCTGCGCAGGTACCGGGCGTGATTGTGCTCTATGCTCCGGGTCCGGATTTCAGTCCTGCGTGCAATGTGGCCTCCCAGGCCGCCGCACTGGGTAGCTATTTCGCAATCGCTATTCGCACCCGTTTCGACGCCTTCCGTCGGGCTGCCCTCTGTTTGTCTTTTACCTACTCCGGGCGTATATTAAGAAACTGAGAACTGCTGTGTACCGGCTTTTGGCGAAGCACACCAGTGGGCGCAAGCCCACATTTTAGTTTGGAGTCCTTCGGTGCGGCCGCCATCCGCCAGTAAGTTATTGGATTCATGGCGCTTGACGTTGAACGTGTGCGGGAAATTGCAGACCGGGTCGCCGCCTCCGGCGGACTCGAAGTACTGGATATCGAGTTCCTAGGCGGGGGCAAAGCGCGAATGCTGCGGGTTTTTCTGGATAAGCCGGCGGCAGGGAACGATCCGCTCGCGGGAGTGACGCACGAAGACTGTGCGAGCTTCAGCCGCGAGTTTGGCACGATCCTCGATGTAGAAGACGTTATGCCGGGCTCGTACACGCTTGAGGTGTCGTCTCCGGGACTGGATCGCAAGCTAGTGAAGGCTGCGGATTTTACGCGCTTTACCGGAAGCCGGCTGAAGGTGACGACGCGCCAGCCGGTGAATAATAACCGGCACTTTGAAGGCCGCCTTGAGAGCTTTCATGATGGACGCTTGACGCTGGATTTGAGTGTGGCCAGTCACAAGTCGCGCAAGAAAATGGGCGATGCGGCCGGGCAAAAGATTGAAATTGAATTCGCCAATGTGGAAAAGGCGAATCTGGTACCAGAATTCTGAGTGGTTAGTGGCTCGTGATCAGGGACCAGTAAGTTCTGCGCCGAAAATTACTGGCAACTGATCACTGGCAACTGAGAACTGATTTTTATGGCTAGCGAGCTCTACAACATCATCGAAGGCGTGAGCCGGGAAAAGGGAATCGATCCGCAGATTGTAGTCAGCGCGGTGGAAGATGCCATTGTTATGGCTACCCGCAAGCACTACAAGTCGCAGGAGAATTTCCGCGCGAAGCTCGACAAAGAAAGCGGAAAGATCAGCGCTTATGCCGTGAAAGCAGTGGTGGAGACTCCTGAGCAGGTGGAAGATCCGAACTTGCAGATTACGGTAGAAGATGCGCGCAAGGTCGATCCCGGCCTGGAAGTCGGCGGCGAGTTGCTGACTCCCAAGCCTATCGATGGCATTCTTGGCCGCATCGCCGCTCAACTCGCGAAGCAGGTCATTTTCCAGAAGGTGCGCGAGGCCGAGCGCGACACGGTTTACAACGAGTACATCGGACGCGTGGGCGAGATCGTCAACGCGACGGTGAAGCGCGTCGAAGGGCCGGACGTGATCTTCGACATCGGCAAGGCTGAGGCCCGCATGCCTCGCAAGGAGCAGTCGCGGCTGGAGTCCTTTGCCGTCGGCGAGCGCGTGCGCGTAGTGATTGCGCGCGTTGAACGCGCTTCCAAGGGCCCGGGTGTTGTAGTTTCGCGCGCCGCGCCGGAACTGGTCCAGCACCTTTTCCAAACCGAAGTTCCTGAAATTTACGATGGCACGGTCGTCATCCGCGCGACCGCGCGCGAAGCCGGTGAGCGCACAAAGATCGCCGTCATGTCGAAGGACAAAGACGTGGACGCCGTCGGCGCCTGCGTCGGCATGAAGGGAATGCGCGTTCAGTCGATCATCCGCGAGCTTCGCGGAGAAAAGATCGACATCATCGAGTACCACGAAGACGCCGTCACTTTCGCGGAGAAGGCATTGCAGCCCGCGAAGGTCAGCCGCGTGACCGTAGTCGACAGTGCGGAAAAGCATTTGGAAGTCGTGGTCGATGACAGCCAGCTCTCGCTTGCCATCGGCAAGAAGGGTCAAAACGTCCGTCTCGCAGCCAAGCTGCTCGGATGGAAGATCGACATCAAGAGCGAGGAAGAGAAGCGCCAGGAAGTTGAACAGCAGATGGCGGCCATGGTGCCGCAGGCTACCACTCCGCTCGAGAACGTTCCGGGGCTGGGCGAAGGTGTGCTCGAGAAATTGACCGCGGCGGGCGTGACGACGGTAGAAGCGCTCGCAGACATGACGCCGGAACAGCTCGAAGCCATTGAAGGCATCGGGCCTAAGACAGTGGAAAAAATCAGCCTCGCGGTCAATAATTATTTCGCGAGTCTGGAAGCAGGCGCGGAGGGTACGGTTGAGGCTGAAGCTGCTGAGGGAGAAGCCGCTCCCGAAGAAGCAGCCGCAGAAGCTGCAGTCGACGCAGCCGAAGCCGCGCCGGCTGAACCAACCGGCGAAACAGAATCCGTAAGTAACGAAGGTGAGCCTGTGCCCGACGAAGGTACAGCTCAAAAAACAACCGAATAATCATGGCACGCACACGAGAGTTCGATTGCGTGCGAGTCCAAGAAGCTGACTCCGTGAGGCTGCAATGAAGACCTAGCACAACGCGGGGAAAACAGAAAGGCCGGATGAGCAAGGTTCGAATCAACGATCTCGCCAGGGAGCTGGAAGTTAAAAGCAAAGCCATTCTCGATGCGCTACCGCTCGTCGGGGTGACGGAGAAGAAGACCCATTCCAGTTCGCTGGAGGAGCATGAAGCAGAAAAAGTACGAGCCCACATCCGCGGCTCGTCCGAATCACAGTCGTCGTCTGCGCGCGCGGCGCGTCCTCTGCGCGGCGAAGAAGAAATAAAAACCAAGATTGACTTGTCGCACATTTCTCGTCCGGGTGATGTGCTGAAGGCGATCACGCAGAAGAAGGAAGCTGCGGCTGCGCCACCGCCGCGTCCCGTGCCGCCGGCGGCTCCGCCGAGGCCCACAGTTGTTGCTCCTGCGGCGAAGCCTGCTGCTCCCGCAGTTCCGTCAGCACCGCCCACTCCGGCTTCCGCTCCGGCGCCCGTTCCTGCTGCGCGTCCGACGATTGTGCCACCAGCGGCTGAGAAGCCTGCCGTTCCAGTTGCGCCGCCTGCACCACCTGCGGCCCCGGCAGCAGCTGCGCCACCCGCGCGCCCGGCGCCGCCCCCAGCAGCTGTGTTAACTCCACCTGCGCCTGTAGCGCCTTCCATGACGGCCTCAGCATCGCCTGTGGCTCCCGCGGTTCCGAGTACACCACGTCCAGCCGCTCCGCCGGTTGCTGCCGCGCCCCAAACACCTGCGCCGCGCATGATTGTTCCGCAGACCGGGCCGCGTCCAGTCTATAAGGCTCCGCCACCGCGCCCTGCCCCACCTAGTCCAACAGCACAAGCGGGAGCTCAAGCGGGAACGATGCGTCCTGCGCCCGGGCGACCTGTTCCCGGTCAGCCGATTTTTCAACGTCCCCGGCCGCAAGGAGCGCCTGGAGTTGGTGGGCCGCGTCCGCCGCTTCGTCCCGGCGAGCGCCGTCCCATGCATCCCACACGCTCGGCCCCGACTGGGCCGCGCCCGATTGGAGTTGGTCCAGGGCTTCCTCCGCCTGGACCGGTTCGCCCGGGAAGCCGTCCCGGTGCGCCTGCGCGTAGGCCAGGACAGCGCTATGTTCCGCGTGGGGTAAAAGAAGGCCCAATGAAAGGCTATGTTCCGCCGCCGCGCATGGTGGTGTCGAACGAGCCGATGCCGATCACGCGCAATATCACGATCACCGAAGGCATCAGCGTAAAAGATCTTGCCGAGAAGCTCGACATTCGCGCGAAGGATCTGATTTCGCGCCTTCTGGGTCGCGGTGTTTTTGCCACGATCAACCAGACTCTCGATGCGGAACTGGCCAGCGAAATGGCGCGTTTCTTCGGTGCCGACACGAATGTGATCACGTTCGAAGAGCAAGCATCGAAAGACATTGATGCAGCCGCTGCCGGAGGAGAAGAATCCGCTGTCGAGGCAACGCCACGTCCACCCGTGGTCACGATCATGGGACACGTCGATCACGGCAAGACCACGCTGCTCGACTCGATTCGCCTCAGCAACGTGGCCGAAGGCGAGGCCGGTGGCATCACGCAGCATATCGGCGCGTACAAAGTACGCATCACCGACACGGAGTCCCCCGCCCTTGGACGCGAGATCGTGTTCCTCGACACTCCAGGTCACGAAGCTTTCACGCGTATGCGTTCGCGCGGTGCCAAGGCAACAGATATCGTTGTGCTGGTTGTAGCCGCCGATGACGGGGTCATGCCGCAAACGCTCGAGGCCATCGATCACGCGCACGCCGCGGAAGTGCCGATCATCGTCGCCGTCAACAAGATCGATAAGCCTGACGCTCTGCCCGATCGGGTCAAGAAACAGTTGGCCGATCGTGGCCTGGTTCCCGAAGATTGGGGCGGCAAAACGGTTTTCGTCGATGTGTCGGCGAAGAAGAAGACGAATCTCAACCTGTTGATGGAAATGATCTGCCTGGTTGCGGATCTCGCAGAGTTGAAAGCCACGCCAGAGCGCGCTGCCACGGGTGTTGTGCTCGAAGCTAAACTCGATCGTGGCCGCGGACCTGTCGCCACCGTGCTCGTGCAGAACGGCACGCTCAACGCCGGCGACAACTTCGTTGTCGGCAACGTCTTCGGGAAGGTTCGCGCCATGTTCGACGATCGCGGCGCAGCCCTCGAATCCGCGCCGCCTTCAACTCCAGTCGAAATCCTGGGACTTGAAGGATTGCCGCAGGCCGGCGACCAGTTCGTCGTCGTGGCCGATCGCGACAAAGCACGCGGCATCTCCGAATACCGTGAGCAGAAAGCCCGCGAAGCCGCGCTGGCCAAGAGTTCGCGCGTCTCGCTCGAGGGACTGGCCGAGCAGATCAAGACTGCCGGTACGAAGGAACTCAACATCATCCTCAAGGGCGACGTGCAGGGCTCAGTCGAAGTGCTCAGCGATCTGCTCTCCAAGCTTTCGAACGACAAAGTGCGCCTGAAGCTGCTGCGTTCCGGTGTTGGCGCCATCACCGAAACCGATGTGCTGCTGGCCTCCGCATCGAACGCCATCATCATCGGCTTCAATGTGCGTCCGGAGCGCAAGGCGCAGGAACTGGCCGAGCAGGAAGAAGTCGACATCCGCCTCCACTCGATCATTTACGAGTTGCAGGATGAGATCAAGCGCGCCATGAGCGGCTTACTTGAACCGACGATCAAGGAAACCTACCAGGGCCGCGCCGAAGTGCTCGAAACCTTCCGCATCCCGAAGGTGGGGACGGTGGCCGGTTGTCGCGTAATCGATGGTCTCATCAAGCGCGACGCCGAAGTTCGTCTGCTGCGAGACAACGTGGTCGTCTTCAAAGGCAAAATCGGATCGCTCCGGCGCTTCAAAGACGACGCTAAGGAAGTCACCAACGGCATGGAGTGCGGCATCTCGATTGCGAACTATGGCGACATAAAGGCGCACGATGTGATCGAAGCCTTCACCACCACCCGCGTCGCGGCGGAAGTGATCGCATAGCAGTTTCAAGTTTCAGAGTGTCAAGTTTCGAGTGTTCCAAGGGGCGGGCCGCGTCCTCTCTACTCGAAACTTGAAACTCGAAACTGCATGCCCATCGCGTTCCTCACTCTCGAACTCCACATCGAAGCCGCGCAATCGATCAAAGACCGCCGCCAGGTTGTTCGCAGCCTGAAAGACCGTCTGCGCACCACCTTCAACGTTTCCATTGCCGAACTAGACGGCGCCGAACTGTGGAATCGCGCTACCATCGGCATAGTCAGCATCTCCCACTCGCGCGACTATCTCGACGGACTGATGAAGAACGTAGAACGCGCCGCCACGCGCATTGCAAATAACAATGGCGCAGAAGTAGCCGATTCATTCGTAGAATTCTTATAAGCACATGTAGCGATAGCCGCCTCGGCTGTCCCGCCGAA
Source organism: Candidatus Sulfotelmatobacter sp. (assembly GCA_035279505.1). Taxonomy (GTDB): domain Bacteria; phylum Acidobacteriota; class Terriglobia; order Terriglobales; family Acidobacteriaceae; genus Sulfotelmatobacter. The sequence continues at coordinate 5,006 of DATEHP010000116.1, read as the reverse complement.
GCGAAACGGGGCGGAATCCCCACGAACCTCGATGCCCTGGTCCTTCCCAGGGCCAAAATTCCTGCTGACTTTCTCAACACCCCCTAACACGTTGTTACCTCCGTACTTATCGCTGCCCCCCAAAACCGATACACAATAGCCACATTCAGTTGCGCTTGGCCCAACACCGGCATCCAATTTTCTGATATTCTCAACCGTTTTACCTGAGGTGGAGTCTTGGAGAAGCGCGGGCTGAAGCATCATCGCGGACGGGTCGGCGAGGCCCTTCGCGAAGAGATCGAAACTCTTGTGGAAGGGGAACTGGCTGACCCGCGCATCGGCTTGGTAAGCGTAACCTCAGTCCATATTGCAGATGATGGAAGATCCGCCGAGGTGTGGGTCAATGTGGAGGGCGACGACGCCGAAGCCGATAGGAGCATAGAAGGGCTGGAAGCGGCGCGCGAATATATCCGTCACGAGTTGGTAGAGCGGTTGCGGATCCGGCGAGCGCCCGAGTTGTATTTCCGTCTCGACCGCGCAGAACAGGCGAAAGCCCGGGTCGAGGAATTGTTAGAGCGGGAAAAAAGAAGACGCAAACCCCGCAAGGAATCCAGTGGAGAGCAGGCCTGACAACATGCTCGAGGATGTGCTCCGGCAGATCGGACAGCACGAACGCTTTGTGCTGACCTCGCACGCGCGTCCCGATGGCGACGCGGTCGGCTCGGCGCTCGCCTGCTGCCAGGTCTTGCGCGAAATGGGAAAGCAGGCCGACGTCGTGCTCCATGACGGCGTTCCCCGCATCTATCGCTCGCTGCCATTTGCGGATCAAGTCGTGCAATCGAACCGCGTGACCGGCAGCTATGAGGCTGCCATCATTCTCGAGTGTGACAGCATCCATCGCACCCGTCTCGAAGGGCTGGAAGATCGTGTCCTGATCAGCATCGACCATCACGTCAGCGGCCGCCCTTTTGCCCACGTGAACTGGATTGATCCCCACGCCGTCGCGACGGCCGAAATGGTGTTCCGTCTGGCCCGGCATGCGGGCGCGAAGTTCTCCCCGGAAATTGCAACCTGTCTGTATACCGCTTTAATGACGGATACCGGATCGTTCATGTTCCAGGGCACGAACGAAAACACATTCGCCCTCGCCCGAGAACTCGTCCTCGCGGGAGCTGATCCCGCCCATTGCGCTCGCGGAATTTACTTCGCGCATTCTGTCGCTAAGGTCAGGCTGCTCGGCGAGGCTTTGCGCAATCTTAATGTCGACGGCCACGTTGGCTATGCTTGGGTAACCCGGAAACAGATGGAACGCTATGGTGCGATTGAGGAAGATTGCGAAGGCCTGGTGAATTACGTTCTGTCCATTGGCGGCGTCGAAGTAGCCGCGTTCTTCCGCGAGTTGCCGGACGGCCGCTACCGCGTCAGCCTGCGCAGCAAGGGCAAACTCGACGTCGCCCGCGTAGCCGAAAGTTTCGGCGGCGGTGGCCACGAGTGCGCCAGCGGATGCTCCCTCGACGGCCCGCTGGCCGAAGCGGTGCGTGCAGTAATTCTCCAGCTGGGTCGCGGACCTTCCGTACAATAATTCTCGATTGCAGATTCTTGATTTCAGATTGCAGATTGAACCTATCAATTATCGCTTTCAATCTGAAATCTACAATTTGAACCCTCCATGACCGCTCGCACCCGTACAGACGTTCTCCTACTCGCCGGTTTCTGCACTTTCCTCTTCTTCTACGGCAGCGCACAGTTCGGCCTGATCGGTGCCGATGAGCCGCGCTACGCGCAAGTGTCGCGTGAGATGCTCCAACGCGGCGACTGGATCACGCCCACGCTGGGCGGCCACGCCTGGCTCGAAAAGCCACCACTCTATTATTGGCAAGCCATGCTTGTGTACAGCGTGCTCGGCGTCGGCGATGCGGCGGCGCGCATTCCTTCGGCGATCGATGCGACTCTTCTCGTCATTGCCATCTACCTGTTCTTTCGAAAGTTTCGTTCCGCTGTGGCGGTCGACGCCGCACTCATTACAGCTTCCTGCGCCGGAGTCATGGGCTACGCACGCGCTGCCTCCATGGACATGGCGCTGGCGGCCGCCTTTGCGATAGGCATGCTCGCATGGTGGGCTTGGCGCGAGAGCGGCAAGCGAATCTATCTTGCGGGATTCTACGTATTCATGGCTTTGGGAGTGCTGGCCAAGGGGCCCGTGGCCCCATTTCTCGCTGCTGTTGTCATCGTGCTTTATTCCATCGCTGTGCGCGAGAGACCGCTGATTGTGCGAACTCTGTGGGGTCCAGGAATTCTCTTGTTTCTGGCAGTCGCGCTCCCGTGGTACATGGCCGTCCAGATGCGCAATCCGCAGTTCTTTCGCGAATTCATCCTGGAGCATAACCTCGCCCGCTTTTCGACCAATCTCTACCATCATCCCGAGCCGTTCTGGTACTACATCCCAGTCATTCTCCTCGCCCTGATGCCTTGGATCGTTTTTGTGATTGCGGCATTTGCGCAATCCGTCCGTGTCTGGTGGCCAGAACGCAGAAGTGCACTCGACTTCGAATTGCAATTCTGCGTCTTCGCCGGTTGCTGGCTGATCGTACCGCTTGTTTTCTTCTCCATCTCCCGATCGAAACTTCCCGGCTACATTCTTCCCGCCGTACCCGCAGGCGTGGTGTTGCTGTCGGACTATCTGCGCCAGCAACTCGAGCAGCAATCACGGCTACCGAAATGGATGGCGATTCTGCACGCCCTCATAGCCTGTGCTCCGATCATCCCCTCGGTTCTGCTGAGCTCCATCGTGGGCGAGCATCGTTTGCCTTCTGGCCGTCCGTTTTGGATCGCGCTGGCCATCGCGCTTGTGCTCGCCATCGGAATGGCACTAACCCTCGCGGGCCTGCACTGGCGAATGGCGCGATTCGTAACCCTGATCCCAGTGGTGCTCGCGGTGGCAGCGGTGCTCAAGCTGGGAACGACTTCGATCGACCGGAAGCTATCGGCGCGTCCGGTGGCCGTGGAGTTGGCGAGTATGGAGACTCACAAGCTGCCGCTCGCGGTTTGCGGAGTCTCACGCGAGGTCGAGTATGGACTGGAGTTCTATCGCGACCAGATCATCTCGCGTTATGAAACTGGCAATATCCCTGCCAGCGAGCACCTGCTGCTCGCCGCCCCAGACTGGAAGCCGAATGTGACCGAGTGGACGAAAGGACGGCGAGTCTCGCTGCTTGGCCACTACGCCCCACAAAATCTGGACTATTACTGGATTGCTGCTGCTCCCGCCAGCCGTTGACTTCGCTCCTGGAATGAGAATGGGGAGTTGTGAAGGCAGCATCCTTCACAACTCCCCTCTAGAAGAGTTGCTGGCAACGTCCAGCAACCCAGCCTGGGACAAACGATCTCTCAGCGATTAGTCGTCCCCACCCCTTCCTCCTCCGCCGCTGCCGCTGGCGGCCCGGCACTGTACCACCGTCGAGTTGCCACTCGATTTGGCTGTGCAGGTGTATCGAGCGGAAGGTATGGCGCTGGCCGGGATGCAGTTGATGCTGAAACTTCCCCTCGCGCTCGTCAGCGAGCAGCCTGCTCCAGATTGTGTCACCGACACCGAGGCGCTTGCCGACTTCGTCGGATCCGACACTGATGTGGCTTTCACCACTCCCATTCCCGCCTTGGTCGCAGTGAACATCCCGTTGGCGTCCACGGTGCCCACAGCTCCGGTTACAGTCCACGTGACTCCTGACGACGAGCCTGTGACGTTAGCAGTGAACTGCTGCGTTCCTCCTACGCTCACGCTTGCCGTCGCCGGGGTAAGGCTTACGGACACACCGCCTCCGCCTCCACCACTGGATTTCACGGTGACCTGAGCGGTTGCTGACTTCGTCGTATCCTCGACCGAAGTTGCGGTGACCGTCCCCGTACCGGCGGTGACGGCTGTAAACAATCCATTCTGATCGATTGTCCCAACGCTGGTTGAGGTCCAGGTCACGCCCTTCGTCGAGCCGGTAACAGTCGCCGTAAAGCTCTGCGTCTGTCCTGCCGTTACGGTAGCGGTGGTGGGCGATACGCTCACGCTGATTGCCGACGCCACCAGGTTGCCAATCAGGTAGGTTGCTTCCATGGCCACTGCCGACGATGAGTGGCCAACATTATTGAATGCCGTGGTTGCATCCGCCCCGCAGTAGGGCGTGATCGGAGCGGCGCCTGCCGGGTGCACCGACAGGAAGGCAGTCACGTTATAAACTTCAGTTTTATTCAAGACGAGCCAGCAATCGGTGGAAGAATTGTGTTTGGCCACATCGGCCATGGTGTAGTTAGGCAATTGCGCGGCCATGGATAGCGATAACATCAGAATCAGTAGTAAGGTCGCAAATACAGCTCTTTTCATTCAGCACTCCTCATTTGGGGGATATGACGACACAGCTCCCAAACCGCGCCGCGACTCAGGGCAGTGACGTTTGCTACTAACACTCCGTCGTAAAACTGAATGTGTTTAGTGGAAAAGAACAGGCCTACTGCGAGAACTCTAGTGCCGGTTCCATGGATGAATGCTCCTTTCTTCGAAATCGCTCTGCGATTTCGGAGTGGGGGACGAAGCATGCTCTCCAGGCAATCGAACCCGGCCCGGAAACAGACGTGGCGGAACAGACGCGGACGCTTTTGTGATTTTCTAAAACACGACCAGAGTGGAACAACCTGCGCAAAACTTATCGTGTCTCATCCAACAGAAGCAAGTTCCGATGGGACAGGTACTACTAGCAACCGAGGTACATCGTCGCAAGGTCGCATGATGGAGATCTTCACCCGCTCGGCTCTGATCATCGCGGAGTAGAGTATCGTAAAAAAGATTGGCTAATCTTCCGTCACTGCCAACGCTTCCAACTCTGGCCTCGCGGGCGCTCCCGCGAGTGCGGCGTTGCCGTACTCGAATCCCTTTTCGAATGCCTTCAGATTTAATTCGCGAAAGGCTGCCGGCACTGAGTCTGCAACAGCTTTGCACACACCATCCGCGCCGAGAAGCTTCGTGACGGCGGTGAAGAATCCGA
>DATEHP010000115.1:0-20468 GCA_035279505.1 Candidatus Sulfotelmatobacter sp. | reverse complement strand
TGTCTTTCACGTGAACGAAACCGGATATTTCGCCCGCGGCACCGGCCGCTTCAAACATGCCTGGGGACGTTTCAACCTGCAAGGCCCGTTCGGCTGGGGCGTGACGCTGCCACCGGTTATCACGCCAGACGCGAACGACGGGCTCTTCTGGATCGGCCAGTACAATGGCACAATTTGTGGACTAAAAGGAGTCTTCTAGACAGAGCAGGCGGACGCTCTTAGTGTGTGCGTGAGAGACAGATTTTGAAAGTTGTAGTGGATTTTGAAAGTAGTACTGGCCACAACTCGCCGCCTTTAGCCACGAAGCGGCGTAAGAATGCAGCCCACGACGCAAGTCGTGGGTGGAATGAAACGACACCGCCCCAGCTGGGCGAAAGAGCAGTTCTCACGCACACACCCGGAGTCGCGCCCTTACGGCACCGAAATCGGTCGCGGCTTTAGCCGTTCCGCGCGAGTCCTGTTTTGAAAGGGCACGCCTTCCAGCCGTGCGTTGACTTTAGCTGGCCTTCGAAAGGCTCTCCACCGTCTTCGCCAATGACGCCTCATCTCCAACGTTCAAACAACTTTTCGATCGGTCAATCTGCCGCATCAGCCCGCACAAAACCTTCCCGGGGCCAACTTCGATGAACGTCTCCACACCTTGCGCAACTAGCAACCGCATGCACGGATCCCACTTCACCGATCCTGTGACCTGCCGTACCAAGGTTTTAAGCGCGCGCTGATCGTCGGTTACCAACTCGGCATCCACATTGCACGCCACCGGATAGACCGGCTGGTTCAGTTTGATCTTCTCCAGATCTTCTTCCAGCCGATCCTGTGCCGGTTTCATCAATGAACAATGGAACGGAGCGCTGACCGGCAGCAACTTCGCCCGCTTCGCTCCGCGCTCGTCAGCCAGTTTCGCTGCACGCTCCACCGCAGCGGTGTTGCCAGAGATCACCACTTGCTCCGGGGAATTGATGTTCGCCGGCGAGCAAACTTCGCCCTGCGCGGCATCTTTACAAACGCCAGCGACCTTCTCCAGGTCCATCCCCAGGATTGCCGCCATCGTCCCCACTCCGATCGGAACGGCCTCCTGCATGTACTTGCCGCGATTTCGTACCGTTCGCACGGCATCCCCAAAGCTGAACGTCCCCGAGGCGACATGCGCGGAATACTCGCCCAGGCTGTGCCCGGCGACCAAGCACGGCTTCGGAATCCGTGTCTCCACCACGCGCAAAGCTGCTATCGACACCGTCAGAATCGCCGGTTGCGTGATCTCCGTCAGCCGCAGTTGCTCCTCGGGCCCTTCGAAGCAAAGTTGCGAAAGCTTGTAGCCGAGTGCCTCGTCGGCTTCCTCAAACGTCTGACGGGCTTCGGGATATTTCTCGGCCAAATCCTTGCCCATGCCGACAACTTGCGATCCTTGTCCCGGGAAGATGAGTGCGATTTTGCGATTGATCATGGAAGAGGAGTTCTAATTCGATTGCGCCGCGGCCTCAACCGGCGCCCTGCGCAGCGACGCCAGGCCGCGCTCGATCGAGTCGTTAATTCCACGCTTGGAGAATTCCGCCGCGACTCGCACTGCATTCTTCATCGCATTCGCGTTCGAAGAACCATGTGTGATGATGCACACCCCGCGTACGCCCAACAACGGCGCGCCGCCGTATTCGGTGTGATCGAGCCGCTTCTTGAAATCGGTGAACGCGCTGCGCGACAGCAACGCGCCAACCTGTCGCGTTATCGTCGCCTTGAGAGACTCTTTCAAAGCGGTGCGCACCAGGTTGGCTACTCCTTCGGAAATTTTCAGCGCCACATTGCCGACAAATCCATCCGCCACGATCACGTCGACCTTTCCGTTATAGAGATCGCGGCCTTCCACGTTCCCCACAAAATTCAACGGAAGCTGTTTCAACAGCTGAAAAGCTTCTCGGGTCAGATCGTTGCCCTTGCCTTCTTCCTCGCCGATGGAAAGTAATCCTACCCGCGGTCCGCTCGTGCCGGCACGCTTGCCAAACATAGCCCGAAAGTATACGTCGCCCATCACCGCAAACTGCTCGAGATTTTGAGCAGTGCAATCGACGTTCGCCCCCACATCAAGCAGCATCGCCGGATTCCCCGGTGCCGTGGGGAAGACTGCGGCCAGCGCCGGACGATCCAGCCCCGGCACCGCGCCCAGCACGATCTTCGCCGTAGCCATGGCAGCTCCCGTGTTCCCCGCCGTGACGAACCCGTTCGCCTGTCCTTCGCGAACCAGCCGCAGTCCCACGCGCATGGAGTTGTCCCGCTTGGCGCGGATCGCCTCCACCTTGTCTTCCATGGTGATGTATTCGCTGGCGTGGACCACTTCGATGGGCAGCCGCGCGGCTGTGAGGTGCCGCTGCAGCTCGGGCTTGACCACAGCTTCGGGTCCGACCAGGAGCACGCGCACGCCATACTGGCGGGCGGCATGTATCGCGCCCTCGATCTCGGGCTTGGGCGCACGGTCCGAACCCATCGCATCCAGCGCGATGACGCTAGGCATGGTTGTCGTTACTTGGCTTCTTCGACGTCGACGACTTCGCGTCCCTTATAGTACCCGCACTTGGGGCAAGCGCGGTGCGGCATTTTTTTCTCATGACAGTTGGGGCACTCCGACAGGCTGTGGCTCTTCAGAGCGTCGTGGGCGCGCCTCGTCGAGGTGCGCTTCTGGGAATGACGCCGTTTTGGATTAGGCATGGTATACGATTCCTTCCGCGGAGCCCTTCGGTCATCCGCTGATCCTTATGCAAAAGCTGTCAGCTCTCTAAATCTATCGTGTCGAATGCGCCAGACGCTCGGCGTGACCCGTCTCAGTCACCAACACTACGCGTCGTTCATAGCTGAAAGCTGATAGCTGACAGCCGCTTTTCAGTGTTCTAACCGGCTCCGTACATCCTTCAACGCCGCCCACCGCGGATCTTCCATCTCGGTCGAGCAGGAGCACTGTTCCTGATTCAAATTCTTGCCGCACTGGGGACATAGCCCTTTGCAGTCTTCGCGGCACGTAACCTTCAAAGGGAGCGCCAGCAACACTTGCTCGCGCAATACATCTTCGAGCAGCACGCCCTCGCCCTGATAGTAACCGATCTCCGCTTCCGCATCCGTAACCGAAAGCTCGTCTCGACCGGCATCGGCGCCCAGTGGGCGATATAACAGTTCGAAATCCCGCTTCACGTCCTGCCGTAACGGCTCCAGGCACCGGGCGCATTGTAATCCCAGATCCGCCGACAGCCGTCCACGAAGGCGTATGTCCTTGATAACTTCATGCTTGCCGTGATGCTCCTCAACCACCTCCGCGCGTCCCGAGGCCCTCAGCGGCCCTTGCAGCCGAGCTTCCCCGCCCAAGTCGATGACATCCGGCTGAAACTCTTCCTCAAAATCCAGAGGACGAAGTTCCAATTCTTTGATGTCGAGGAACATGGCGAAACCTCCGCGGCGATCGCGCCGAACCAGCCCGCGGGAGCACGCCAAAGAGGCGTAAGTACCGCAAGGAGCAAGACTTAGAATAAAGGCCAGTGGCGGGAAGTGTCAAGGAATGCGGCATTGGATGTCTGTCTGACAGCGCCGATTGAGCCCGGAGCACGCGCGCTAAAATCGAGCCAGACTCGCCACCAGGTTCAGGCAAAGCCCGGAACCCAACTTGAGGCAACGCTGCAAACCGAGTTGCCGCAGAGCCGCGAACTGAGCTGCCGCAAAGCCGTGAACTGAGCTGCGGCAGAGCTCTAACTTGAAAGCGCCGAAGTCCAGCCGCAAAGCGGCGAAAGAATGCAGCCCACGACGCAAGTCGTGGGTATCGTGGGCCCTATGATTGAGCTCCGAAGGAGCGAAAGAAACGGAGCCGTCCTTGCAACCGCGGGGTTTTCACATCCGACATCGTCGTGCTGCGAGAATCGCTCAACGACGACCAACAACGGTTACTCCACCAGCCACTCCATCGCCTCTTCTCGCGTCTTGAAAATTGGCAGCTCCCGCTGCGAGAAGCTCTTGAAGTTTTCGTAGAACACGCGCGGCAGGCTCTCGGTCCCGATCCATGCCGACTTCTTGACATACGGACGGTCCAGCACCAACACTTCTTTCGCTCGCGTCGCCACTTTCTTATCAAAGTGTGTACCCGTGAAATCGGCCAGCGTCAGCAGCGACGCTGGCGAATGCCGCTCTACCGCCGCCTTCACCTGATCGAGCAGTACAAGAATTTCCTTGTTGCTGCAGTGGCTGAAATCAATCACGAAAATGGCATGCCCCTTGTATTTCTCGAAGCGCAACCGCTCACCGCCAACCTCGCTGACAGTGTTGTCAGGCTCATTCAAGCAATCCCTCCACGACCCCGTAAGCTCCCTCCAGTGCGGCATCCAGCTGGGCGGCATCTTTTCCCCCCGCCTCGGCCAGATCCGGACGCCCACCACCCTTGCCGCCAACTTTCTGCGCGACCGCGCCCACCACTTTCCCCGCCTGTACGCGAGACGTCAGATCCTTGGTCACGCCGACTATCAACGCTACATTCCCATCCGAAGCCGATCCCAGCACCACCACACCCGACCCGATCTTATCCCGTAGTTGATCGACCAGCGTCCGCATCTGCGCCCGCTCCAGGTTATCCACACGGTGCGCCAGCACCTTCACACCCTTGACCTCTTTCACGCTCTCGCCAATATTCGCCGTCGATGACGACGCAGACTTCATTCGCACCTGATCGAGTTCCCGCGCCAGCCGCTTGATCTCCGCGTCTTTCTTTTCAAGCTCCGCCCGCAAAGCATCAGCCGGAGAGAAGGGTTTTTCACTGTCGGAACCAATCTCAGAAGTGGTTGCCCCATCCTTTCGCGTTTTTTGCGAAAGGGTGGGAGACACAAACGCCGACACAACGTTCTCGAGTTCGTGATCCCGGCGGAAGTGATGCAGAGATCCTTCCCCGGTAATGGCCTCCACTCTCCGCACGCCCGACGACACGCTGCCTTCCTTCAAAATCTTGATCAGCCCAATCTCCCCCGTCGCCGCAGTGTGCGTCCCGCCGCAGAGCTCAGTAGAAAAGTCCCCAATGCGAATCACCCGAACCTTGTCACCATACTTTTCGCCAAACAATGCCATCGCATGATACTCATTCACCGCCACATCGATCGGCACATCCGCAATTGTTTCAACCTTCCGGTTCCGCAGGACTTCCTTATTGATGATGTCCTCAATATCCTGCAGCTCTTCGTCGTCGACGGCCGTGAAGTGCGAGAAGTCAAACCGCAGGTGCCCCGGCGCCACCAGAGACCCCGCCTGCTTCACATGCTTGCCCAGAACTTCGCGCAACCCTGCATGCAGCAGATGCGTCGCTGTGTGATTGCGCATGGTCGCCTCGCGGATGTCAGTGTTCACAACGGCGTCGACCTTGTCGCCAATCCTGAGGGTGCCCCACCCTACGCGGTTTTCGTAGGGTGGGGACTTCACCACCACCTGATGCGCCCGCACTCCCTGAATCGGATAGTAGCAACCCTTCACTTCGGCGACGACCGTATTGTGATCGTCCGAATAAAGCCACCCGCGATCCCCCACCTGCCCACCCGCCTCCGCGTAAAACGGCGTGTGATCAAGAATGACCTCTCCCTCTTCGCCGGCCTTGAGTTCGTTTACGCCCTGTCCCTTGTGAATGATGGCTAGCACCTCGCAGCCGTCAGACCGCGTTTGCCGGTACCCCTCAAACTCCGACTTGGGCAGTTGCTGATACGCCGGATTCGCCGTCTGCTTCGCTGCCCCCTTCCAGGAAGCCTTCGCCAGCGCCCTCTGTTCCGCCATTGCGCGGTCAAAGCCGGCTCGATCAAATGTGATCCCCTGATCCCGCGCCGCATCCTGCATGAAATCGAGCGGCATCCCGAAGGTGTCGTACAGCTTGAAAGCATCCTCGCCGGCAAGCTCCTCGGGTGAGTTTTTGAGCAGCGTCTCAAGTTTCTCGAGCCCGACTTCCATCGTGTGTGCGAACCGTGTTTCCTCGGCGAGGACAGCCTTCGACACTCGATCCGCAGTCTCATTCAACTCCGGATACGCATCCCGCATCAGATCTCGGACTGCAGCCACCATCTGATACAGAAATGGCTTTGTCTGCCCCAGCAGTCGCCCATGCGTGATCGCCCGCCGAATGATCTTCCGCAACACATACCCGCGCCCCTCATTCGAAGGCAGCACCCCGTCGGAAATCAAAAAAGAAGCCGCCCGCGAATGATCCGCGATAACCCGCAAAGAAGCTGCCGATTTGTGTGTTGCTTGTGTGGGGACAGCCGCCATCGGCTGTCCGGCCGAGCGAAGCTCGGCAGCCTGCTGCGAGCCCAGAGTCAGCTCCGCCCCCCTCCTGATCAGCGGTGTAAACAAATCCGTCTCGTAATTCGAGATCACTCCCTGCAGCACTGCCGTCACCCGCTCCAGCCCCATCCCTGTATCGATCGACGGCTTCGGCAGCGGCGTCAATTCGCCTGAAACATCCCGGTCAAACTGCATGAACACCAGATTCCATATCTCCACATACCGCCCGCATTCGCACCCGAACGCGCAATCCGTATGTCCCTGGTCCGACGCGATCGCTCCCATGTCGTAATGAATCTCGCTACACGGCCCGCACGGCCCCGTATCCCCCATCTGCCAGAAGTTGTCCTTCAACCCCATCTCGTAGACGCGGTCTTGTGGCACACCCTGTGCAACCCATAGGTCGTAAGCCTCGGCATCGCGCGCAACGCCAGCCTCGCCCTTGAAGATGGTCACGTACAACTTCTCCTTGGGAATGCCAAACCACTTCGGCGAAGTAATCAGCTCCCACGCGTAAGCAATCGCATCTTTCTTGAAGTAGTCTCCAAACGAAAAATTTCCCAGCATCTCAAAAAAAGTATGATGCCGGTTCGTGAACCCGACGTTCTCCAGATCGTTGTGCTTCCCGCCCGCCCGGACACACTTCTGCGAGGTGGTAGCCCGCGAGTAATCGCGCTTCTCCAGTCCCAGAAACACATCCTTGAACTGGTTCATCCCCGCATTGGTGAACAGCAATGTAGGATCGTTGGCCGGGACGAGCGACGACGAGTGCACTTCCTTGTGCCCCTTCTGCACAAAGAAGTCCAGGAACGTTCGGCGGATTTCAGACCCTGTCAGCATGAAAATGTAATTCTAAACGAAACGGGAGGGTGCCCGATTTCTCGCGCGTTCTTTGCGCGAGAAGTGGGGATCTTTGCCGGCAAGAGTTTTAAGAAGACAAAGAGTCAGAGGCCGAATTTCCCTCTGGCAGGCTGCGGAAAACTCGAATCCCCTCCAGGTTTTGAATGGCGCGACTTCGAGCCGCGCCGTAAGGGCAACGAAATCAATCGCGGCTTTAGCCGCTGAGGGAAATTGTGAACGCCGAAGGGAGTTCCTCCGCAGCCTTGTAGCCCTCTGTCCTGACCTGTTTTCAGTCCTATTTCACTGCATCCGCTGTCTTGTCGGTCCCTTTCTTGACGTCATGCCCCACTCCTTTGACGCCCTTCTTCATAGCGCTACCCGCCGTTTTCGTGCCCTTCTCGGTATCCTTTGCCGCAACCTTCGTATCTTTGGCTGTAGTCTTGGCGCCAGTCTTGACGACGTGCCCTGTCTTCGTAGCAGCCATTTCCGTGTCTTTGCCGGCCGTCTTGGCTCCTTTCTCCGTATCCTTCGTGGCCGTCTTGGCCGCACTCTTCATTTCTGTGCCGGTGGATTTTTTCCCCGCACTGGCATCCTGCCCAAGCACAAACGTTGTTGCACACATCAGAACAAACGCAACCATCACGGCCCATTTCGTTTTCATGGGATTCCTCCTTGCAGACTGCTGGATAGTTGTAGCGGTGACCTGAGTATGCGCCTGCGCGGGGAACGAATCAAATCGCCAGAGCACGGCCAATAGGCTGCGGAAAAACTCGAATTCCCTACAGGTTTTGAAAGGGCGCGGCTTCGAGTGTGTGCGCGAGGCCAGATTTTCAAAGTTGCAGTGGAAACAACTCGCCGGTGTTAGCCGCGAAGCGGCGTAAGAATGCAGCCCACGGCGTAAGCCCTGGGAGGCAACGGAACGCGAGTGTGGTGCCTCAGCTGGAAATGGAGAAAGCGTTCCTCCGTTTAGAGACAATGGAGCGAACCTGATGGAACGGATTACTTTTGTTTTGGCCGACGATTCATCTGGAAGCTCCGCGTTGCCTATTCGGAGACCGCCTGCATGATCGTTTTGTGCTACCATCACTCTCGCGTTGGGGACGCATCCGGTCCGCGGAAAGGGTAGAAGCCCACCCGATTTACAATCAATTTTCCCGAACCTTCTTTCAGCCCAATGTGCGGACAATGGGCACTCGATGAAAGGAGGTCGTTGTGACCGATTCCACAGAAGAGCCCCGATCCCTTCCCGACCGGCCCAATCTCCGACATCTGAAGGACCAGGCCAAGAACCTGCTGAAAGCGGGAGGTGTGAGATCACTGACCGAGGCTCAGTTCCAGATCGCGCGTCTCTATGGATTTGCTAGTTGGCCCAAGCTCAAGGCGCACGTCGATTTGCTTGAAGAGACCGGGCAGCTCAAGCAAGCCATCGACACCAACAACCTCGACACAGTCAAAACTCTCATGACCCGCAACCCTACGTTGCACCGCGCTCCGCTTGGTTATGCCAAGAATGGGCCACTCACTTGGGTTGCGGAATGCCGGGTGCCGTGGGAACCGCCCAGTCCCGTGAGGCTGGCAATGGCGGGGTGGATGATCGATCATGGATCAGACGTCCACCAGGGTGGCGATGGACCCCTAATGCGGGCAGCGCTCGGCGATCGCATTGCGATGATGGAGCTTCTCGTTTCCCGTGGTGCAGATGTGAACGCTTTATGGAACGGGCATTACCCCATCCTGTTCGGCGCTTGCGAAGTTGTTGATCCTGCCTCTCTGAAATGGCTCTTAGAACATGGTGCTAACCCGAACTGCCCGAAGCTCGGCCAAGGGACCACGGCGCTCGACTATCTCATCGGAACATACACACGCTCTCCTGACTTGCGTGAGTGCCTTGAACTTCTAGTCGGAGCTGGGAGTATCACCAAGTACAACGTGCCGTGCTTTCTGGATCTGCTGCGGGGTCGGCTTGACCGAGTGGCCGAGCAATTGGACACGGCGCCGGATCTCGTGCATCGGCGATTTCAGGAACTTGATTGTGGCAGTACCGCAACTCGTCGCCTCCTCCTGCAAGGAGCAACGTTGTTGCATGTTGCTGCCGAGTTCGGAGATGCGGAAGCAGCCAAACTTCTTCTTGATCGTGGAGCGGACGTAAATGCGCGTGCGACGGTCGATGGGGCTGGTGTCGGTGGGCAGACGCCAATTTTCCACGCCGCGTCACAAAATCGGGATTGGGGTTTCGCCGTAACGCAACTGCTGCTGGAACGCGGAGCAGACCTTTCGGTTCGCGTGAAACTCCCCGGTCACTACGAACGGCTCGACGAGGTGGTGGAATGCACACCGCTTGGGTATGCGCTTCGTTTTCCTGGCTCCGAAACTAAGACCGTTGCGCTACTACGTCAGCGAGATGCAGCGGAATGACTGTTTAGCCTGACGATTTCGCGCGCATGACGGGCTATCGGAAGTTGAGACGGTTGGACGTGGTGGAGCTACCATGAGCTTGCAAGGGCGAAATACTCACTAACGGAGAGCGGCCTCTCTCCACTTCGGGCTGAACCAACACAGCAACGGAACGCGAGCAAGCCGTCGAAAGGGCGAAAGAAGAGTTTCATAACAGACTCTTCGAGCCGCGCCGTAAGTGCAACGAATTCAGTCGCGGCTTTAGTCGCTGAGGGAAATTCTGGTCGCCGAAGAAACTTTTCCCGCAGCCTGCCCAGGTGAGGCGATGCTGATCTCATGCTTCGCGGTAAGGCCCTTACTCAGCCGATTCCCCCTCCAGCGCCGTCAGCGTCTCCTCATCTACATCCCACTTCTTCAATATCGAAAAGATGGTCTTTGTTCTGAATCCCGCCCGCGCCAGCTGCCTGAAAATCCGAGCCGTCTGTTTTTGATCTTTCGGCTTCTCCATGCGTTTCTTGCGCAGATAGTCACGCGCCTGTTTCTCTTCATCGACACTTTCGTAAGCCGTCTCGACCGCTTTCTCAATCACCGAAGCATGCACGCCACGCGTTTTCAACTCGGTGATTACCCGTCCACGCCCGAACTTCTGATTATCGCGACGCATTGACGAGTAATACGCCGCATAGTTCGAATCGTTCAGGTAGCCCTGATCTTTTAGCCGCCGGATCACCAACTCCACCAGCGTCTCCGCATACTCCGATTCCGGATCTTCCACGCGCGCTCGCATCAGCCGCTTTAACTCCGCGACCGTTCGCATGCGCCGCCCCAGCGCCCCGACGGCGTATTCGTACATCTCGTCTTCAGAGTATGTCTTTCGCTTCGGCCGGGAGAACGCCATATCTTCCAACCATAGCGCAACCGCTGCGACGAAGCGAGTCGCTCTGGCCTGCCTCACTCTTTCCCGGCATATTCCGGATGTCGTGCCGGTGCGCGCCGTCGCGCCTCGCGCTCCAGTTTTTCGATCCAGCGCAGTTCAGTTCGAATCTGCTGGATCGCCAGGCTGACCATCCACACCGCTTCGTGGAAGCGATGGCCAACCTCCCGCCGGATCCCGCGCAGAGTCGCCTCTTCGCGCGCCAGTTCCTTCTCGAGAAAATTCCGTCGGCGCCGCAATTGTCGTTCAAATACACCCGGGCGGGTCTGCCATGACAAGGCAATCCAGGTAAGAAAAGGAGGCCGTTCGCGTTGGTTCGTCCACTCCTCCCGCTCTAATGCTTCGGCCAAGGCTGTGCGACCCGCGGCGGTCGTAGCAAATACGCTGCGCTCAGGCCCGGCCACCGGTTCGTCGCTGGCGGCGGTTCGGATCAGCCCCAGTCGCAGCAGTTTCTCCAGCGAGTAATACACTTGCGGCCGTGAAATCCCCGCCCAGTCCCGTACCTGCCGCCGCTCCAGTTCCAGGTTCGCCTGGTAGCCGTGCATCGGACGCTCCGCCAACAGGCTCAGCAACACCAGGTCCGGCGTCGTCAAGTCACGATTCCTAGTGGCGGCCATTGCGCTCCTTCCGCCGCCGGCTCCAGTACCACCACTCGCGTTGCGCGGCGGGAAGTCGCGGATTCCTCGCCTGCGCCACTGCCGCCCGGAATACGTCGAGACAGCAGATATCCTGCGCCGCTCCCGTAATCTCACAAAGTCGTTCATATAGTTTCTCCGGATTGCGACGCGACAATTGCGCCACACTCCGAATGCCCAACAAGTCGAAATCCCTCGCGATCGCCGGTCCCACCGACGTTAGATCCTGCAAACTCCGCTCCTGGCTTGCCATCGAAATCCTCCTTGACACGATTCTCAAAGTTTAGTATCTTTCACTAGTCTAATTTAGACTACATGGCTTTGCAAGGGAGAAATCCATGCGCATCGCAAGTTTGGTTTTGACGCTCGCGGTCCTGCTGTCCATATCGCCTTGGACGACGTCCAAGGCACAGGAGAAAGACAAGCCTATGCATGTGAAGAGAATTACGCCCGTGCTGTTTGTGCAAGACGTGGAGCCCTGCGTGAAGTTCTGGGTCGATCGCTTTGGCTTCGAGAAAACCGCCGAGGTGCCCGATGGCGACAAGCTGGCTTTCGCCATGCTCCAGAAGGGAAATGTCGAACTGATGTATCAGACCTTCGCCAGCGCCGACAAAGATGTCGGCACCTCGATTTCACAAGTGGTCCGCAAAGGCCCGACATTCCTCTATGTCGAAGTCGATAACCTGGATGAGACCATCAACGCCGTCAAAGGAGCGGAAGTAGTGATGCCGAAGCGGAAGACGTTCTATGGATCGACAGAGATTGGTATCAAGGATCCAGCCGGCCACTTCGTCACGTTTGCCGAGTTCGCAGCGCCAACTCAGCATTAGGCGTGCACGCGCCTTAGCGAAGGAAAGGGCGCGACTGAGAGTCGCGCCCCAGCGCAACGTTGAAGCCCAGAAAACCTCTACCGTCCCCCGAACCCTGTCGTCTGCATCGACTGCCGCGAAATATCCGCCGTCGAAGCAATACCCTGCATGCGCAGCTTGAAGTCGTCGGCATTCGAGGCGTTTTCGAGAGCCGTTTCGTAGTTGACCAGCCCTGCCTGGAACAGATCCCATAGCGATTGGTCGAATGTCTGCATGCCGTACTGCGAAGTCCCGGCCGCAATCGCGTCGCGAATCGACCGCGTCTTTTCCGGCACCAGCACGCACTCGCGGATGAACGCTGTATTAATCATGACCTCCACCGCAGGCACGCGTCCTTCCGCATCGCAGCGCCGGACCAATCTCTGGCTGACAATTGCTCGTAGCACGGCCGCCAACTGCATACGAATCTGCTTCTGTTCCGGGGGCGGGAAAATCGAAATTACGCGGTTGATAGTTTCCACCGCGTCCAGCGTGTGCAATGTCGAGAACACCATGTGGCCGGTTTCCGCCGCATGCAACGCCGTCGAGATCGTTTCCAGATCTCGCATTTCGCCGACCAGGATCACGTCCGGATCCTGACGGAGAGAAGCTCGCAGCGCCGCCCCAAACGAAGGCGTATCCACTCCCACCTCGCGCTGGTTGACGTATCCCTTTTTGTCTCGGTGCAGAAATTCGATCGGGTCCTCGATCGTGACAATATGTTCTGCCCGCGACGAGTTCACCCGGTCCACCATGGCCGCCAGTGTCGTGGATTTACCGGAACCGGTCACGCCCGTCACCAGCACCAGCCCGCGTGGCATATCGCAGATCTGCTCCACCACCTTGGGCAGGAACAACTCATCCAAAGCTCGAATCTTGGTTGGGATGACGCGGAGTACTAATCCAACGTTGCCGCGCTGCTGAAAGATATTCACACGGAAGCGTCCCAGACCGGCGACGCCATACGCCATATCGATTTCCGTGGTCTCTTTGAACTTCTGCTTCTGCCGTGCTGACATCATGCTGAATGCCATGTTCAGCATGTCCTCCGCGCTGATGCGCGGCTGATCGGTCAACGGCGCCAGTTCACCGTCTACGCGTAAGTGGGGATAGTTTCCCACCTTTAAGTGCAAGTCACTGGCTTTCCGTTCCGTTGCAATTCGAAGCAAGTCATCAATATTCATGCGAAGTTCTTCCCATCGAAGCCCAAAGCTTCACCCTCGACGCTCTCCTGCATCATCGCCCGAATCGTCACCTTACCCAAGATGACCTAGGTAATGGACCACGGCGTGAATCCGGACACTCCCTCCCGGACTAGACTCCAGCCCCTTTTGTCTCTTCTGCTGATGCTCTGCGTGGGAGCGCACTGCTGCTCAGCTTTTCCCCTGGGGAGGCGCCCTTTACGAAAGAAAGCGTCGTCTTGGGCATCGCTACCGTGATCTCGCCCGCAATCGCGTGTCTGGTGTGGAAGTTCCTCAGTTTGAAGATGACCGTTGGCGTGATCTCCTGCCCGCGCGAGATAAGCAGCCCTCCCGTCGTAGAGCGGACCTCCTCTTGCAGGATCATCCCCGGAATCAGTTCTTCAATCCGGCACTTTCGTATCTCGGACTCTTCGGCGTTGGGGTCAAGCGTCACCAAAGCCTCGAAAAACTTGGGACTGAAATTCCGGTTGCGCATCGCTAGGTGATGCGCCGATTCAGTCCGCGACATTCCCTTGCGAATCAACTGTTCGTACTCCAGGATCAGCCGCAGGATCTCTGCTCCGGTTTTCATTTCTCCGCCCCCACCCTCCTCCGCCGGCGATACGGGACGATTTTGGTGCTCGATCATCCATGCGATCGGTTCCAGCCGGGGGATTTTGGAAAGCAATTCGAAACCTACTCTCGGATGCGCGTCGTACTGTGCCTGCTCAGCCGCACTCAAAGTTTCGCCGCGGTAAATCGCCTCGATGGTTTCCGGCGCCAGGGTGACGCAACCCAGTTGCGAAAGGATCGCCGCAACTTCATACTGCCAGGGATTCCCCAGCTTCATCGCTGTCACCACGTGGTGGATGTAGCGCCGCGCCCGCTCCGCCCGGCTGAACGCCGCCGGATTTACCAGGCTCAGTACTTCGCTCAGCACCTGCAGGCAACCGCTCAGTGTCTGCTCGAGCAACTGTTTTTCTGCCGTGATCAGCCGGTACTGCATGAGTGCCGCGGTGATGGTCTTCGCCATCATCTCCTTAGCACAGGGTTTGATGAGGAAACGGAAGATACTTCCTTCATTGATAGCCTCGATGGCCGTCTCGGTTTCTGCGTTGCCCGTCAACATGACACGCACCGTTTCCGGACATGCGGATTTCACGCGCCGAAGCAGTTCAATCCCGTCCATTCCCGGCATTCGCATGTCCGAGATCACCACCGCGTACGGTCCCTTGCTGTCAACCAGTCCGAGCGCTTCCTGCCCACTCTGAGCAACGTCAATCAGAAATTCGCCTCTCAAATTGCGGCGGTATCCATCAAGAATGTCGCGATCATCGTCTACCAGAAGGATCTGTTCCGGCATTGTGCTCCCCTTCGATTCCACTCGCCCCGGCTGCTTAAAGCTCCACGCCGCTGCCGACCGGGGCTCAGTCAACTCCAGCCGCAGGCGAGTTTTGGTCGTCCATCCCTGCCATCGGCAGATATGAGGGAAGGCTTTAGCCTGCTCTGACATCCCAGGAATTCGCGAAATATGTCCGGAGGCTTCGAAAGGCCGCGCCTACAGGCGCTGAAAAACGTGGAACCGTTCTCTACATTCTGTTTAGCCGCGAAGCGGAGCTAGAATGCAGCCCCGGCGTAAGCCCTGGCACAAGTGGAGCGCGAGCAAGCCCCGAAGGGGCGAAAGAGCAGTTCTCACGCACACACTTCGAGGCGCGCGGTAAGAATACTCAAGAGAACGCGGCGCACTAGAGCTATTGCTGGTGCCTTCGAGTCGCTGAGCGAGCAGATCCGCGAGTACAACGAATGCGTCGAGAAGTTAGCCCAAAAAATGATCCGCAGCTAGTGTAGTGCGTCACACAGTTCGACACTTATAAGTCGCCCGTTTTCCGCTGTGATCCTCTGTGCCCTCTGTGGTGAAAGCCCTTGACCTCCTCGCCGGTCAGCACAGATCACGCGGATCGAACCCCAAGATCGAATGGTCACTATTTCCGACGCACCAGCGCTGCTGAAGCACATCAAGGGTGCGGCCTCGACAAGCTCTGCAGATGAGAGCCGTAGTAACAGCGACGATCAACGTACCTCGGTGATCGGTGCACTGCGTTGTTACGCCCAGACTACCAGGGATAGTTTACGACTTCGAAACCGACGGACTTGATCCGCACGGTGGCAGGCAAGGTTATCGGACGCGGACTACCTCCACTGACGGCGAATTGCGCAGTGCCTTCGGCGGTTTGGCCCGCTGCTTTGATGGTGTGTCCGGTAGAAGTTTGCGGCCCACCGCCACCGGTCGATTGACAGATCGTGAATTGACCATGATCCATGCTGTCGATGATCGCAATATGACTGCCGTGCGGCCAGATGAGCACGTCGAGTTCTTTGATATCGTCGACGCTCGATCGCCATTCGTCGATTGGGCCGACATTCTTCCACAGTGACGGAAGGAGATTGCGATCAGCTTTGGGAAGCGCGTTTTCCTTGCCGTAATTCCCCACGAAACCGTTGCAATCCACGCCGATGTACTTCGTGCACACGTCGGCTAATCGGTCATCCTCATCTTCGAGAATGCTCCGAAAGGGCTTTAGCGCCGGATGGTCCAAGGCCGCCGCGGCAACGTCTTCCACAATCCGCAAAGCGTAGGCGACATCATCGGGCGATCCCTTTCCGTAGAAGCACTGCGTCGCGCCGTATATCTTGTCGGAACTCCACGTCACTTGTTTGGCACGACCCGCCTGAATGATGCTCTGCCAAAATGAAAGAGAGTCGCCGAGTCCGCCGTACTGAGGAAGGTTGCACAGATATCGAGTAACGCTTGCCTCTTTGACCGGACCGGCTGAGGTCCACACGTCGATGGATTTGTACCAGTTCACGTAGGCAGAAGGAGGAATTTTGGGAACGATTCGCATAACGGTGTTCCTGAAGGGGAAATCGGATAGGACCTACGGTTGAATACTCTAGCAGATGCTTGACAAGAAGCAAGGCTTGAGACCGAATTCTCTGGTCATGGTAAATGATTTTGATTTCCGAGGCTTCCGTCAGGCCTCCGATAGCGACATAGACGTTCGCTGAACCGCCGACCGGCCTCTTGGCGAAAAACCGTGCCATAGCGCAAGTTTGCGTTGTCTGCTCGCCCCCGCGCGGGGGATTTCGAGTGCAATCGCGACGTTATGCCAGTTAGTCACTCATGGGGGCATTGCGGAACGTCTGCGAGGAGGGTTCCCAATAGAAGATGCTACTGGCCTGTCCCCACGAGAAGAACTCGATCGCTTTGTTTTTCAGGTCCACGGTTGCGGGAGCACTTGGGGCGCATATGGAAGGATCGTCAGCGCACAGAGTGTCGAATTTCTTCGGTAAGACCAGGCCTATTCCAAGGTCACCCGGCAACGCATTCGCTCCATGGATCGACTGCCAGCGCCGCTGACTGGAGAGCCAGACAAACAAGCCAAAACTTTTCCCGGAGTCACTCACCAACAACTCCGCTACGTCGTCACGGCCATCGCCGTCAAAATCTCCCCGCACAACTAGAAACCTAGTGGGACTCCTCTTCCGCCAGGCTCCGGTCGCCTCAGATGTGGTGGGCTTGCGCCAACCAGCGGGTAAAGTCGGTTGCGTGGATACCTCCGCCATCGAGAAAACCGCCGCGAAAATCAGCGGTAATGAAATGAATAGACGACTTCTGTTCACAGGAAAACGCCCTCCGGCCACCACGTCGAGCGTACTTCTATACCAAGCAAGTGGTCTAGTTACTGTGGTCAACTATCGAAATCAGATGGATGAGAAGGTCGGTCTCCGACGGGATGCCGTACGCTCCCAGGTATCCACGTGCTCGAGGCACAGAGAAAAAGGAGACCGGCAATGAAGAAGGTTAGCACCGCAGTGGCAAAGCAGAGCAGGAATATTTCTCGGCAGAAGCTAACCATCGGACTGGATCCGGGCGATCGCAACAGTCGCTCTCGCGGTTGTACGCACCCGCGGTTCGTCGCGCCACAAAAGGAAGGAGCAGCAAAGGCCGAAACATTGGTGGCGAAAGCGCGTTCTGGAACCGGATTCGACGAACTGCTCGCTTACCGTGGTCGGCTGTTGGAAACCGCGGACGAATGGACGCCAGGTTTATACAACTCGCGCCACGCCGCCTCTCGCTCGCTCAAGCCCAGGCGACACAGGTACGGATGATCCATGGCGACGTCATGGTTCAACGGGAACGTCTCGGTCTCGCTGACGATTGCGTCGGCGGCATGCACCGCTGTCAGTGAGGAAAACTTTGTCTCCGCAGTCTCTCCAGGATGATGGTGATAGGCCACCGCCAGAACCAGCGAAAACGGCAGTCCCCAGATACTCATCAGATATGCGCCCACCTCGGCATGTGTGCAACCCAGGCGCTCCCGCTCCACTTGCGTGTTTGCCGCGGCATCTGCCCCATACATTTGGATGTAGTCCCCCGCCAGTTCCGCCAGCAGAACGACCTTCCCGATGTCATGCAGCAATCCTGCGGTAAAGCACTCCTCCACCTGCGCCTTCGGGCGATTTTCCGCGTTCGCGATTTGTTGCGCCAGACTCGATACAGCAATACTGTGATCCCATAATGCCGGCAGGCTGGCTGCCACCTTGGGTTTGCCCTCGAACTGCGAAAATACGTGCACCGATAGCACCAGGGTCCTCACCGTTTCAGTGCCGATCAAAGTCAGAGCCTGCGACAGGCTCGATACGCGGCCGCTCGATCCTATAAATGCCGAGTTCGCCAGCTGCAGAATCTTCGCCGCCATTCCTACGTCCTTCGAAATGATCTTCGCGATCCCGGCCAACGAAAAATCTTCCGATTGCAACGCTACCGTCAGCTCCTCGTACAGAGTCGGCAAACTCGGGATCGAACGCAGCCTTGCAATCATCGTCTTCAGCGACGGATTCGCCAGCAAATCGCGCATGGCGAACGTCTGGCTCAACCGGCTCGACAACTCCTGGGGATCGCACGGCTTCGACAGATACTGGTGCGCCGGAGAAATCGACCGGTACACCGCTTCCCGGCTCGATTGCCCCGACAGGATCATGCGCACCACATCGGGATAGCGCTCCTTAACCTGATCCAGCAGGTCTGCCCCGTCCATCAATGGCATCCGCATATCGGAAATGATTGCGTCATACCGTTCTTTCTCCAGAGCCTGCAACGCTGCCTCCGCGCTCTCGACGAACTGCATGTCCCACAAATCGCGCATACCATGCAAGCTGCGGCGCAGCCCGCTGAGAACCATCGCCTCGTCATCTACAAAGAGCAGCCGCTTCATGCGCCACCCTTGGTGGCGACCGCCAGATTCACCGGCAACGTGATAAAGAACGTTGTGCCCGTGCCTACTTCGCTTTCGAACCAGATCTTTCCGCCGTGTTTCTTGACGACAACGGTGTAGGCCAGGGCCAGCCCTTGTCCGGTCCCTTTGCCCACCTCCTTGGTGGTGAAAAAGGGCTCAAAAACTCGATTGCGGATCGCTTCCGGAATTCCATTCCCGGTATCAGTCACCGAGATTTCGACATCCTCTCCCGACATTCTTGTGCGTACCGTGATCTGCCCTTTTTCTCCATCCTTTACTCTTTCCCTGATGGCGTGGGCCGCATTTACCAGCAAGTTCAGCACAACCTGGTTAATATCTCCGGGATAACACACCACCGCGGGCAGCTGGTCATCGAACTCAGTCATCACCTCTGACACATACTTCCATTCGTTACGCGCCACCGTAATTGTGGATTCGATCGCCCGGTTCAGGTCGGTGGCCGTCTTCTCTGCCGAATCCGGGTGCGAGAACTCCTTCATGGCCCGTACGATCTTCGCTACCCTGCGCGACCCATCCAGACTCTGCTCGATGGCGCGCGGCACCTCTTCCCGGATGAACTCCAGATCGCAGGCGTTTTCAGCCTGCTTCAGTCCGCCGCCGATTTCGTCGGAAACCGCGCCTGCCATCCCTTGCACGGCCCCGCGGTATTGCTCCAGCAGTTCGTGTACCGATTTCCACGAGTCCCGCAGGAATGTCAGATTGTCCATCACGAACTGGGTCGGCGTGTTGATCTCATGGGCGATTCCCGCAGCCAGCTGCCCGATTCCTTCCATCTTCTGCGCGTGACGAAGCTGGCTCTCCAGTTCCCGCTTTTCCGTGATGTCTTCCTTGATCGCAAGAAAATGTCTGATCTCATCCGTCGCGGTCTTGATGGGTGTGATCGTGGCGGACTCCCAGAAGATTTGGCCATTTTTCCTCTTGTTGCAGAACTCCCCGTGCCATTCTTTCCCCTGCTTGATCGTAGACCACATGTTCTTATAGAGCTCCGCGGGGCACTGCCCGGCGTTTAACATTCGCGGGTTGCGCCCAATGACCTCCTCCAGGCTGTAACCTGTGCACTCGGTAAACTTCCGGTTCACGTAGGTGATCTGTCCTTCCGGATCGGTTATCACCACAGAACTCGGACTCTGTTCCACCGCCTGGGAAAGCTGCCGCAGCGCATCCTGATTTCGCTTTTGTTCCGTCATGTCGCGGAAGTTCCAAATCCGCCCGTAATACGTCCCGTTCTTGTCCACGACCGGCGCTGAATAGCGGTCCAGGATCGCTCCATTTTTCAATTGGATTTCGTCACGGCTGGTCTCCCTGGGATGCCGGTACAAATACTCGACTTTTGCCAGAAAGGATTGAGGATCCTTCATGAGCGTCACTACGTAGTCCAGCATCCGCCGGTCGTCAAGATCAGCCATTAATTCCGGCGGGATGCAAAACAGCTCCGCGAGACGCTCGTTCGCCATCAGCCTCCGCCCATTTGGGTCTACCACTAGCAAGCCGTCGATCGTCGAGTTCGCCTGCGCCTCCAAAAAAGCCGTCTTCGACCGGAGTTCTGCTTCCGCTTGCTTCCGCTGCGTGATATCGCTCATGAAACCGTCTGCGCGGAGTAACCCATCGGCTTCGTGTGTGCGTGTCGCACGATCGTGTACCCAGATCCAGGTCCCGTCTTTGCGGCGAATGCGGTACTCTTCGTCGAAGGCCACCTGCTGTTCGAACAGAGCCATATACTTCTGGCTGACCCGACCGAAATCCTCGGGATGAATCTGGTTGAGCCAGAGATGCGTCCCACCCGCGTATAACTCCCGGTTTGTGAATCCCAACAGTGCATAGATTTTGGGGCTCACGTAGCATGTCCTCCCATTCATGTCCGATGTCCATGCAACGTCCGGCATGCTCTCAAGGATCCTCCGGTACTGCTCCTCGCTCCGGCGTAGAGCCTCCTTGGCCATCTCAATCTCGCTAAGATCCTTCATCGTTGCCAGATAACACGTCCGGCTCCCATTTGCCGGAAGAGGACGTCCGCAGTACTCGACAGGGAGATAGCTGCCGTT
>DATEHP010000114.1:0-26225 GCA_035279505.1 Candidatus Sulfotelmatobacter sp. | reverse complement strand
TTTTCAACGACGACAGCTACTTCGCCGAAACGGCGTCGCTGCTACTCTTCCTGGACAAAAGATCCGCGCAAGTGACGGGTGCAGTATCGAAGAACACGCTGGCTGCTCCCAACCCTCTGGTGACAGAGAATCTTCAAGGCACGTCGACCGTGACCGGGACCATCGGCGTTACATCGGACCGCCGGTTCACCATCTCCGGATACGTCAATACTTCGCATGGCAAGGTTTCGACCTCGGTGCAAGAGCATCAATATTTTTCGAGTACGCAAACCATCGACTTCGATACGGTGAATTTTACGGTGCTCGACCAGAACACGGCTGTCCAGAACAAGGTTTCGGCAACCACGACCGTCTCTGGGGAAGAAGGAACCGTGGTGAGCCATGACAATTTCAGCTTCCCCATCAATGTGGACTTCATCTACCCGGTCAGCACTTCCCGGTTTGGTTTTGACGTGACAACCAGTCAGACGTACCACAACGACACAGGAATCACCCGCGACGGAGAATTGGAAAGGTTCAGTTCCGTTACGAACTCGGCGCAGGCGACGGACGTGTTTCCAGCCAAGAGTAGCCAGGAGTACACGCAGTTCGATTCGAGCGGTCGTTTCTACGATTGCAGGATTGCGTCGAAGAACAACACTCTGACCAAAGTTAGCCGTGGATGTACTTCAAACGAGCGTTAAGGTCTTTCGCCGCGATATTCATACGGGCCCGGTTCCAGAGGAGCCGGGCCTCTCTCGCTTCTCCGGATTTACGCCTGAGCCCGAAAGTGTGAGATCGCAAGCGCGCCTCCGTACCGCAGGGATATGTGGCCTGTGTCGCCAGATTGGCGACTGATATCGCCAGTTTCTATCTATAAAATGATCGAAATCGCCATAAACGATCACTTTCCTCTTGACAGTGGTCACGTTCAGCAATTAGCGTCGGCAATCAAAGATTCAGTGAGAATTCGTCTCGACCACGCCGATCGATAGAAGGCCGTCGGCGACTGGAGGTATTTCACCATGAGAAGTCTCCGTTGCTGCATTGGCGCCCTGCTAGCCGCCGCACTCTCGTTCACGCACGTTGGGGCACAGACCGTCACAGGTTCCATTACCGGCCAAGTCACGGATCCCAGTGGCGCCGTGGTGGCAGGGGCCACCGTTACCGCTGAAAACGTTGCCACCTCAGTTCAGACCACAGCAGGGACGAACGGTGCCGGCGTGTACACGCTTCGGTTTCTGCCAATCGGAAGCTACAGGCTCACCGTTGACGCAAAGGGCTTCGCCTCCACGAAGGTCTCCCCCTTCTCATTGGAGATTGACCAGACTGCAAAAATTGACGTCGGGCTCACGATCAGTGCGGCCCAGACAGTAGTAGTGCAAGGCGAGGCTCATCCGATTCTCAATACAACGGATGCCACTCTGGGAAACACGCTATCCACTACTGAGATAGAAAACATCCCGCTGAATGGGCGTAATTTTTCGGCCCTGACGCTCTTCCAGCCAGGTGCCGTCGATACAGATCCGACTGGGATGAGCGGAAACAACGCTATTGAGCGCAATACGTATAACAGCGGCGTTGCGACCATCAACGGCAACCGTGAGCAGGCAAACAACTACATGATCGAAGGTGCCGACAACAACGAACCGCAGAACAATCTCATCGGCTACAACCCGGCGCCCGATGCTATTGCAGAAGTGCGCGTCGTCTCCGCTAACGCGAATGCGACATTTGGAAACGCGAATGGGGGCGCAGTTATCACTGTCCTGAAATCAGGCACCAACCGGTTTCACGGTTCTTTGTACGACTTGTTGCAGAGCCAAAAGTTCGATGCCAACTCGTGGGCCAACGGACTGTCCACGCCTGCCATCCCAAAAAATTCGTACACCCAGAACATTTTTGGGGCGACGATCGGGGGGCCCGTTGTCAAGAACAGACTCTTCTTCTTTGCTGACTACGAGGGCGTGCGGCATCACCAGGGCGGAATGAGCTCAGCCAGCGTCCTCACGCAAGCGATGCGCGGCGGAGATTTCTCGGCGCTGCTGACCGACGGTGCTTCGCCCATCCAACTCTACGATACGCAAAACAACTTCACGCCCTACGCCAACAACCAAGGCGTGCCAATCGTGAACCCGGTTGCCACGTACTTATTTGCGCATCCGGAACTCTATCCGCTTCCGAATCGGCCTGCTGAGTCGATCAGCAACGGAGGAGACGGACTCATCCAGGGCGACTTTGTGGGGCCGCAATCCAGCTTCGTTTCAAACAACCAGGAGGATTTCAAGGTTGATTGGACGCCGAAAAACGTTGATAAGATCAGCGCCTTCTATTCTCAGGGCACCGGAAGTGACCATACCACCGCGATCATCCCGGTCGTATTCCCTGCCTTCAATACGTATCCGACAAAGATTGCAGGTGTCAGCTGGGTCCATACCTTTTCGCCCACGATTGTGAATGAGGGCCGAGTCGGCTTCACGCGGGTGCGGTGGAACAACGGAGTCCCGAGCGATCCGAGTGGACTGTTTGGCTTAACCGGCGACCAAAAAGTTGGCATCCCATTCGGTTCGCAGAAGTTCGTCGGATTCACAGGGCAAAACCTCAATAACAACGCCACCTACCTCGGGACCAACGCGAACCCTCAAGTCTTCACCGACAATACGTTCAACTATGAGGACACCTTGACCTGGCAGAAGGGACGCCATTTTCTCTCGATCGGCGGACAGGCCACGCGCTATCAGCAGAACTATCTGAACGCCGGGAACGTCGGGTTCCTCGGTCAGTTCAGTTACAACGGCCAATTCACAGGCCTTCCGGGCGGCTCAGGCTACGGGCCTGCGGATTTTGTTCTGGGAAGAATTCAGAACGTCACCCTGGCTTCTCCTCTCGGTTGGGTAGGAAACCGCCAGTGGCGGGTCGCTGGTTTCGTGCAGGACGATTTCAAGCTGAGCTCAAGGCTCACGCTGAACCTGGGGCTGCGGTATGAAATCGATCAGCCCTGGTATGAACAGAACAACAAAACGGCCAACGTTCTTCCCGGCGGCACAGTGGAATACGCAGGTCATATTCCCGCGGAAGCCATTGCGGGATCGGTTGTATGTGCTTCGCGCGCGTGCTACAACGCCAACTACAAACAGATCATGCCCCGAGTCGGCTTCGCCTACCAGGCGATGAACAAGCTTGTGATTCGTGGCGGCTATGGGGCCACCAGCTTCTTTGAAGGATTCTCCTTCAATCAGCGCCTGACTTCGAGTCCGCCTTTTTCACTCGCTATCAACAGCAACGCAACGACCCCTTCCGGATCCTCGGGTGGAACGCCTTTCACGGTTGCTAATGCTTTCAGCCAGCCGCTCGGCATCAATAACTCGCTCTATTCGGTATGGCCGCAGGATGTTCAGCCTGCCTACATCCATCAGTTCACACTTGTAACCGAGTACGCACTGACTAATGAGCTATCGCTGAGCGCGGGCTACCACAGCCAGGTGGGACATCACTTGGCGAACTATCGCAACGGGAACCAGTTGACCGCAGCGCAGGCGCAAGACCTCGGCAGCGGCGGATGCGGCGCTTCGAGTATCCCGACGCAGGATCAGACGCCTTATTTCGCTTTGGTCGGCGAGTGCGGCAGTATTCTTATCACCGAGTCCCAGGCCAGAATGACTTACAACGCCGCTCAGTTCACTTTGCGTCAACGGAGTCACCACGGTTTGGAGTACACGCTGAATTACACCTTTGCGAAGTCTTTGACGAACTCATCAGGGAACTATGCGGTTTCAAATACCAGCTTCAACGGGCTCTCGGTGCAGAATGGCTATGATCTCAATGCCGACTACGGCCCGTCTGGCATGGATATTCGCCACGGCCTGAATTTCGTCGGCGTGTATGAGCTTCCTTTTGGACACGGCAAGACTTACGGCGGCAACATTAACCGAGGTCTCGATGCCGTGTTTGGAGGATGGAGAATTGCCACCTCCGCGATTCTTTATTCGGGATTTCCGGTCACGATCTTCGGCCCCAACAACAGCAATACGAACAACGGTGGCTGGGGCTTCAGCCGAGCCAATCAATACCGCCCGATGATCATTCGAGACCGTTCACTCGCGAATTGGTGGGGAACTGATCCCTCGGCGATTCCCTGTATTCCTCCTGCGGTTGCGGCGGGTGTCGACAATGGAACGTGTGCTTATGGCGCAGCGGGATCATTCGCATTCGGCTCGGCGCACAACAGCACGGAACGCGCGCCAGGCTATCGCAGTGTCGACGCGTCGCTCTTCAAAGACTTCCACATATTTGGCGAGCAGCATGTCATTGGTTTCCGTGCTGACTTCTTCAATCTTTTCAATATTGCCAGCTATGGGAATCCCGACAACAACATAACGGATTCCAACTTCGGCGCGATCAGCGGCGTTCGTTCCCAGGAGAGGCATATCCAGCTTGGCTTGCATTACAGCTTCTAAGGCTAGCTTCCAAACTGCAGAATCACAGCAGATCGGAAGGCAAGAAGACTGTAGTTGGGGTGCGAATGGTATTGTTGTGCGTCGAATGCTGATAAACGGGACCCATGGCTGAACAGGTGCTGATTGAAGTGTGCGTCGATTCGGTGGCCTCCGCCATTGCGGCGGAGCGCGGTGGAGCTCAAAGGATTGAGCTGTGCAGCGATCTGCTGGAAGGAGGAGTAACTCCCAGTGTCGGGCTTCTGGGGGTGGTACGCTCCAAGCTCTCGATCGCCGTTCATCCCATCATCCGTCCGCGCCCCGGCGATTTCTGTTACTCGGAAGCGGAATTCGAGTGCATGCTGCGAGACATCGAAATTGCCAAGAGCGAAGGAGCGGATGGAGTCGTGCTGGGAATCCTGGAGCAGGAAGGAAACGTTGACGTCGCCCGCACGCGGCAGTTAGTCGAATTGGCGCGGCCGCTGTCGGTCACGTTTCATCGCGCTTTCGACATGTCCGCGGATCTGTTTCGTGCTCTCAAAGATGTATGTGCGACGGGCGCGGACCGGCTCCTTACGTCAGGCGGCGAGCAAGAGTGCCTACAGGGCGTGGATACCGTCGCACGGCTGGTTCCGGCCGCGAACGGCCGCATCACCATCATGGCTGGGGGCAGAATCGGAATCAACAATGCTTCGACCATTGTGGAACAGACTGGCGTGACTGAAATTCACGTAGGGCTTGCCACTCCTGTGAGAAGCCCGATGCTTCATCGGAATTCGCGTTTGTCGCTCGGCAAAGCTCAAGGACGTGAATACCAGCGGACACAGGTCCTGGAAGAAAGTGTCCGCGAGCTCATTCGCGCCATTGCCTCTGGAAAAGAAGCGAACGTGGACTGAAGAAGCTTCTGCTGACCCTACTGCCAAGCAGCGGCGCCTTGAGCGGCTGAACATACATAGACGTCAGGTGTGATTCCCGTTTTCTTGATATAAGCGCGAGTGACCCTTTCCTGAAAAGCCTCCACTGAATGGGCGCGCACGAGGGTGATCGTGCAGCCCCCAAATCCTCCACCCGTCATGCGCGACCCATAAACGCCCTCGCACGATGAGGCGATTTCGACCAGGAGATCGAGTTCCTTGCAACTCACTTCGTAGTCTTGCTGCAGGCTGCGATGCGATTCGTACATCAGGCGTCCAAAAAGCTCCAGATCGGCGGCATCGAGGGCTTTCGCCGCGTTGAGCACACGCTGGTTTTCGCTGATCACGTGACGGCAGCGGCGATATACCACCTCCGCCAATTTTGTTTTGTGGTTCGAGAGATCCACCATAGTGACATCCCGCAGGGCGTGCACGTCGGGCGAACTCATTCGAAAGACCTTGACCCCGGCTTCGCACTCCGCGCGGCGGCGGTTATACTCCCCGCTCGCTAGTTCATGTTTCACCATGCTATTGCAGATCACCAGCCGGGCATCGTCTGGAATCGAAAGCGATCGGTAGTCAAGCGAACGGCAATCGATCATGAGGGCGTGTCCGAAACTGGCAAACACTGCAATAAACTGGTCCATGATCCCGCAGCGCGTGCCAACATATTCATGCTCAGCGCGCTGGCAGATTTTCACCAGGTCCAGTTGCGGCACTTCAGCCTGGGACGTGGCCAGCAGTGCCAGTCCGGTCGCCACTTCCAATGATGCGGAGGAACTCAAGCCCGCTCCCATCGGAACCTGGCCTTGAATGATCAGGTTGGCGCCCGATAGTTGAACGCCACTGCTGTGCAGAACCGCCGCCACTCCACGCACGAAGTCACTCCAATGTTTACGAGGAGGCCCGGCGAGGGAGCCAAGAGATAAGTCAACCGTCTCCTGAAACTCGCCGGAATGAACATGGAGGGTGCGATCAGGGCGGGCGCTGGCCGCGATCCAGGTATAGAATCCGATCGCGGCCGGCATCACGAAACCGTCATTGTAATCCGTGTGTTCGCCGATCAGATTTACACGTCCGGGCGCCCTGAAGATCAACGGACGGGTGTGATAGGAACGCTGGAATTCGTCCGCCAGGGACTCAGCCATCGATTCGTAGCTGGTTGGAGAACTTGCCATTCCTTTCCTTCTCGCTGCGTACTGCCCGAGCCTGCCGAATGGACCTTCGGCTACGGAACGGGCCGCAACGGCATGCCCCGAATCTTAACAGGAGTGCGTCTCCCCCGCTGCATCGAGGTAGAAATCAGTATTGTGGGGTCTAGGCCCTACGGTTTCGCCCTCAGTCACTTATCTGGCAGCACCCACGTAGACCACGGCATCAAAGTCTCTGTAACGAGGCCAATGCCAATGAACTTAGTCCGGGCGCTCCCGATTGTGCTGGGTCTTGTATCCGCTCCCTATGCGGTGACCGCCCAGGAGAATGCTGCGGGACCCGGGACGCAACCGAATCCGCTCACTTTGGAACAAGTCCTTGCGAATTTGGAGCAAAGAAACGCGCAGCGGACCGCTGCCCTGCAGCAATTCGAAGGGAAGCGGACTTACCGAATGGAGTATCGAGGCTTTCCCAGCGACAGAGATGCGGAAATGGTTGTGAAGGTGAACTTCCGTGCTCCGAACTCCAAAGAATTTACTGTCCTGTCGCAGACTGGATCGAAGTTTGTTATCGACCACATATTTAAGAAGTTGCTGGAAGGTGAGCAGGAAGCGCTCAAAGTGGAAAATCGTCACGATACCGCGCTGACCCGGCAGAATTACGACTTCGAACTGGTGGGATACGACACCACACCCGACGGCGCTCAATATGTCCTGAAACTCCTGCCTAAAACGAAGAACAAGTTTCTGTACCGCGGGAAAATCTGGGTCGACGCCCGTGATTTTGCCGTGGTTAGGATCGAGGGAGAGCCCGGCAAGAACCCCTCCATGTGGATCAAGAAGACTGGCATCGCACACAAGTACGTGAAGGTGGATGGCTTCTGGCTACCTGCGGAGAACCATACCGAAAGCTTCATCCGGCTCGGAGGTAAAGCCACCCTCTCGATCGAATATCAAGATTATAAGATCATCAAAACGGCTCCCATCGATGCTGTCCGGAAGCGTCCTCTTGACGACAATACGTTCCTGGACGGAGTTAACGACGGTTCTGCTGTTTTGGCGGCCCATATCGCTCAAAACGGTAAGCAATAACCAGGTAAATAAAAGACATTTCTAAGTTGCTCGAGGCCGAGGAGCAGCCCTGCACGCCTGCGGGCTTCCACGCAGAACTATTCCGTGCGCCTTGACCGTCTCCGGTACGGATGTTAGGGTTCGCCTTACACGTGATTCTGCGGGAGACACTCCTCTGAGCCGGGCGGAGCGGCGGCGTAAACTCGATTTGAGCCGGCGCGACTTTCTCCTCCGCTTCTGTCAGGGGGCTGGCGCAACCCTCATCCCGCCGAGTTTGTGGGGTCGGAAGTTCACTCTGCTCACTTCGGCCGTTCCAGATCCTCAAGCGGAGCGTCCGGGATTCTACCTGCACCCCCGATATCGCACGGATCGGCCTCTCGACTCCACATTGCTGAAAGCGAAGGCTGGCTTCGATACTTTCATCACGGAAAAGTACGCGGATGAACTGGCTGGGACTCTCACGCAGTGGAGCCAGGCCTATATGCGTTCCCCGCGCGATTTCAGCTTTCTCCTCAGTAGCTTGGCCGCTGATTTTATGGGAGCATCGCCGGGCGCCACTGAGTCGCAACCGGTTCGAGCCCGGCCTCCGGTGGAGGTCCGCCAGAACAAATTCAGCGATGAGATCGTTCTGAACCGGGACGCTTTTCTCCGCGCTTTGCAGTCTTCCCTCCGTGACTTTTCCGAGATCGACATTGCCGAGTTCCAGATTACTTGGATCAATGCTTCGCCCGTAGGTTCATCGTCGGACGCTCCGGACCGGATCGAAACCCGTATTCGCTATGAAATTGCGGGCACGGGCGACACTTTCCATCGCGACCAGCGCGTGGGGAACTGGCAGTTAGTCTGGAAGAGGTCTGATGGAAATCAGTTTCGAGTCGCCAGTTGGCGAACTCTCGACGAAACTCAGGCGCGCGCATCGTCGCCCATTTATGCGGATATAACCGCCGGGGCTCTGGGCCCCCCCTCATACGCAGCCCAAATGCTGCATGGGACAGACTACTGGCGAACCTTGATCGACGGCGCGTGTGGGATCGACGTTTACGGACACAACGGAATTTCCGTTGCCGACATCGATAACGACGGATTCGATGAGCTCTATGTTTGCCAGGCCGCCGGATTGCCGAATCGTCTCTACCGCAATCGCGGAGATGGCACTTTTGAAGACGTCACTGAATCTTCCGGCCTGGGCATTCTTGACAACACGGTGTGTGCGCTGTTCGCCGACTACAACAACAACGGCCGCCAGGACGTTATTCTCGTTAGCTCCAGCGGACCTATCCTGTTTGTGAACGACGGCAACGGCAAATTCCGGCATCAGCCTGATGCGTTCCGATTCGCCTCGCCGCCACAGGGAACCTTCACTGGAGCCGCGGTCGCTGATTACGATCGCGACGGCTGGCTCGACATCTATTTCTGCCTCTACACGTACTATCAGGGCACTGGCCAGTACCGATACCCGTTGCCGTACCACGACGCAGAAAACGGTCCGCCGAATTTCCTGATGCGCAATAACCGCGACGGCACATTTCGAGACGTCACGGCGGAGTCCGGGCTCAATATGAACAACACGCGCTACAGTTTCTGCTGCGGATGGGGAGACTACAACCGCGACGGTTGGCCCGACCTTTATGTGGTGAACGACTTCGGCCGTAAGAACCTGTACCGCAACAACGGCGATGGAACGTTCACCGACGTCGCTGCTGAGTTGGGTGTGGAAGACGTCGGCGCCGGGATGAGTGTTTGTTGGTTCGATCACGACAATGACGGGGCCGAGGATCTTTATGTCGCCAACATGTGGACTGCCGCCGGCCTTCGCACCTCGCAGCAGGACATTTTCAAGAAAGACTCTTCCTCGGCGACGCGGACGCTGTATCAAAAGCACGCGATGGGGAATTCACTGCTTGCGAACCGTGGGACAAGGTTTGAAGACATCACAAACTCGTCGGGCGTCGGCATCGGCCGCTGGGCATGGTCGAGCGATGCGTTCGACTTTGATCATGATGGATTTCTTGATCTCTACATAGCGAACGGCATGGTTTCAGGGACATCGCGCGAGGATCTAAACAGCTTCTTCTGGCGCCAGGTCGTCGCCAATTCCCCAGACGCGGTAGTTTCCAACAAGGATTACGAGCAGGGGTGGAATGCCATCAATGAACTGATCCGCTCCGATGGCACCTGGAGCGGCTACGAACGCAACGTTTTCTATGCCTACAATCGTGATGGAACGTTCTCCGATATCTCGGCTGTCGCAGGGCTGGATTTCGTGGAAGACGGGCGATCGTTTGCGCTCGCTGATTTTGATCACGACGGCCGGCTCGAAATCGCTTTGAAGAATCGAAATGCTCCGCAGTTGCGATTGCTGAAGAATGTAATCGAGGGCCTTCCCCCCTCCATCTCGTTTCGGCTGCACGGCACCGGGAGCAACCGCGACGCCATCGGCGCCTCGATCACGATTGAAGGAGGCAGGCTGAAGCAGACTCGGATGCTGCAGGCCGGGTCGGGTTTTCTCTCCCAGCACAGTAAGGAGGTCTTTTTCGGCCTCGGAGATGAAAAGGGCCCAGTGCGAGCGTCCATCCACTGGCCCAGCGGATTGGTGCAGGAGTTGAACGATCTGCCGATCAATCACCGGATCTGGGTGGAGGAAGGTGCTCACCCTTCCCGCCTTGAACCGTTCAAGCTTAGTGGACCGCAGAAGCCCTTGCCGAAGGTTTCCCCACCACTCAACGAGGCTCTCCCAGACAAGGTAGAAACCTGGCTTCTCTCTCCGGTCCCGGCACCCGACTTTTCGTTGCCCGACTTGTCAGGAGAGCTTCGTTCCGTCTCAGGTGCAAGAGGCAAGCCCCTTCTGCTCAATTTCTGGACGGCAAAGTCACTGGAGTGCCAGTCGCAACTGGCTGCCTTGGAAGAAAACCATTCGCGCTGGACTGCACAGAACTGGGGCTTGCTGGCGGTTAGCGTAGATCATTTGATTCCCTCGGGTCCGCAGGAACAATCGCCCGCAGAACGCCTCGATGCCTTCCTGCAGCGCCGGCGGTT
This sequence comes from Candidatus Sulfotelmatobacter sp., assembly GCA_035279505.1. GTDB lineage: Bacteria > Acidobacteriota > Terriglobia > Terriglobales > Acidobacteriaceae > Sulfotelmatobacter. The sequence continues at coordinate 15,641 of DATEHP010000114.1, read as the reverse complement.
TTCCTTTCCTGTTATCCGCGGTTCAGCAGACGTCGCCGCCATCTACAACATTCTTTATCGCCAGCTTTTCGATCGTCACCGCGATCTTGGTTTGCCGACTTCCTTCCTGATCAATCAAGAGGGATACATCGTGAAGGTGTATCGAGGAGCGGTCAAGCCGGCCCGCGTGGAGCAGGATTTTCGACAAATACCGACTTCGGATGCCGATCGCCTTGCCCGCGGATTGCCCTTTCCCAGCCGAACGTACCCGCTTGCCGTCGGTCGAAATCATCTCTCCTTCGGCGCTCTATTTTTTCAACGCGGATACCTCGAACCGGCGGAGGTCTCCTTCCGGCAAGCTCTCGAAGATGACCCCTCGAGCGCCGAGGCCCTTTACGGAATTGGCAGCGTTTACTTGAATCAGAACAAGAATGCTCTCGCGCGACAGATCTTTGAGAAGTGCGTGACGCTGAAGCCCACCTATTCCGGCACTCTGCCGGATGCCTGGAATAATCTCGGGGTGCTCGCCACGCGGGAAGGGCGCATCCTCGACTCGATTGAGAATTTTCAGAAGGCGCTCACGTTGGATCCGCGCCACCTCCTCTCACTCGACAACCTTGGCAATGCGTACCGCGCCGGGAAGCAATGGGATCAGGCCCGAAAAGTACTGGAGTTCGCCCTGGAAGTTGCTCCTGACGATCCCGAGGCGAATTACGGTCTGGGAATGGTTTTTGCGCAGACGGACGACACGGCGAAGGCTTACGAGCATCTGCAGCGCGCACTGAAAGCGCGCCCGGATTACCCCGAGGCTCTCAATAATTTGGGAATTCTCTATTTGATGACGCGACGCCGGGACGAGGCCATTGCCAGCTTTGAGCAATGCATCCGCGTGGCCCCGAGTTTTGATCAGGCATACCTGAATCTTGCCCGCGTCTACGCCCTCGAAGGTGCACACGATAAGGCCCGCAGCGTGCTCTCCGATTTACTCCAGCAGCGTCCGGATCATCCCCAAGCCAGGCAGATGCTTGATCAATTGCAGCAGTAGCGCCTGCTAAGGCTTCGGCGTTGGCGCTGCGAGCAAATCGACAAACTCCTTGTAGAACTTCTGCGCGTCCAGATCGACTTGAATCTCAACGGGCGGCCCTACGATCTTCGGGTTATCCTCTTCGGACCAACTCAATGTGTCGCCGTAACCCGCTCCTCGATTGAGATCAACGTCGAGATAACGTGTGCTCTTGGCCGTAATCAGGCTCGGATCCAGCCAAGCCATGGCTGCCAGTTCGTCCCAAAGGTAATTGTATTGGCCATGAAGGCGGGCATAGGTTGCGACGTATCGCGCAGCCGGAGTGTTATGCGCCTTCACTCGATCGATCAATTCCTGCGTGAGACGAGTCTTTACTGAAATATCGACCGTCGTGCAGACAACTTTCTTCCAGGGCGCCGTCAGCACAATGTGTGCCGCCTCAGGATCGAACCACAGATTGAATTCATGCCTCGGAGTATTTACGAATTCGGGATCGTCGGTGATGGGATTCAAGCTGCCTCCCATGAAGATCAATTCCTTCGCAAGCGAAGCAAATTCTGGATCGATGGAGATGGCCAACGCAATGTTAGTCATGGGACCACCGGCATAAATCGTGATCTCGTTTGGATACTTGCGCACCAGGCGCACGAGAAAATGTGCGGCGTCTTCATCAAGTGGCTTGGTAGAAGGTTTGCCTTCCGGCATTTCACCCAATTGGTCCGGTGGATGGTAAAGCCGGGGCGTCCAGGCTCCCACCCACGGCACGGTGCCATAGTGCTGTTCCCAGAGTTCCGTTTCGTCTTTTCGTCGGACCAGCGGGTATTCCGCTCCGGCAACCACGGGGATGTCGGTGCGCCCGACCAGTTCGAGCATTCGCAACGTGTGCGCAACTTCATCCTTGAGCCAGGCGTCGCCCGTCACCACAGTTATGCCTAGCACCTCCGTCTGCGGAGACTGAACGAGCAGCAGGATGGATTGCTGGTCGGTCCCGGCGGGTCCCGCCGCATCCTGATCGATAATGATCTTGCGCTTCCCTGATGATTGCTGCCCCAACGACGGCATACACGCAGCGAGGCACAACACGGTGAGAAATTTCAACCTGAATTTGTTCTTCATAGGTGACAATGCGGAGCACTGCATTGTATTTGTTCGAGTGTCTCCCCGCCAAACTAACGGGCACCAGTTGCCGGGGTGATTCTCAACATCTAGAATTCTCGCTTGGACGCATTCCGCCTGGCGTTTGCCGAGTGAAGCTTTGCATGATTCGTTTGTACTCTTCCCACGTGAGATTCGATGATCTCAGCCGACGTAGGCTGACGATCGCGAGCGCCTTTCTGCTGTCTCTTACCCTCATGGCTCAAGAGCCTGCCCAACCAACCAGCTTGCACGGCGTCGTTCGTGACGCCGACGGAAAAGCGGTCGCGGAAGCATCCGTCCTAATGCGGAAGAAAGACTCCACGGACGGTTTCCTGGTCCACACGAATGCGCAGGGAGGCTACTCCTTCACTCAGTTGCCTGAAGGTGTCTATAGTCTGCGGGCAACAAAAGAAGGATATGCCGCTGCTGATGTTTCAGCAGTGTTTCTCAGGCCGCGAGAATCGAAAATCATCGATCTAACCCTCGTAGTCCTGGCAACCAAGGGATCAGCGACGTCAGCTCCTCAATTCTTCGATCAGCCTCAGTTCACAGTCGCTGGAGTGACTGATACCACAACTCTCGGAGGCCACGGGTCCGACACGATTGCGCGGACGCGGAATTCGCTCGCCAAGGATACGGTGTCGTTGGCAGAGACTGCCGCCAGGCCTTCACCCGATGCAGCGCGGGAAGCGTCGCTTAGGGAACTCGTGAAGCGTCAACCGCATGATTTCGGCGTCAACCATCAGTTGGGCCAGTTGCTTATCGCCAGCGGCAGGGCGCAAGAGGCGATTCCTTTTCTGGAGCGCGCCACCGCCACAGACCCGGCGAATTACGAAAACGCTTACGACCTGGCTCTGGCAAACTCCGAAGCCGGGAATTACGCCATCGCACGGGACAAGGCAACGAAGCTACTGGTAGGCCACGATCAAGCGGATCTGCATCATCTCCTCGGAGATGTCGACGAGAAGCTCGGAGACTCCCTGGAAGCGGTCCGGCAATATCAACGCGCCGCCGAGCTGGATCCCAGCGAATCACACCTGTTCGATTGGGGCGCGGAGCTGCTTTTGCATCACGCGCCCGAACCAGCAATGGAAGTCTTCTCGAGAGGGAACCGCCTGTTTCCTCGCTCGGCCCGGATGATGCTCGGACTCGGGGCTACATCTTTCGCTCGGGGCGCTCACGAGGAGGCAATTCAACGAATCTGCGGCGCGTCGGATCTCAGTCCGAACGATTCCGTCCCTTATCAGTTCCTCGGCAAAATTGAAGAGGCTGAGACTCGGGCCAACCCCGATCTCGTGGAAAAACTCCACCGCTACGTGACTCTTCATCCCGATAGCGCCGACGCGAACTATTACTATGCACTCGGGCTCTGGAAGTTGCGAAACCCCGCACATGATAAGGGAGGTGGCACAGAAGTGGAATCTCTCCTGAAAACTGCCATAAAGATCAATCCTCAGCACGCAGCAGCCGCGCTCCAATTGGGCATCGTGCACTCCGAGCAGGGAGCCTATAACGAGGCGATTTCCGATTACCGAAAAGCCCTCGACGCCGATCCTGGGATGGAAGAAGCGCACTATCGTTTAGCGCAGGCGTACCGGCAAATCGGGAATGCCGAAAGGGCGAAAGAAGAGCTGCGTCTATACGGCCAATTGGCGAAGGAATCGGCGCAAAAGCAAGACCGCGAGCGTCACGAGATCAAGCAGTTTGTCTATACGCTGCGCGACCAGCCCGCGCCGCAAGCCCAGTGATACCGACCGCAGCCTTGTACGGAACCGCTGACAGTGTATAATCCCGCCCGGTGGATCTGTGGGAAGTTCCAACTCAACCCCTGCGAGGAACTATGCCGGAAACCCGGGAAGATAATTCGCCCAGCCGTGTTGCTACCTACTTCGTGTTCGCATTTTTGCTCGCCGCGATCCTCGAAACCACGATCGCAACTTTGGGACGATAGCTCTCAGCCCGCGCTAATCTTTTAGATGCCGCCGGGCGCAGCCCGTCCTGCTGCGCCTCCTCGGTGCCCTGTGTTACACTTCATAATTCAAAACAAAAGAGTTGCGCGCAGCGCCGTTACCCATACATGCTTTTTTCCAAGGAATATGTGGGCTATTTGGCCCGCGAAGTTACCAAAAAACTGATCGCAGGCAAGCTCATCGAGACCACGGCTGTCCCTGCGATGACCGAGCGCGTGCATGCCGCACTGCTTGAGGAACTCTCCCTCGAAGACCGCATCAATGACGAAGTCCGCGTCATTCTTGAGGCCTACTCGGACGAGATGCGTAACACGGGAGCTAATTATCAGGAAATGTTCCGCAAGGTAAAGACCGAACTCGTGCGCAAATACAAGGCGGTGCTGTGAGACTCAGCCGCGACAAAGTGAATGTGCTGGCCCGCGCCGTCTCGGACGTTCTCAAGCAGATGGACGAGGTAGAGTTCATCGAAGACCCGAATACCATCCGCCAGGAAACCCGAAAGATTCTCGAAGAGTTGTTCAATCACGAAGCCAGGATCGACCTCGCAGCCCGGGCAAAAATCGACACCCAGAAGCGAACCATTCTCGAAGGTTCGCAGGAATGGGACATTCTCTACCGCAAGTATTACAACGAGGAAGTAAAGAAACTCGGCGTCTAACTCTCCGCTCCACGCCCCTTCCTCAGAGGTAATTCGTTGGCCAGTTTCATCCGTCGAGTTGAATCCATTGTGAAGCAAGCCGCCCGGCAGGCCGGATTCGAACTTGCTGGCATTGCTCCCGCTACCGATTCTCCCGAACTGCAATTCTTTCCTGAGTGGATCGCCGCCGGACACGCTGGCGATATGAGGTACATGGAGGCCCGCGATGAACGGGGCTCGCTTAAACGGGCATCGCTTTCTCGCGTGGCACCCTGGGCCCACAGTGTTGTTGTTTGTGCTATCAACTACAACACCGATCATCCCTATTCGACCGAGGTACAGGATCCGGGCCGCGGATGGATCTCTCGCTATGCCTGGAGCCGCGAGGATTACCACGAGTCCGTATTACGGCGCCTCAAGAAAGTCGAAGCTGCTGTGCATGAGGCTATGGTGGAGTCAGACCGGCAGTTGATCACCCGCAGCTATGTCGACACCGGACCCATTGTCGAGCGTGTCTTCGCGAAGTACGCGGGGGTGGGCTGGATCGGCAAGAACACCTGCATCATCAATCAGCAGGTCGGCTCGTGGCTTTTCCTGGGCGTAATCCTGACCTCGCTCGAACTGACCCCCGACGTGCCCGCACCTGACCGCTGCGGCACTTGCACGCGTTGCATCGAGGCATGTCCCACGGATGCGATTCTCGCTCCGTACCAACTCGATTCCAATCGTTGCATCTCATACCTCACAATTGAGAAGCGGGGCTCGATCCCTGAGGCAATGAGGGCCGGCATGGGACGCCACATTTTCGGGTGCGATATTTGCCAGGATGTTTGCCCATGGAACCGTAAAGCTCCTGCAACCAGTGCACCCGAATTCTCTGCTCGAGAAGGTTTGGTGAACCCAGCTCTCGACTGGCTGGCCGAAATGTCCGCAGAAGAATTTCGCGAAACATTCCGCGGTTCCCCGATCCGGCGCGCCAAGCGTTCCGGCCTCCGTCGCAATGCCGTAATCGCGATGGGAAACAGCGGGAACCGGCAGTTTCTCCCCCTCCTGAAAGCCCTGGTGCTTGACGAGGACGAAGCCATTGCTGACAGCGCACTTTGGGCAATGGAGCAATTGCGCAACTCGTTATGAACACTGCTGATAGCGCATTTCGTTCGCTATATCTTCGCTAATTTGCATCTGCCGGGTTTCGAACTTCCGTAACTAGTTATTTCTAATCCACGCAACTAATCTGTCGCTAAGGGGTTCTAACTAAGGAAGTTAGGCTAAAGAGTTATCGCGTATGAAATCACCTCGTATCCGATTACTGAGCCTTGCCGCAGCGGTGGTCATCACGCTGATGATGACTTGTTCCGCATTCGCGGGTACTTCTGCAACACTGCTCCTCGAAGAACCTTATGGCAGGCTGGGATTCTTTACTGCAACCGGCCATGCCGCCGTGTATCTATCTGGGATTTGCACCGACACTCCGCTGGTCCTTCGTCCCTGCGCTCCGGGGGAAACCGGTGTGGTTATCAGCCGCTACCACGGTGTTGGCAAATATGACTGGGTGGCGATTCCTCTTATCCCGTATCTGTATGCCGTTGAGCGTCCGGAAGATATTCCGCTATTCGCCGACCCGAAGATGACCGCGTTTCTGCGTGACCGCTACCGCCGCAAGCATCTGGAGGTAATCGCTCCTGATGTTAGAAACGGCGAGACGCCCGGCGGAAATTGGTACGAACTCATCGGCTCATCTTACGATCGCACGATTTACGGCTTTGAGATTGAGACGACGCGGAAGCAGGACCTCGCGCTCATCAAAAAGCTGAATTCGTCCCCGAACGTTTCGCATTTTCACACCGTTACGCGCAACTGCGCCGATTTTGTGAAAGACATCATCAACTTTTATTACCCAAAAGCGCTGCACCGCAGTTTGTTCGCCGACGTCGGCATTACGACGCCGAAACAGATGGCGAAAACCATGACCGGGTTTAGCGCCCGGCACCCGGAGATTCAGTTTTCGCGAACCGTGATTGCCCAGGTTCCGGGTAGCATGTCACGCAGCACGACCGCGCATGGAGTGGTTGAGTCGTTCTTCAAATCGAAGAAATACATCGTCCCAAGCGCCGTGGCGAGCCCGATCTTCGCCGGATGTGTAGCCGGGGTTTACTTCACCACCGGAGCAGGTCACTTCGAGCCGGCTCGCAATGCGAACATCTTTGTCGCCGGCCGCGAAGCTGAATTGCCGGTAGAACGCGAGGATATCAAGGCGTATCAGGCGCAGCTCAAGCACTACCTTGCTGGCGCGTTCCCAGAGACCTCAGCAAAGGATGCCGAGAAGGTTTGGGCAAAACTCCAATCCAAGGCACAACCTGCCCTCGATTCGCAGGGACATCCGATTCTCGAGATGCAGGTTGGCGAAAAGTTTGTCCGAGTGGGCGCATCCGCCAGCAATATCATGAATGGCGATGCTCCGCCGGAGCTCGTGCGCCAGTTGCTTGCGGCAAGACTGGGATCGGAATTGCGTCATCCCTCGCCCCACAGCATCGCGGAAAGCGAAGTGGATCGCGACTGGAACCTGCTGCAGAGAACGGCGTCCGAACGCGATTCGAGCTTCACGTCCCGCTCCACGAGCCAGGATGCTAACCCTGTTCACGGAAATCGAGAAAGCACCGGAATCTCGCGAACGCCTCTGCCTTAGTTTTCTTGTGGCGGATGGGGCGGCATACCTGAACCCGGAATTGGAGGCTGCCCCGGCGGCTGCTGTTGCTGCAATTGCATCTGCCGCTGCTGCATCTCCTGCAACATTTGCTGTGGAGTCTTAACGCCCTGCGGCTGGTCTTGTGGAGGCTGTTGCTCAGCTTCGGCCGCCGGTTGATCAGCGTTGTCGTCGGCATTGTTGTTGTCGTCGGCCGCTTCCGCTTCATTCGCCTCGGCTGCAGGTTCCGGCTCAGCCTGATTGACCGCCTGGTTGTCAGGTGGAGGAGTGCCCGCCACAACCGGATTCGGAGCGATTTCCTGAGGGCCGGTCTTGGCCACCAGGACCACACGCGTTAGAGCGGACTGGTCAGAAGGAGATCCCAGCAGGACGTAATTAAATCGGGACCCGTTCAGCAGGTCCGCCATCACTTCCCTTGCAGGTCCGGGCCCCAGATGGGTTACTACCCGTTCCGGAGCCGCGGGAATCTCGATGTCAGCCCCTGTCTGTTTGCGGACTGCGCGCAAGATATCCGCGAGCGTCGAGTTCGGCGCGAGGATGGTGAGCTGGTTATTCTCGTACGTCACTTGTGGTGGAACCGCCGCAATCGCATCCAGCGGCATCTGTTGGACTGGTCTTCCAGTCGGTCCAGAGGGCAAGGGTGGAGGCGGTTCGGCTGGTTTCTTCTTGGTGATCCTTCGATGCACCTGAGGCTTGGCTTGCGCCGCAGCGGCGGCGAACGCCGGAACAGCAAAGCACAGAAGCCCTGAGCTCAGGAGTCCTACGGTAGCAATTTTTTTCAGCTGCGATCCTGTGCTCATAACCTGACTTCCTGACGATTTCCCTCTGAGGGCTCGGAGTTGGGGGGATTCAACAGGTGGCGCCTTACCTATGATTTTACCACCGGACCCAGTGATAGGAGCCGCCAAGAATATCCCCAGTAACAGGAACGTCGATCCTTTCGTTTCTTGCAACGGGATGGGTTACAGGCTATTTAAGACGATTGCAGTCAACCATTTCGGGCAACACAATATCTTAATAACGCCCAACCATGGCGTGCATCGTCCAAGCCGAGGCTGTGCAACTCTCTGAAATAAAGGCAGGAATCTTATGGGACCGGTCTCGCGGTACGTAAAGGACCAGTTGTACTGCATGGCGATTCTTCTGGCATTGATGCCGGGGAACGCTGGTGCGCAGACCTGCCAGACAGCAAATGATATGGATCCCGCCCTGCGGACCGCCATCACTAACGCGGGGCAGCGATTCTTCGAGATGGCGGTGAAGGGCGATACTTCTTCCTTACGGCAGAATGCGGTTCCCAGCCTTGCGGCGGATTTCGGCGGCATTGAGGCCGCCGTCAAGAGCCATGAGCAGAGTCTGGCGGCCTCCCAGGCCACCCAGAAAGCGGCTTTTCTCCTTAATGCGGACGCCGTACCCAACCAGCGCTCGGAATTTTACTGTGGCGTGTTCAGTAAAAAAGGCCAAACTCCGAACAGCGCGGCCTTCTATTTCGAGAATCTGCCATCGGGGAAATACGCAGTTGTGCTCCTCGACGCTACGTCGCCCCAGGGTCGAACAATGTTTTCTGAAGTGCTTCAACAGATCGGACCTGACTGGAGGCTGGGGGGCCTGTACGTTAAGTCCGCTCTGGTTGCCGGACACGACAGCGACTGGTTCCTGGCTCGGGCGCGCGACTTCAAAGCCAAGGGCCAACTGCACAACGCCTGGCTCTACTTTAAGCAGAGTATGGATCTGACCGCGCGCGGAATGCCTTTCATGAGCACTCTGACAACCGACAAGCTTTACGACGAGATACAGACCGCGCAACCCGCTGATCTTCCGGGGGAGGGTAAGACCGTCGACCTGGTTGTGGGCGCCACTACATACACGCTATCCGCAGTTTTTCCTTGGATGATCGGGAACGACCTGGATCTGTTCGTGAAGCACAAGGTGTCGGATGCCTCAAATTCGAATCAGGCGTATCAGGACAACATTGCATTAATGAAGGCGCTGATCGCGAAATATCCGGAGTTTCGCGAAGCTTTTCCGGGGGTGGAAGCGCTCGCAGTCGATTCCAACGGCCGCGATTACGGCACGCTGTTGGCGATGAAGGACATCAAGTAGGCTTCGAGTCTCAATCTCAGGTGGCCGCGGCGACTTGATCGAACACGCATTCCTTCGGATCTTTGTCATCCCTTAGTCCAAGAAATACGGGGGCCCGCAGTTTCGGGCCGCTTCCGCTATTGGCGCCTTCCGTCCACTCGGCATATTCGATCTCTGCTACTAGTTCCGGCTTGACCCAGCTCACTTTGCGAAGAGCCTCGACTTCTCCGTAGAACGGATTCTTCTTGGTCTCCATCTTGCGGAGGACTTTGGAAATGTCGCTCAAGAGCTTTTGGTCGAATCCGCTCCCCACCTGGCCAACGTGAATCAGCCGTCCTTCCTTGTCGTACAGTCCGAGCACCAATGATCCGAAGTGCGCCCGGGTGCCCTCTGGCTCGGTGAAGCCTCCGATCACGCACTCCATCCGATGCCGGATCTTGATCTTCAGCCACTCGCGACTGCGGCGCTCTTCGTAGCAACTGTTCCGCTTCTTGGCCAGGATGCCTTCCAACTTCTTCTGGCGAGCGATCTCGAACAGCGCTTTTCCTTGGGCTTCGTAATGATCCGAGTAGCGCAGCGAATCTCCGGTGGTCAGCAGCGAAGCCAGCTTCTTCTTGCGCTCGTCCAGCGGCACCCGCCGCCAGTCGTAGCCGTCGAGATACAGAACATCAAAGGCGTAATACAAAACGGGAACGTCTGCTTTTTCTGCCGCCCGCTTCCCGCCAGGCCGAAATCCGGTACGCTGCTGCATCAGGCTGAATGAGGCCCGCCCGTCGGCGTCCAGCGCAACGACTTCTCCGTCCAGAATGGCAGTCTTCGCTTTGATGAATTCCGGCATGTCCTTCAATTCCGGATACCGCGCCGTCAACTCGTTCTGATTCCGCGAAACCAGCCGCACCTTCCCGTTTTCGATAAAGGCAATCGCCCGGTATCCATCCCATTTGATCTCAAACAACCAGTCCCTATCGTCGAAAGGCTTCTCAATGGACTCGGCCAGCATGGGATGGATGGCGGTCGGCATTGGGCGCTTTACGGGCCCGGAAACCACGACCGCAGAGGGCACCGAGGATTTGGCAGTCTGATTCTTTGAAGGCGATTCTTGCAGTTTCTTGCTCCCGTTCCCAGAGATGTCAGCGGCAGCCACGACTCTCTGACCGTGAGCAGAAGCTTTTTTCTTACTTACCTCTGCGCCCCCCGCGTTTTTCGCGTTTTTGGTTTGCTTTTTTTTTTGATCGAGCCGCGCCACGGCGTCTGCCAGCCAAGCCGCTTTCAATCTCCCGCGCCCGGCAGGACGGCTGCTGGTCCACTCCCGTGAACGAGCATCGCCCGCGATGTCATCCATGCTTCGCTTGCTGAGTACCGACTCGTCAATGTCCCCCGCGTCATATCCCTCCACCACGTGATCATCATGCTTCTTGATCATCAACCATTCGTTGCCCTTGCTGCCGGGACGCCGACCCTTCATCTTGATGAGCGCGAAATCCCCCTTGAGCCGCTTGCCATTGAGCCGGAATTTCAAATCGCCCTTGGCGATCATGGCTGCGGCTTCAGCCTCAGTTCCCGGAACATATTTCCCGTTCACCGGCACTGGCGAGAGAGGCGTCCACGTCCCCACGTCCCACACCATGACGCTGCCTGCGCCGTAATTGCCGTCGGGGATGTTCCCTTCGAAGTCGAAGTAAGAAACCGGATGATCTTCCACGTGCATCGCCAACCGCTTGTCCGCCGGATCGAGCGAGGGCCCCTTCGGCACCGCCCACGATTTCAATACCCCTTCCATCTCCAGCCGAAAGTCATAGTGCAGCCGCGTCGCATCATGCTTCTGCACGACGAAGCGATTCCCCTTCTTCTTCGCCACTTCCGGCGGAGGTTCGGGTGTATCTTCAAAGCGCCGCTTCCGTTTGTACTCCTCAAGAGCCATATCTCTCTGTGTCCCTCAGTGCACTCTGTGGTTGTCTGCCTTTTTTGGCCCGCGCGAAATTGTAGCAAGTTCCTAGCCTCGAGCTGCGAGCTTCGAGCTAACTCGGATATGCTTGCTCGTGGCTCATAGCTCAAAGCTCGAAACTCACGCATGAAACGCGAATTTCCCGAAATCCCTCTGGTCGGTATCGGATCGATCATCATCGAAGGCAACCGTGTCGTCCTGGTGAAGCGTGCTCACCCGCCGATCCAGGGACATTGGTCGATCCCCGGGGGCGTTCTCGAAGTCGGGGAGATGGTTCGCGAAGCGGCCGTGCGCGAGGCGCGCGAAGAGACGGGATTAATCGTCGAACCCGGCGAATTGCTTGGAGTGTACGACCGCATCCTGCGCGATCCCGAGAAACGGGTGCAGTATCACTACGTGCTGATCGATTTCCTTTGCCAAGCAGTTGGTGGCGAACTCTTCGCCGCTAGCGACGCCTCCGAGGTTCGCCGGTTCACGCGCGAGGAACTCCCGGCCCTCAATCTGGCAGAAGACACTCTGGACGTCATTAAGAAGGGATTCGAAAAACTAGGCCGGTAATTCCGCCGGGTCAGGCAACCCGTCATCTTCCCACTCCACCCCGCATGAGCGACATCGCCACGCACGACGATGAAAAGGGATAGGCACGTTCACAACTGTCGATAGGTATGCCGCCGGAACCAGTTCCTGAAAGTTGATGTCCAGCGATCCGCACTTCGGACACCTGGGCTGTTGGTACTCACCCACGCCGGAAACATCCAAATGCTCAGGGATGGCTGCGACAGAATCTCGTCTGCGGCATCGGCATCCTCGGCCTTGACCTTCAGCTTAATTCCACCAAGCAGGTTCGAAATAAACCAATCCAGCCGCACCATGTTGTCGTCCATAAGGGCGCACTGAATTCCCGACGAGTCCAAACTCCCCTTTGCCAACAGAGCCTCAGGCAGGTCTCTGAACACGCGAATCGTAACTAGCTCGCTTCCTTCTGCTTCGCGATCCGAGGCAGGCGATTCTTCTGCTGCAGCACTTCCCTCTGAAGGAAATTCCTCGGGAGCATGACATGGTTGGGGCGCCTTCTTGACGGCAAGTCCCGGCTGTTGGGCCAACTCCACGCTGAGGTGTCGCTTGGCGAGTTCCGACCGCAAGACTTCTTTGGCGGCATCGCTCAGGTCATACGCCTCCCCCGCGACTTTCTCTAATGCCCCATCGAGTTGGCGCGAGTAATAGTCGGCCAGTCGTTGCCTCTCCCGCTCTGGATCGGTCTTCGCCATGGGACGACATCATACCTTGGATCGCTGAAAACACCAGCCCCGCGCGCCCTCTCTCATCACCTTTCCACGTGATCTTCGTCACAGACCCTGTCCTCGCGCGATTCTAGAGTCCAAGCGAGTACTCCCGGATGCAACCAAGCCTCAGATTGAATCGCCGAGCCTTTCTGCAAGCTGCCCTCACAGCCGCAGCCGCTGCCGGAGCGGGTATCGCCTGCAGCCGCAATGGATCTCCGTGGCGCTTCTTCACCCTGGACGAAGCCCGAGCCCTCGCCAGCATGGTCGACCAGATCGTGCCTCCTGACCAGGACGCCGGCGCAGTTTGGGCGGGCGTGGTCAATTACATCGACCGCCAGCTTTGCGGGCCTTATCAGGCTCTGCAAGAGGTGTATCGTCACGGACTCGAAGCGGTTGACCAAACAAGCCAATCGGTCTACGGGAAAGTCTTCGCCGACCTCGAATCTCACCGGCAGATTGAACTGCTGCACCGTCTGGAAGAAGGCAAGGCTCTTGGCGCCGCCTGGAAGCAGGTCTCCTCAGCGGAGTTCATCGGTTACGTCGTCGACCACACCATGCAGGGCTTCTACGGTGATCCACGACACGGCGGCAATCGTGAAGGCGTGAGTTGGAAGATGCTGAACCTTCCATACCCTCCGATTCGCGGCAGGCTCCGTTACGACCGGTCCAACCCCAGATCGGGCTGAAGTCCCCCTGCGGGGGAAGAGAAGGGAACGAATTGGGAAGGGCACGAGTTTAACTCGTGCCGTTAAGCCGTTGGAAATACGTCTGCGCTTTAGCGCCTGAGGTCGCGTTTTTCTCGGCAAGGGACTTTTTCAGAGGCCTGCCCAGCCGCGCCGTTAGGCTGATTAGGAAGAGGATTTTAGCCCCAGAGGCTGATGTTGCTGAGACACGTCAACGCAGTGATCGTCGGTAGCGGCGCCGGAGGCGGCGTGGTCGCCAAAGAACTCGCCGAGGCCGGACTGAGCGTCGTTCTCCTCGAGCGCGGCAAATGGTTCACGCCCTTTGATGAGCGCAAAGACGATCTTCGCAACCAGCGCACCTCTGTGCTGGGCAATTCCTTCGGCCCCGATGAGCGCAATCCTCGCGTTTACGTGGATGCCTCCGGGCTTGCGCACACTGTTTCTCCCACCCACGGAGCCTATAGCAACAACGCCGCCTGCGTCGGCGGCGGAACGCTCAGCTACGGAGCCATGGCATGGCGTTTCATGGAAAAGGATTTTCGCCTCCGCTCCACCTACGGCACAGTCGAAGGCAGCACTCTGGACGACTGGCCCATCACCTATGAGGATCTCGAACCCTACTACGAAAAAGCAGAATGGGAAATCGGCGTCTCCGGCGATGACTCCAACAACATATTCCGCGCGCCTCGCAAGCGGCCGCTGCCTATGCCGCCGCTTCCACCGACTCGGGAACATCAGATCCTCAAACCCGCCGCGCAACGTCTCGGCCTTCACCCCTTCGATATCCCGATGCTGCGCAATTCCGTGCCCTACAACGGGCGCGGCGCCTGCATGCGCTGCCGCTGGTGCGTGGGTTTCGCCTGCGAGGTGGATGCCAAGTGCGGCACTCACAATACCGTTATCCCGAAAGCCACAAGTACCGGCAACTGTGAGTTGCGCTGCGAATGCATCGTCCGGGAGATTCTCACCAGCGACCGCGGACACGCCACCGGCGTTGCCTATTACGATTCCGACGGACGTTTGCAGGAACAGACCGCCGACCTCGTGGTTGTTTCCTGCGCGGCGATTGAATCCGCCCGCCTGCTGCTGAATTCCAAAAGCCGCCTTTTTCCCAACGGACTAGGCAACCGCTACGACTGGGTCGGTCGAAACCTCCAGGGCCACGCCTATACCGGGGCGATTGGCCTGTTCGACCATGAAACCTACGATGACCTCGGACCCGGAGCATCCATCGCAGTCTGCGATTTCAACCACGGCAATTCTGGATTCGTCAGCGGCGGCCTGCTGGCCAACGAGTTCATTCGCTTGCCATACCAGTTTGCTTCCCGCAAAGCGGCAGGAATCCCTCGGTGGGGAACTGGCCATAAGGAATTCATGCGGCGCTACTACCGGAGCAGTATTTCCGTCATGGGCCCGATGCAGGAAATGCCGGTGTTCGATTCTCGGGTGCAAGTCGATCCCAAGGTGAAAGACCACTGGGGCATTCCGGTCGCCCGCCTCTCCGGTCATCGCCACCAGAACGATCTGCTGGGAACGAACTTCATGTCCGCGAAAGCCGAATCGTGGCTGAAGGAAGCTGGTGCCGCCACTGTCATCCGTTCTGGCCCGATCTCGCTCGATGGTCCGAGCGGCGGCCAGCATCAAGCCGGCACATGCCGCATGGGGAATGATCCCAAAATATCAGTCGTCGACAAGTATTGCCGTGTGCACGACGTCGACAACCTGTACGTCATCGATGGCAGCGTCCATCCCAACAATGGCGGATTCAACCCCGTGCTGACGACTATGGCGATTGCCTATTACGCCTCCGCCAATCTGGTGAAGACCCGGAAGGGAACGCACCCGGGATCGTGAAGATGGACCCAGTTCAGTAGGTTCTGATGGAAGAGCGGTGCTTCAGCGCCGCGTCAGGCACGTCTAGATGCCGAGGGTGCCCCATCCTAGCCGCGCATTTTGCGGCTAGGGTGGGGATTTTGAGAAGTTCGGAGTGACACGCAGATGACGAGCACCGATCACACATTCTTCCGCGCACGCGTGATCATTCCGCTCATCCTCTTGTTCGCAATATTTCTTCTTCCCGGAGCGAGCCTCTATTACAGCTACTCCGGAGGAAAATCCTGCACGAGGTGTCACGAGATCTGGCAGCCTTACCGCGACTGGCACGACTCCGCGCACCGCAACGTCGCATGCTCGGAAT